>DATKMF010000001.1:0-2096 GCA_035542015.1 Candidatus Cybelea sp.
CGACTGCCGCCGCCTTCGCCCTGGCGGGCGCCGCCTGGCCCGCGCTGCACGGCCTCGTTCATCTCCGGGGCTGGCTGAGCGAGGGCCTGCCGAGCGCGACCGACGTCGTTGCCACTGATCTCGGCGCGGTGATGCTGCCGAGCTTCCTCGGCCTCGCGCTGGCGATCGTCGCCGCGCGGCGGGCGGCGGTGTTCCGCGCTGCGTAGAAAAGCCCCGGCGGATCGTTCCCGGACCATTCACCCGGAGTGTTGAAACCCAACACTCCGGGTGTTTCATCTTGTGGGTAAGGGTTTCGAATCAAGCAGCTTTTGGCGACGACGCAGGCGACGTCGGTCTTGACGAAATCGTCAAGAGACTAGGCGGTCGAGGTCGTGCTCTGAAAGAGCCCGCCGGAGTCCAAGAATGCACGGCTTTCGAGCAGGTCATGTATCATTGCCGGCTTGTAGTGCTAGACGGTCCCTCCTGTAGGAACTATCACCCGATCATCGGCGGCGCCCCCTGGCACGTCCGTCAGGAAGGCACTAGCATCGGATTCTCATTCGCACGAGAAATCCTACCTTCTCATCCGGCTGGAGATGGACATGCAATCGCTCGATGCATTCCTGACCGAGGCGGATCGCCGTGCCATCCGGGCGCCGATCGAGCAGGCGCGGACCTTTCCGCAACTCGCCTATTACGATCCAGGCTTCTTCGCGCTCGAGGTCGAGCGCATCTTCAGCCGCAACTGGATCGCCGTTGGGTTCGCCTCGGCCCTGCCCGAGGTCGGCGACCGTGCGCCGATCGAGTTCTGCGGAATGCCGCTGCTGCTGATGCGCGGCGACGACGGCGTCCTCCGCATCTTCCACAATGTCGGCGCCCATGACGGCTGCCCCGTCGTGACGGAGCGGCAGGCCGGTCCCGGACCGTTGGTCGGACCCTATCACGGCTGGCAATACGATCTACGCGGCCGGCTGACCAAGGCGCCGTTCTGGGACGGGACGCCCGATCCGGACGTCGTGAGCTTGCGCGCCCAAAGCGGCGATCTCGTCGAGATCCGCTCGGGGATCTGGCGCGACATGGTCTTTGCCGATCTGTCGGGACAATGCGCACCGCTCGCGGCGTTCTTGGAGCCGGTGACTGCGCTCTTCGCCGATCACGACACAAGCGGCCTGGAGATGGCGATGGATGGACCGGAAAGCGACGGCATCGTCCGCTTCGACACCAAGGCAAACTGGAAACCGCTCTGGGAGAACTACGCGCCCAACGTCTATCACGAGGGCTTCGTGCATGAGATGTACCGCCGCTCGGCCCATGTGCCGCGCGTCGATGCTCAAGCCCGCAAGACCTTCACCGAGATCAACGACGGCATCGTCAAGGGCCTGGGCTTCGAGACGGCGCGCGTGAGCAACACCTATCCCGGAGTCGATCTCCCGAGGATCAAGTCGAAGAGGACCGGCCTGCCGGTCGAAGTCTCTTACATCCTCAACATCTATCCGAACTGGGCGTTGCTGGTGTTCCCGACCCATTGGCGCGCGCGCATCCTGGTGCCGCGGGATGCGGAGAACAGCCGGTGGTTTATCGCGAGCTATTACGACGCCGGAGCCGCGCATGACCCGGCCCATCTGGCGATGCGGAAGAAGAGCCTCGCCGGCTCGATTAAGGCGAGCGAGGAGGATGACGCGATCTGCGAGCTGGTCCAGCGCGCGCGCCGTTCACCTGCACACCGGTCGCACTTCTATTCGCCCTTCTGGGATCGTATGCATTACGACTTCAACCGGATGGTGCTGGGAGATTTGGAGAGGTAGAACAACGACCCCGGGCAAGGCGGTACATGCCGGAATGCCCGACCGCCCCGGCGGCAGACCTCTTCTTTCGCGCCGATCTGGCCCGGCGAGCTTCGCTGTGAAGTGCCTGTCGAAGTTCACGAGGAGGCCATCTCCGGACTTGCGACAGAACTGCACGCGACAAAGATGCGACAAATGCAGTTGGTGGCGCTGATTCGCCGCCCGTGTGCATCCATGGGCTTCGGCGCAATCGGCGTCGAGTAAGCTCCCGCGCTGAAACAGCTGGCGCACCTCCTTGCCTTCTTCGTCCGTGCGCTGCCTTCCGGGAGATAG
>DATKMF010000002.1:0-29659 GCA_035542015.1 Candidatus Cybelea sp.
GACCCCCAGGTCATTCCGATCGCCTATGGGGAGGAGGTGCGAACGCATGCGATCCGGGAGGCGCGGCCCGGCAAGTTCGTCTTCACGCTCAAGAATCCGACGCCGGAGCGGGGCCTGTTGATGATCTGCGTCCTGCCGCCCGGCTTCGACATCACCGCCATCGGGCTGCGCTTCCTGCCGTTCCTCAACGGCAAGCGCCTGCTCGCGACGCAGACCTTCCGCGATCTCTTCCGCTCCGAGGTGATCCGGGCCAACGAGGGCATGGGCGTCAAGGACGTGACCCTGCTCTTCACCGACCTCAAGGGATCGACGGCGCTCTACGACCGGATCGGCGACCTCAACGCCTTCTCGCTGGTCCAGCAGCATTTCGATCGGCTGCAGGACGTCACCGTCCGGCACAATGGTGCCATCATCAAGACCATCGGCGACGCGATCATGGCGACCTTCCTGGAGCCGGTGGATGCCCTGGCCGCGGCCCTGGAAATGCGAAAGGTGATCGCCACCTTCAACGAGCGGCAGCCGGATCGTGCGCTGATTCTGAAGATCGGCATTCACAGCGGTGCCGCCATCGCCGTGACGCTGAATGACCGGCTCGATTATTTCGGCCAGACCGTCAACATCGCGGCCCGCGTGCAGGCGCTCGCCGGTGCGGACGAGATCTACATCT
Organism: Candidatus Cybelea sp.; assembly: GCA_035542015.1. Lineage (GTDB taxonomy): Bacteria > Pseudomonadota > Alphaproteobacteria > Dongiales > Dongiaceae > Dongia. Next base: position 668 of record DATKMF010000002.1, read on the forward strand.
CGGAGGATGTGAAGACCGCCGAGGGCGTCGCGCCGCTCCTGGCAGGCCCGCAGCTCGAAACCAAAGTCGCGAAGCTGCCGGGCGTGGCCCAGGAGCTGCGCGTGTACCGCATCCACGGCACCTAAGGCACTTGACCAATGCTTCTGCTAGATATACATAATTTGCAATGTATATCCATGAGGAGGGACGCATGCTGGTCGCGAAATGGGGAAACAGTCTCGCGGTGCGTCTGCCCGCCGCAGTGGTCGACGCGCTTGAGCTCAAGGAAGGCGATGAGATCGAAATCCATGTCGCCGATGCCCGTCAGTTCGCTGTAGCGCGCAAGCCCAGCCGTGACGCGCTGTTGAAAAGGCTTCGCGCCTTCCGGGGCAGCCTTCCTGCCGATTTCAAATTCGACCGGGACGAGGCGAATGCCCGGTAGCTTCTTCGACACCAACGTCCTCGTCTACATCGCGTCCGGAGACGCGGCAAAGGCAGACCGAGCGGAGGCGGCGGTCGACGCCGGTGGAGCGATCAGCGTTCAGGTGTTCAACGAGCTCACCAACGTCGCGCGCAGAAAGATGCAGAAGTCCTGGGCTGAGACTCATGTGTTTCTAGACACGCTTCGGGCCCTGCTGACCGTTCACCCACTTACGGTGGAGATCCACGAGACCGGACTGCGCCTCGCCGAGCGATACGGTCTTTCAACATACGACGCTATGATCGCCGCCTCGGCGCTGCACGCAGGTTGCGATACGTTGTGGTCGGAGGACATGCAACACGCCATGGCCATCGAGGGCCTGCGCGTCGTCAATCCGTTTCTCGGCTAGGACCTTTCTCCGGTACGGGGCGGACGCGTTCAGGGCTGCTTGGGTACTTCTTGATCGAGCAGAACTTCGCCCGAGAACTTTCCCCTCCGCGGCGCGGGCGGCAATTCTTGTTCGAGGAGAAGATCGCCCGCTCGCTTTGCCCGCCTCCGCTGGATCCATCTGCGGATCACGCGCCATCCCGCGAACAAGACCCAGAGCAGACCCCACATCCACCAAGTCGAGCCCCGGCCGTAGGCACTTTCGTAGATCCTCTCGGCAAGAAGAACGACGGCACAAGCGATCACCAGCAAGGTGATCCAGAACCAACGTGGCATCACATCAAGCTTCATGAAGTGACGCCGCATCCCCGTCCGGATGGATTACTTCAACAAGATACCGTTGTGCAAAACTACGAGCAAGCCGAGCCCACGGGTTCCCCTTGCGTTCGCCATGGTTCCTGCCGATAAAGCTCGGCCATGGCGCTGGTTCTGGAGCTCGATCCGCCGTCCCTTGTCGTCGGCCTCAAGGATGCCGCCTGGCGCGCCGTCGAGGGCGGCGTGCGGCGCGTCGGCCATGGCGAGGCCATCCGGCTGCTGCGGTCGGCGCCGCCGCTGCTCTGCCATCTGCCGGCTGTCGTGCGACGCCTGCGCTGCGAGCGCTTCCCGGCCTTCGATCTCCTGGAGCTCTATGCCTTCGTGCGGCCGGCGAGTTTCTGTCTGCCGACGCCGACCGGTGTCGCACAGGCTCTCGGCCTGCTTCCGGCCGGCGGAGGTCACATGCTCGAACTCGAGCGCCAGGCGGAGTTGCTGCGCGATTGCGCCCGGGCGCTGCTGAACGAGCTTTCGGCGCTCGATCGCCAGCGCTGGCGGGTGCGCGGCATCGCCGAGGCGATGGCGAAGAACGGTTGGATCTGGGGCGACGCCGTGCTCGCCGCCCTCCCGCGCTTCGAAGGCCGCGCGGTTCCAGGTGTCGCGGTCTGGGAGGATCTGCCGGAATGGACCGAGACCGCGCCGCAGCCCCAGGCCGACAGTATCCCGGTCGGCGCCGTCGAGACCCGTGAGCGGCTGCACCGATTGCTCGGCAGCGATTCCGAAGACCGCCCGAGCCAGGCCGACTACGCCTCCGCTCTCGTCCCGGCCTTCTCCCCGCGCGAGAACCAGGGCGAGCCGCATCTCGTGCTCGCCGAAGCGGGCACCGGCGTCGGCAAGACCTTGGGCTATATCGCACCTGCGGGGCTGTGGGCCGAGAAGAACAAGGGACCGGTCTGGATCAGCACCTTCACCCGCCATCTGCAGCACCAAATCGACGCCGAGCTCGATCGGCTCTACGCCAACCCGGTGCTGAAGGCCGAGAAGGTGGTGATCCGCAAGGGCCGCGAGAATTATCTCTGCCTGTTGAATCTCGCAGAGATGGCGGGCGAGCTCGGCCAGCGGCCGCAGGACGCCGTCGCCTTCGGGCTGATGGCGCGCTGGGCCATGGCGACGCGCGACGGCGACATGGCGGGCGGCGATCTCCCGGGCTGGCTGCCCGATCTGCTCGGCTCGGCGCGCACGCTAGGCCTCGCCGACCGGAGGGGCGAGTGCGTCTACTCGGCCTGCCCGCATTACGGCCGCTGCTTCATCGAGCGCAGCGTGCGGCGCGCGCGCAAGGCCGAGATCGTCATCGCCAACCATGCGCTGGTGATGATCCAGGCCGCCCTCGGGCCCGATGAGCAGACCCTGCCCACGCGCTATGTGTTCGACGAAGGCCATCATCTCTTCGCAGCTGTGGACTCCGCCTTCGCCGCACATCTCTCCGGCCAGGAGGCGGGCGATCTCCGGCGCTGGCTGATCGGCAGCGAAGGCGGGCGCCGCAGCCGCGCCCGCGGTCTGCGCCGCCGCCTCGAAGACCTGGTGCTCGACGACGCGCGCGCCATGGACGCCTTGGAGGCGATCATGCAGGCCGCACGCGCGCTGCCCGGCGACGGCTGGCATCAGCGCGTCGCCGACGGCCTCCCGGGCAATCCCAGCGAAGCCTTTCTCGCGGCCGTACGTCATCAGGTGCTGGCGCGCGCCCCGGAGGATCGCGCCGGCTACAGTCTCGAATGCGTGACCCAGCCGGCCGATCCCAGAGTGCTCGAAGCCGCGGACGCGCTCGATCGCGCGCTGAAGAACCTGCAGGTGCCGATGCGTGCATTGGCGCTGCTGCTGTCGCAGCGGCTCGACAAGGATGCCGATGTGCTCGACCCGCAGACCAGGCTCCGCATCGAGGCGATGACGCGCGGCATCGCCCGGCGCGCCGAGCTCGAGATCACCGCCTGGCGCGACATGCTGACGGCGCTCCACGGCGCGACGCCGCCCGATTTCGTCGACTGGTTCGCCCTGGAACGCATCGACGGCCGCGAGACCGATGTCGGCCTCTATCGCCATTGGCTGGATCCGATGCGGCCGTTTGCCGAGGTGGTGGCGAAGCCCGCCCATGGCATCGTCGTCACCTCCGCCACCCTGACCGACGGCAGCGGCACCGCCGAAGCCTGGGACGGCGCCGAAGCGCGCACCGGCGCGCGGCATCTCCCCAAACCGGCTTTCCGCGTTCGCGTGCCTTCGCCCTTCGACTATGCGGCGCAGACCCGCGTTATGATCGTCACCGACCTCGCCCGCGACGACATGGATCAGATCGCCGCCGCCTATCGCGCACTCTTCTTGGCGGCCAAAGGCGGGGCGCTCGGCCTCTTCACCGCGATCGCGCGCCTGCGCGCCGTGCATCGCCGGATCGCGCCGGCGCTCGAAGCCGCGGGCATCGATCTCCTCGCCCAGCATGTCGATGCCATCAACACCGCGACCCTGATCGACATCTTCCGCGGCGAGGAGGATGCCTGCCTGCTCGGCACCGACGCCGTGCGCGACGGCGTCGACGTGCCCGGCCGCGCGCTTCGGCTGATGGTGTTCGACCGCGTGCCCTGGCCGCGCCCCGACATCCTGCACAAGGCCAGGAAGGAGCATTTCGGCGGCACGGAATACGAGGACCAATTGACGCGCCTCAAGCTGAAGCAGGCCTTCGGCCGTCTCATTCGTCGCGCCGATGATCGCGGCGTCTTCGTGCTGCTGGACAAGGCCATGCCGTCGCGTCTGCTCACCGCCTTCCCGGAAGGCGTCGAGGTCCAGCGTATCGGCTTGAAGCAGGCGATCGAGACCACCGCCGCATTCTTGAGCAACTCCGCATAGCGCCTGCAGATCAGGATGACCTTTGCGCCTCCCGCTCTGGTTAATAGGAATTTAATTCACTTCGCCCATCGTCCTGGGATGGAGAGGACCTCCATTCCTGAGCACCGCATGCCGGCGCTCCTTTGGCTTCGCAAGGCATGGCTCGCCGCCTGATCCATCCGCTCGGCCGCGCCACCGGCAAAGGCACGGCTTATACCGCTTATGCCACGGTCATGCTCGGCGCCATCGTTGGACTCTGGGCGCTGGCTGCGCGCGAATACGATTCGCGGCTGGATCGCCTTGAGGACGAATTGACCGGCGTCACTGCCAACGTCGCGACGCTGGTCGGCTCCTGCATCGAGCACGTCGATACTCTCCGCCGCACCGCTGAGGCGATGCTGGCGGAACCCTCGGCGCCGGATTCGGCACGCCGGCTCTACGCCAGTTTGAAGCCGTCAGATGCTTTTGCCGGCTATGCCCTCGACGCCGTGCCGCCGGACCTTCAGCCGGACGCCTTCGCCAATCTGACCGGCTGGGGCGCGCTGCCGCCGATCGACAGCGGCATCGGTCGTGAGATCCAAGTTGGCCTCGCGCTCAACACCCTGTTCGCGGCGACTCACAGCCAGGTGCCGGACGCGGCCTGGGTCTACTACACCTCGAAGAACCATTTCATGGCGCTTCATCCCTGGGTTCCGTCCCGCGAATTTCATTGGAGCGAGGACCTGCCGAGCTACGACTTTTACAGGCTGGGGCTGCCGGAGCAGGACCCGACGCGCGCCACGTTTTGGACCGATGTCTATCTCGACCGCGCAGGCAAGGGATTGATGGCGAGCATCGGTGCGCCGGTCTATGACGCGGATGGGCGCTTTCGCGGGACGGTCGATCTCGACCTGACACTCGGCACCATGAGCCGCATCCTCGCGGGCGGAAATTTCGGCCCCGGCCGCGCCTTGCTGGTCAACAGCGGGAATCATGTGATCGCGGACTCCGCGACGCCGGCGGGATCGCCGCAGAGCCTGATCGATCTCGCTGACGTGCTGCCGAAAGGCGGTGCATTGCGCGGCTTCGCGCTGGGACCGGATGGCAGCCGCAACCGGCTCCAGCGCGCTGGCGGCTGGTTGCTCTATACCGCCGTGGTCAAGGGTGCGCCCTGGCGCATGCTGCTGGTCGTAGACCGCAGCTGGTTGTTCGGCGCGGCCCTGGCATCGGTCTGGATCGGCTTCCTCGGCCTGGCACTCCTGGCCGTTGCACTGGTCGCGGTCGAGCAACGTCGACGCGCCGCGGCCGCGCTCGCAAGCAATGTGGTGATCCTCCAGCGCATGACGCTCGACCTCGCTGGCGCGCGCGACGAGGCGATGAAGGCAGCGGATGCGAAATCGATGCTGCTCGCCAATGTCAGCCATGAGCTGCGTACGCCGCTGAACGCGATCATCGGCTTTTCGGATCTGATGCGGCACCGGCTCTATGGTCCGCTCGGCGACGCCAGATACGAAGGCTATGCGGACGACATACACACGAGCGGCGAGCTGCTGCTGGCTCTGATCAACGACCTGCTCGACGTGACCAAGCTCGAAGCGGGTCGCCATGAGCTGGCCGAGAGCGACTGCGATCTGACCGGGCTCGTGCGGGAGGCGGTGGGCCTGGTTCGGATGCAAGCGGAACGCGGCGGCGTCACGCTCGACGTGTCGCTCGACCCCATGCTGCCGCCGGTCTATGCGGACGAGCGTGCCTTGCGGCAGATTGCCCTCAATCTCCTGACGAACGGAGTGAAGTTCACGCCGCCCGGCGGCAAGGTCAGAGTCGAGACCCGGCTTGATGGCGGCGGCCGACCGATGCTCACTGTCAAGGACACCGGCTGCGGCATCCCGCATGACGAGATGAAGCAGCTGTTCCGCCCGTTCGCGCGAACCACGGCGGCGAAGCACGCCGGTACGCCCGGAACCGGCCTCGGCCTCGCCATCGTCAAGTCGCTGGTCGAATTGCACCAGGGCACGATCGAGATGGACAGTCGCGTCGGGGTCGGCACCACGGTCACGGTGATATTGCCGGCTGCCCGGGTCATCGCACAGCGCGCAGAGGCACTCGCCTGAGACTCACCGCACGCCCAGCAGGTTGAACAACAGCGAGAGCGTCGCCACCGAGGCGATGGTCGTCGCGATGATGACGCCGGTCGAGCGCTGGGTGTAGACGCCATACTGGCTCGACAGCACGAAGACCAGCGATCCCGTGGGCAAGGCTGCGAGCACGATCAGCGAACGCGACCAGTCGCGGTCGAGCGGGATCAGCAGCAGCATCGCCCAGGCCAGCAGCGGATGCAGCAGCAGCTTCAACGCGGACAGCGCGGAGATCTCGCTCATGTCGCCGCGGAAGCTCTTGCCCACCATGAAGAGGCCCATGGCGAAGAGCGCGGCCGGCGGTGCCGCCGCGCCGAGGATCTCGCAATACTTCGCCAGGAAGACCGGGACCGGCACGCCGAGCGCCGACCAGGCGATGCCGAGCGCCGCCGCGAGCACCAGCGGCGACTTGACGACGCCGGAAGCGGCATCGCGCAGCACTTTCAACGGATGCTCGGCGGCACTTTGCTGGAACTCGACGACGGCGATGTAAAAGGCCATGACGATGGCGCCGTTGAGCACCGTCGCGATGATGGCGGGGAGCTTCCCCACGGGCCCGAAGGCGGTCAGCAGCAGCGGGATGCCCATATAGCCGGTGTTGGAGAACAGGGCCGACATGTTCTGCAGCCCCAGCGCGTCGCCCGTGGCCGGGAAGCGCCAGCGGCCGATCGCCCAGGTTGCCAGCGCGACGCCGGCGGTGGCGGCCATGTAATCGAGGATGAAGGGCAGGTTGAGCGTCTCCGCCAGGGGCACCTCCGCCATGGCCGCGAAGAACAGGGCGGGCAGGGCGGCGAAGTACACGAAGCCGTTGAGGGCCTGCGAGGCGCCGTCGCCGAGCAAGCCCATTCGGCCGCAGCCCCAGCCGGACAGGATGATGGCGAAGACCGGCATGACCACGTCGATGATGGCTTCCATCCGGCGACCATGGCAAAGCCAAATGCCGGCAGCAACATAGGGGACTCGCGTTCTCGTCTTGTGCCGGTCACTTGTGCCGGCTGGGGTGGGCCGCTACAGTCCCGCCCTCTCCCCAAAAAGCGTTCTCAGACAGGGCTCCCAATGACCACGACGACCACGAACCATCACGCAGCGCTGATCTACACCATGGTCCTCATGGCGGCGGCCGACCGCGACATGACCGACGCCGAAATGACCTCGATCGGCGACATGGTGGCGCATCTGCCGGTGTTCCGCGATTACGACCGGTCCAAGATCGCCTCGACCGCGGCGGGCTGCGTCGATCTGCTGAACGACGAGGAGGGGCTCGACAAGGTCCTCTCCGAGATCAAGAAGGCGCTTCCCGAGAGGCTGCGGGAGACCGCCTATGCGCTCGCCTGCGACGTCGCCGCCGCCGATGGCAAGGTAACCCAGGAGGAGGCGCGGCTCCTCGACCTCATCCGCTATTCGCTCGGCATCGGCAAGCTGCCGGCCGCCGCGATCGAGCGCGGCGCCCGGGCCCGCCACCTCACCGTGTGAGGAGATGCGTAAACCGTCAACGAAGATGAATCCGGCAACACTGGCCGCGTCGTTAATGATCGGTTAATCTCCGCCCCCTCTGCACGGCCGTCATCTGGGGGAAGCCGTTCGAATGCGTGGTCTGGTGTTGCGTGCCTTCGCGGTCGTGTGGCTGGGCGTGCTGGTCGCAGCCGGACCGGCCAGCGCCGAAACGGCGAGCGAAGCCGCCTTCGCCGAGCTGCTGAAGGATCCGGGCAACCTCGACAAGAATCTGGTCTACGCCAAGGCGTTGGTAGCCGAAGGGGATGTCGAGGGCGCGATCGCCGTGCTTGAGCGTCTGGTCCTGCTCTATCCCGACCACGCGCAACTCCATGTGACCCTGGGCGAGCTTTATCAGCGGGCCGGCAGCGATGCCGCAGCGGCGCAGGCCTATGCGGCGGCCCTTGCGGCGCCGAACACGACGCCGGCGATCAAGGCGCAGGCCGAGGCGCTGCGCAAGCAGGCGCTCAACAAGACCGCGCCCAGCCATTTCTCGGGCAGCGTCTTCCTCGGCATGCAATATCAGACCAATGCCAATGCCGGGCCCTACGCCGACGTCATCTTCTCGCAGCGGAACCATGCCGGGCGGCCGCACGCCGAGCGCCCGAGCGAGGACGTCTCCGGCGTCATGGGTTTCAACGTCAACCACACGCTGGATTTCGGCCGGCAGGACGGGATGGCGCTGGAATCCCGCCTGACCGGCTTCGGGCAGCTCTACGACGAGAACAGCAAGCTCGATACCGGCCGGATCAATGGTCAGGTCGCGCTCGGCTTCTATCCTTTCCCGGCCGATGGCGGGTTCTTCCGCCTGACCCCGCGGGTCAATTTCGAGGCCGCCTCGGCCGACGGCGAGTGGCTCGACGGCGGCGGCGGCCCCGGCATCGGCGCCAGGCTCAAGTTCAACGAGGCGCTTACCCTCGATCTCGGCTATGACGCGGTCTACCGCAACTACGACCGCGTCTCCTCCCTCGGCCATACCGAGGACTACACCGGCTTCCAGCAGGACGGCACGATGACGCTGACCTGGCTGGCGCGGCCGGGCACGACGCTGATCGGCAGCGTCGGCGGCCGCTCCGCCGGCACCGAGCATGACAGCCTGGACTACGCCGCCTTCAGCGCCGCTCTCGCGGGTTATCAGACCTATTCCTCGCCGGTCGCCTTCCTGCCCAGAAACTGGCTGGTAGGGCTCTCTGCCGCCTACGAGCACCGCTGGTACGAAGCCGCCGACCCGCATATCGACGGCAACACGCGCCGCGACAGCATCTGGCAGTTCGATCTGGTTAACTCGATTCCGCTCTCGGAATCCTGGAGTCTCAACCAGCAGGTGGAATATCTGATGGATGATTCGAACCTTCGGAACTACACCTACGACAATGTCACCGTGGCGATGTCCGCCCGCTGGCGGTTCTGAGCCGGTGCGAGGAAACGGAACATGATCAGGCGCGAATGGTTGCTGGGCGTCGGGTTGATCTCGGGCGGGATGGGGATCGGCGTCACCGCCGCCGGCCCGGCGCTGGCGCAAGACGCCGGCACGATCGGCGCGGTCGCTGCGGTGAAGCCCGATGCCTTCGGCGCGGCGCCCAGTGCCGCCGAGCAGACGCTCAACGTCGGCGCCGGCCTGGTCGAGAACGAGAAAATCCGCACCGATGAGAACGGCACCGCCAACGTGATCTTCGCCGACCGCTCGACCCTGACCGTCGGCAAGGGCTCCGAGGTGACGCTCGACAAGTTCGTCTACGATCCGGCGAGCAAGGCGGGCGGCATCGCACTCAACCTGGCCCAAGGCGCGCTCAGGTTCATCGGCGGCCAGCTCAGCAAGACCGGCGACGTCTCAGTGAAGACGCCGACCGCCACCATGACCATCCGCGGCGCCATCGGCTTGTTCTATTTCCCCGGCGGCGGGCAGGATGGCTACGCCGTCTTCCTCTACGGCAAGGAGCTGAAGCTCGAGGGCGGCGACAGCCTCTACCGCCCCGGCTATGCCTTCCGCTTCCCGGCCGATGGCGGACCGCCGGAGATCGTCAAGATCACCGACGAGCTTCTGGCCAAGATCCTGGCCGCCTTCAACACCGAGACCGGCTTCGGCGGCCAGCTGCCCGACCAGGACATTGCCGACCTCGGCACCGATCCCAATCTCGCCGGCTTGATCGACGACCTGCAGAACCAGATCAAGAACGGTCCGAAAGACAGCACGATCCTCGACTCGCTGAACCAGTTCCTCTCCGGCAACGCTTTCGTACCGCCGATTTCCTATCGTTAGCCTGCGTTCGGCGTCGCGATGCGCCTGATCTTCGCCGCGACCCATCCGACGATTCCAGAGTTCTGGGGTGGTCAGGAGACCAGCAACCAGGCCCTGGCGCTGCGGCTGCAGCGGCGTGGCATCGCCACGGCGATCTTCGCCGGTCGCCAGGCAGCGGCGGCTCCCTTCACCCGCGACGATGTGATCGGCTGCCCGGCTTATCGTGCGCCGGAACCGGTGCTCGGCTATCCGGTGGCCCTTGCTGACTGGAAGCCCGACGTCGCGGTCATCCCCCTCGGCACGGCGTCGATGCCGCTGGTGCCGCTGAGCCTGCAGGCCGGCGCCAAAGTGGCGCTCTACGCGGCAAGCGCCGAGCCCTATGATTTCGACATCAATCCCGTCGCGCTTCCCGGGGTGACCCTCATCGCCAATTCGGACTTCACCGCGCGGCGCCTCCAAACTCTGCTCGGCGTCGATCCGCCAGTCGTGCCGCCGCTGATCGAGCCCGAAGCCTATCGCGTGGCCGAGGGACCGCACGATGCCGTGCTCTTCGTCAACCCGACCCTGCGCAAGGGCGTCGAGATCTTCTTCCGACTGGCGGCCGCACGGCCCGAGATTCCGTTCCTTGCGGTCGAGAGCTGGAGCATCAGCGATGCCTGGCGGGCGGTCCTCATCAACCGCGCCCGCGCCCTCGGCAACGTCGCACTCTGGCCGACCGACGAGGACATGCGCGAGGCCTACGGGCGGGCGCGGCTGGTGCTGATGCCAAGCACATTCGAGGAGACCTTCGGCCGCATCGTCGCCGAGGCGCAGGTGAGCGGCATCCCCGCCCTGGTCGCCGCACGCGGCGCGCTCCCCGGGACCATGGGCGGCGGCGGCATCGCCGTGCCGATCGACGTCGGCATCGAGCCCTGGATCGCGGCGCTCGATCGGATCTGGCGCGCACCCACCGACTTCACCACGGCGGCCTTTGCCGAAGCGGCGCGGCCGGAGCGGGCGCCGGAAACCATCGTGGATCGCTTCCTCGCAGTCCTCGAGGCGCTGCCTGGGATCGCGCGCTGAACCTCGATCCTGCTAAGATGGACCCGGGAGGAACGGTCGGGGGTCGACCGTCCCGCAAGGGTCCGGGCCGGCGCCCGGACGGGGAGTTTCACATGCTGGAATCGCTGCGCTTCATGCCGCTGTTGGGGCGGATCCTGATCGCCGTCCTCTTCCTGCCGAGCGGCTTCGAGAAGGTGACCAAGTTCCAGGCCAATATCGACTACACGGCGCAACACGGATTGCCGGTGCCGGCCGGCGCGGTCGGCATCGCGATCGTGATCGAGCTCCTGGGCGGATTGCTGTTGCTGGTCGGCTACCAGACGCGCCTGGTCGCCGCGATCATCGCCTTCTATTGCCTGGTCGCCGCCTTCGGCTTCCACCACAACTTCAGCGACGCGAACGAGCAGATCCACTTCATGAAGGATCTCGCGATCGCCGGCGGCCTGATGCAGATCGTCTATTTCGGCGCGGGACCGATGAGCGTGGATGCGAGGGCGCGATGAGATGTCAGATCTCAGATGTCAGAAGAAGCGCTGCATCTGACATCTGTCCTCTGACATCTGTCCTCTGATCAAACCGCCTGTGCCTCCGCCGCGCGCTCCGCCTTCTTGCGGTCATGCGGATTGAGCAGCGCCTTGCGCAGCCGGATCGATTTCGGCGTCACCTCGACCAGCTCGTCCTCCTCGATATAGGCCAAGGCCTGCTCCAGCGACATCTGTCGTGGTGGCGTGAGGCGGATCGCCTCGTCCTTCGAGGTGGTGCGGATGTTGGTGAGCTGCTTCGATTTCAGCGGATTGACCTCGAGGTCGTTGCCGCGGCTGTGCTCGCCGATGATCATGCCCTCGTAGACCGCCTCGCCCGGATTGATGAAGAGCGCGCCGCGCTCCTCGAGATACCAGAGCGCATAGGCGACCGAGACGCCGTCGCTGTTGGAGATCAGCACGCCGTTGCGCCGCCCCTCGATCGGGCCGCGGAACGGTCCGTAGCCGTGGAACAGACGGCTCATCACGCCGGTGCCGCGGGTATCGGTCAGGAACTCGCCGTGATAGCCGATCATGCCGCGTGAGGGCACGTAGAGCACGAGCCGGGTCTTGGCGCCGCCCGAGGGCTTCATCTCAACGAGCTCGCCGCGGCGCTGGCCGAGCTTGTCGATGACGACGCCGGCATAGCCTTCATCGACGTCGATCACCACTTCCTCGATCGGCTCCTCGCGGTCGCCGGTCTCGGGGTGGGTGCGATAAAGCACGCGCGGCCGGCTGATCGAGAGCTCGAAGCCTTCGCGCCGCATGGTCTCGATCAGGACGCCGAGCTGAAGCTCGCCGCGGCCCGCGACCTCGAAGGCGTCCTTGTCGCCGGTCTCGGTGATGCGGAACGCGACATTGCCCTCGGCCTCCCGCATCAGGCGCGCGCGGATCATCCGGCTGGTCACCTTGTCTCCCTCGCGGCCGGCCAGCGGAGCGTCGTTGACCGAGAAGGTCATGGCGAGGGTCGGGGGATCGACCGGCTGCGCGTGCAGCGGCGTCGTAAATTCCGGTACCGCGATCGTGTCGGCGACCGTGGTCTCGGTGAGGCCGGCGATGGCGATGATGTCGCCGGCCTCCGCGCTCTCGACCGGCACCCGCTCGATGCCGCGGAAGGCCAGCAGCTTGGTCAGGCGCGAAGCCTCGATCTCGGTCCCGTCGGGCCGCATGGACTTCACCGCCATGTTCAAGACGGCACGGCCGGACTCGATCCGCCCGGTCAGCACGCGGCCGACATAGTTGTCGTATTCCAGCGTGGTCGCCAGCATGGCAAAGGGACCGTCCTCGTCCACGGTGGGCGAGGGCACATGGCGCACGATGAGGTCGAACAGCGGCGCCAGGTCCTTGCGTTCGGCCTCCAGCGATTCCGCCGCCCAGCCCTGCTTCGAGGAGGCGAACAGCGTCGGAAAATCGAGCTGGCTGTCGTCGGCGCCGAGCGCCGCGAAGAGATCGAACACCGCGTCATGCACCTGATGCGGCTCGGCATCCGGGCGGTCGCACTTGTTGATCAGCACGATCGGCCTCAAGCCCCGCTTCAGCGCCTTGCCGGTCACGAACTTGGTCTGCGGCAGCGGCCCTTCCGCGGCATCGACCAGCACCACCACGCCGTCCACCATGGTGAGGATGCGCTCGACCTCGCCGCCGAAATCGGCGTGGCCCGGCGTGTCGACGATGTTGATGCGCACGTCCTTCCACTGCACCGAGGTGCACTTGGCGAGGATGGTGATCCCGCGCTCGCGCTCGAGGTCGTTGGAGTCCATCACCCGCTCCATCACCTGCTGATTGGCGCGGAACGCCCCCGACTGCCTCAGCAGCTGATCGACCAGCGTGGTCTTGCCGTGGTCGACATGGGCGATGATGGCGATATTGCGAAGCTGCATAATGGAATATTCTCGATCCTAGACTGATTGCAGCAGCAGCTCGGAGAGCGGGGTCTCCGGCCGGGCGCCGAAATGGCCGATCACTTCGGCGGCTGCGAGCGAGGCGATGCGGCCGCAATCGGCATGATCGCGGCCCTGGGTGTAGCCGTAGAGGAAGCCGGCGGCGTAGAGATCGCCGGCGCCGGTCAGGTCGACCACGCGCTGGACCGGCCACGCCGGCACCTCGACCACGGTCTCGGCGGTCACGATCAGCGAGCCCTTCGCGCTGCGGGTCAAGGCCGCGAGCTCGCAGACCTCGCGCGTCATGGCGACGGCCTGCTGATAGTCGTCGGTCTCCCAGAGCGCCTTGATTTCCGCCTCGTTGGCGAACAAGAGATCGACGTGGTCGCGCACCAGGTCCTGGAACTCCTTCAAGTAGCGGATCACGCAGAAGGAATCGGAGAGCGTCAGCGCGATCTGCCGGCCCGCCTTGTGGGCGAGATCGGCGGCCTTCAGGAACGCCTGCTTGGCGAGCGGCGGATCCCAGAGATAGCCCTCGAGATAGGTCACCTTGGAATACTGAATCACCTGCGGATCCACGTCCTCCGGCGTCAGCTCCACGCAGGCGCCGAGATAGGTGTTCATGGTGCGCTCGGCGTCCGGCGTCACGAAGATCATGCTGCGCGCGGTCGGTGTCGCGCTGGTGACGCTCGGCGTCTCGAAATAGACGCCCGTCGCGCGGATGTCATGGCGGAAGATGCCGCCCAGCTGGTCGTTGCCGACCTTGCCGATATAGGCGCCCCTTCCGCCCAGGCTGGCCACGCCGGCGATGGTATTGGCCGCGGCGCCGCCCGAGACTTCGACGGCAGGGCCCATCGCGTCGTAGAGTGCCGCCGAGCGTTCGGGATCGACCAGGATCATGGCGCCCTTGGCCAGGCCCAGGTCGGTCAAGAAGGCTTCGTCGCAATGGGCGAAGACATCGACAATCGCATTGCCGATGCCGCAGACGTCGAAATGCTTGTCCGGCATCCTGATCTTCCAACAGCGCAGCCCGGCCTGAACCGTTGGGGCGCAGGGGCCGGGCGCAAAAGCGGGCGCAGTATAGGGATCGCGCCCAAAGGCACAAGCCGCCCGCGGAGTTCCTGGTGAGGAGCCCATTGCGGCACGCGGGCGCAGGGCCTAGATGTCTGCGACACGCAATTCAAGGCAGAGGTTGAGAACGTGTTCGGCGCCATCTCGAAGGCCATCGCGCAAATGGGCGATCCCAGGATCCAGCGCCTGATCGGCCTCAGCATCGCCATCACGATCGCCGTCTTCATCGCCGTCGCGCTGCTCGCGTGGTTCCTCATCCAGTGGCTCTCGGGTCTGCACGGCTGGTGGGCGGAAGCCACCCAGATCGGCGGCGTGGTGGCGACGCTGTTCATCGCCTGGTTCACCTTCCCTGCGCTGGCAGCCGCAATCAGCGCGCTTTTCAGCGAGCGCGTGATCGCCGCCGTCGAGGCCGAATACTATCCCGGAAGGCCGGCGCCCTATTCGATCTCGGTCTGGGCTTCGATCCTCGATGGGTTGAAGCTCGCGCTGATTTCGCTCGTCGCCAATCTCTTCGCGCTGGTCTTTCTGATCCCGCCGCTGACGCCGCTCTACTTCGTCATCGCCTATGGCGTGAACGGGTTCCTGCTCGGCCGCGAGTATTACGACATGGCGGCCTATCGTCGCCTGCAGCGCGCGGACGTGCATCGGGTCTACACGGCCCATCGGGGACGTTTCACACTGGGTGGAGTGTTGATAGCTTTCTTATCCACCATCCCCGTTGTGAATTTGATCGCGCCGATCCTGGCCACCGCTTTTATGGTGCATCTTTTTGAATCTGTGGTAGATTCTGACCGCGATCGGGCTGCCTCGGTAACCCGGCGTCCGCCTTCGGGGGCTCATTAGTTAACGGGAAGGTCACCACGATGTTTGGTAAAAAAAGGGACGACGAAACCGCAGCCGCCGATCACGCCAAGGAGACGGCGGAAGTGCAGCCGCGCAACTACCAGCGGTCGGATGCCGCCGGATCGCAACCGGCCAGCCGGCCGGCGCTCAATCCGGAAATCGTCCGCCGCGGGCCGGATCTCTCGGTCTTCGGGCCGCGCCGCGAAGGACCGGCGCCCGCTGCGGCGAGCAGCGGTGCTCCGGCCGGCTCGTCGCCGAAGCCCTCGGCCGAGCCAGATACCAAGAAGCTGATCGTCGGCGGTGGCATCGCCCTCAACGGCGAGATCCGCACCTGCGACACGCTGGTGGTGGAAGGTCGGGTCGAAGCGGTGCTGCAGGACTGCAAGAACATCGAGATCCTCGGGCCCGGCGAGTTCAAGGGGGCCGCGGAGGTGGACGTTGCCGATATCAGCGGTCGGTTCGACGGCGATCTGACGGCGCGCCAGCGCCTGATCGTGCGCACCGGCGGCAAGGTGCTCGGCAAGATCCGTTACGGCCAGCTCGAGATCGAGCGTGGCGGCGTGCTTTCGGGTGAGGTCGAGGTCCTGCCCGACGCGCAGATCGTTCAGGCGCCGGCAGCGGCCGTCGGCCGCTAACCGGCAACCGGTGGGATCCGGGTCGCGCGCCTGATTCGGGGCGGTGTCGCGACCCTCTCCCGGCGGCATTCTCGGCGTCGGAGCACGACGTCGGCTGAAGTCCCGAGTTGGGCCCGGGGGAGAAGCCTCCGGGGCGAGTCATGTTGTGGCGTTCGGGGTGGGTTGCGATGCGTGCGGGCCGTTCGGCAAGAGCGGCTTCCGCAACGCTGGCGTCGCTGTCGCTCGTCATCGTTGCCGGGATTGCCGTGCTCCTCGCCGGCTGCACAGTACCGCATCAGAACCTGCGCAGCGCCAGTGCAACCGCCGCGATCCAACCGACCAAGGTTTCCGCCACCGAGCCCGCGCGGGCGCCGCAACCGGCGGTCGCGGCCGTGGCCGCGAAGCCGGCCGTGGTGACTCCGCTTGAGGCGACGCCCGTCGCCGCCGAAGGTAATACCCAGCTGCCGACGGCGCTGCGTCTCTCCGGCGATCCCAACGAGCTGGTCGGCCTCGACCATGCAGTGGTGCGCCGCGCGCTCGGCGATCCGGCGCGGATCCGCACCGAGCTGCCGGCGCAGGTCTGGCAATACGTCACCGGTGACTGCGTGGTCGATCTCTATCTTTACAGCAAGGACGGCGCGCTCAAAGTCACCTATGTCGAGGCGCGCTCCCACACGGCCGAGGCAGCACCTACCGGCCGCTGCCTGAAGTCGCTGCTGGAACGGCCGACGGCCTCGGCGCAGTAGCCCGGACCTGTGACGCCGACCGTCGTTTGGTCGCCGTCAGCGCGATGACGATGGCGCAGCACAAGGCGTTCAGCAGATTGACCGCAGCCAGTGTCGCGTCGCTGAGGTTCACCGCCGCATAGACGCCGGTCGAGGCGTTGGCGGTAGTCCAGAGACTCCAGGTCGCATAGGAGATCGCGCATCGACATCGGCGACCTCGACATCGCCGATCGCTTCGACAACGACGACGTCGTGATGGAGGCCTGCGAGGCCGGGCTCGGCGTCGCCCCGGTCCCGCTCTGCCTCTGCGAGAAGGCCATTGCCGGCGGCACGATCGTGCCGCTCGGCAGCTATCCCGACGTCGAGTTCGGCAGCTACTGGCTGCTGACCGCGCCGCACCTGCGCCCCGGCGCCGCGTGCTTCGTCGCCTGGCTCACCAGTGCGGCGCGCGCCTTCGGCCAGAGCATCATGGCTTAAGCTCCATCTCCTGCCACAGCGAGGATGCGGACGACAGGTTCACGACAGCAAACCAACCCGAAAGAGTCACGATGATCTGTTAGCACCAGGGCGGCGGGGCATTCGCCGTTCTGGGAAGGTCAATATGAAAACTGTCGCTCGTTTGCTGATGGCCGCTGCGATGACTGCGCTGGCCAGTGGCTCGTTCGTTGCCGCGGCTCAAGCGGAGACCGCGTACAAGCACATTCTGCTGATCAGCATCGATGGGATGCACGCGATCGACGTTGCCAACTACGTCGCCGCCAACCCGCAAAGCACCCTCGCGTCCTTGGTGAAGAGCGGCGTGCTCTATCCCAACGCGCTCTCTACCATGCCTTCGGATTCCTTCCCCGGCATGCTGGCGCAGGTGACCGGAGGCACATCGAAGTCAACCGGCGTATTCTATGACGATAGCTTCGATCGCGCCTATTTCGCGCCCGATTCGAACTGCGCCGGCGATCCCGGCGCCGAGGTCTCCTTCGCCGAGAACATCGACGTCGATTCCGACAAGATCGACGCCGGCGGGACGCCGGGCAAGCCGATGACCCAGATCGATCCCAAGAAGCTGCCGATGACCATGGTCGGCGGAAAATGCACCGCGGTCTGGCCGCATTCCTTCGTCCGGGTGAACAACGTCTTCGAGATCATCAAGCGCCATGGCGGCCACACCGCCTGGTCGGACAAGCACCCCGCCTACGAGGTGCTGGCTGGTCCGTCGGGCAAGGGGCTCGACGATCTCTTCGCACTGGAGCAGGATTCGCTCATCTCCGGCACCAAGGTCAAGACCACCGGCAGCTTCAAGGCCGAACGGGATTTCGACGAAGCGCGGGTGAAGGCCGTGGTCAACGAGATCAACGGCCTCGACAGCACCGGTGCGCACAAGGCTCCGGTGCCGACCCTGTTCGGCATGAACTTCCAGGCGGTCAGCGTCGGCCAGAAGCTACCGAAGGCGGGCCCCGGCGACGACGCGAGCCTCATCGGTGGCTATCTCGACGCCACTGGCAAGCCCGCGAGCGGCCTCGCCGCGCAGCTCGACTATGTCGATGGCGCCCTGGGCGAACTCGTGAACGCTCTCAAATCCGCCAAGCTCAGCGACAGCACGCTCATCATCATCGCCTCCAAGCACGGCCAGGCGCCGGTCGATCCCGCGACTTTCCAGGCGACTGACGACGACCCATACACCAAGACGCCGGGCTACGCCTTCCACATCGCCGATGATGCATCGCTGATCTGGCTGAAGCCGCAGACCCGCGCCGCCAACCTGCAGGCGGCGCAAGACTATCTCACCAAGAACGTAAAGGCGCTCGGCATCGCCAAGCTGCTGACGCCGAACGCGATGGCTGCGATCTACCAGGATCCGACGACCGACAGCCGCACGCCCGACTTCATGGTCGGTGTCAACCCCGGCGTGGTCTACACCTCGGGCAAGAAGATCGCCGAGCACGGCGGCTCGAGCCTCGACGACCGTAATGTCGCCCTGCTGGTCAGCAACCCGCGCATCCACGCGCAGTCCACGCCGGCTCTGGTTCAGACCACCCAGGTCGCCCCGACGATCCTAAGAGCGCTCGGCCTCAACCCGAACGAGCTCGAGGCGGTGAAGCTCGAGGGCACGCAGGAATTGCCCGGCCTGCCGTTCTGAGCACGGGCCGGAAAGACGCCTGGTGGCGTCTTTCCGGCCCGAAGCTCTGTCTTGATCTAGGCCAGTGTCTTCCCCTTGAACTGGCAGATGTCGTTGACCACGCAGACCGGGCAATCCGGCTTCCGCGCCTTGCAGACATAGCGGCCGTGCAGGATCAGCCAGTGGTGGGCGGAGAGGCGATAGGGTTCGGGCACGCGCTTCTCCAGCTTCAATTCCACATCGAGTGGCGTCTTGCCGGGGGCGAGCCCGGTGCGGTTGCCGACCCGGAAGATATGCGTATCGACCGCCATGGTCGGCTGGCCGAAGGCGATGTTGAGGACGACATTCGCGGTCTTCCGCCCGACGCCGGGAAGGGTCTCTAAGACCTCGCGGTTGGCGGGCACCATGCCGCCATGCTCCGTCAGCAGGATTTCCGAGAGCTTGATGACGTTCTTCGCCTTGGTGTTGTAAAGGCCGATCGTCTTGATGAAGCCCTTGAGCTTCGCCTCGCCGAGCTTCAGCATCTTCTCCGGCGTGTCGGCGATCTTGAAGAGCGGCTCGGTCGCCTTGTTGACCGAGGCGTCGGTCGCCTGGGCGGAGAGCACGACGGCGACCAGCAGGGTATAGGGATTGATATAGTCGAGCTCGCCACGTGGATTCGGATTGGCCTTGGCGAGGCGCGCGAAGAACTGCTGCACCTGCTCCTTGTTCAACATGTCTCGAAATCCGCCACGCTTGGTCCCCCGTTGCCGGGCAGTCTATACTCGGCGCGCATGGAAGGCCAAACCCCGGAACTTGCGTCGACGACGGCTGAGAGCGCGGCTGCGCGCCCGATCTTCGAGGCGTTGCTCTATCCGCGCCGCTCGCTGGGCAAGCGCGGGTATACGATCCTGATCGCCGGCACGGCGGCGATCGTCGCCTGCTATGGTGCAGTGTTCCTGTTCCTCGGCTATTGGCCGGTCTTCGGCTTCCTGGGCGGCGAATGGGCGCTGTTCTGGTATCTCTTCAGCCGCCATTACCGAGGCGACGATCGCAAGGAGCGGATCCGGCTCTATGCCGACCACCTCCTGTTCGAGCGCCACGACGCGCGCGGCCGACAGGTGGTCGAGCGGCTGCAACCCTACTGGCTGAACGTGATCCTGGAGCGCGAAGCGGAGCCGGACAACGCGCTCTATCTGCGCTCGCACGGGCGCCAGATCCAGGTCGGCGCCTTCCTCTCGCCCCAGGAGCGCCGCGATCTCGCGCGCGAGCTCCGCGAGGTTCTCACCCGGCTGCGCCGCCCCGCTTTCGACTGACCCTTTCATCATGTCCGATTCGCCAGCGCCCGGCGGCGAAATCCGCCACCCTCATCTCGCGGAATACGGTCTGCTGGCGCTGTTGTCCCTGCTCTGGGGCTCGTCGTTCCTGGCAATCAAGATCGCGGACGACCACGGCATGCCGCCGATGAGTTTGGCGGCGCTGCGGATCGGCATCGGCGCGGTGTTTCTCCTCAGCTATGCGGCGAGGCTTGGCCAAACTTGGCCGTCGCCGAGGCGGCGCGGCGGGTCAGCACTCTGGCTCCGCATCCTGTTTCTTGGCGTGGTCGGCAACTCGGTGCCGTTCTTCCTGATCAGTTGGGGCGAGCAGAGCACCACCTCCCAGCTGGCGGGAATCCTGATGGCGATCATCCCGATGATGGTGGTGATCCTCACTCATTTCTTCACGATCGACGAGCGATTGAGCGCGCCGAAGTTGATTGGCGTGTTACTGGGCCTTGCCGGGGTAGTCGTCCTGGTTGGCGTGGATGCTCTGAAGGGCCTGGGCGCGCAAGTCGTCGGCCAGGCGTTGATCATCGGCGGCTGCTTCAGCTACTCGCTCTACGGCGTCACCGCGCGGCATTTGCCGAAGCTTCCCGCGCAGATGCTGATCGGCGTGATCCTGCTCGCCGGGTTCGTGGCGCTGCTGCCGATCTGGCTGGTGCACGATCGGCCCTGGACCATCGACTGGCAATGGCAGGCCGTGGTGGCGGTGGTGTGGCTCGGCTTGGTCGCGACCGGTTGCGGCAACTTGCTCTTCTATCTGCTGCTGCGTCGTGCCGGTGCAGGCTTCGCTTCCTTCAACAACTACTTGGTCCCGCTGCTGGCGCTGCTATGGGGATATCTGGTCCTGGGGGAGCAGCCGCACTTGAACGCGCTGGTCGCGTTGGTGCTGATCCTCGCAGGGCTCGCGGTCGCCCGGCTGACCGGGTTCAGGCTCCGGCGGGCGCGGCCTGCGAAGGCGTCCCAAGGTTGAAGCCGAGCACGTCCTTCATGCTGTAGAGGCCAGGGCGTTTCCCGGCCGCCCAGAGCACGGCCTTCACCGCGCCGCGGGCGAAGATCTCGCGGTTGGAGGCCCGGTGGGTGAGCTCGATGCGCTCGCCGTCGGCGGCGAAGATCACGAAATGATCGCCCACCACGTCGCCGCCGCGGATCGCCGAAAAGCCGATCTCGCCCTTGATTCGGGGTCCGACCTGGCCGTCGCGTCCCCGCCGCGACACGCGGCGAAGCTGCACGTTGCGGCCGCGCGCCGCCGCCTCGCCGAGGGTGAGAGCGGTGCCGGACGGCGCATCAACCTTGTGGCGGTGATGCATCTCGACGATTTCGATGTCCCAGTCGGCATCGAGGATACGCGCGACTTCCTCGACCACTTGCTCGAGGAGGTTGATGCCAAGCGACATGTTGGACGCCATCACGATCGGCACGCGCTGTGCGGCGCGGCTGACCGCCTGCATCTGATCGGGATCGAGCCCGGTCGTGCCGACCACATGGGCGGTGCCGCTCTTCGCGGCGATCCCCGCATGCAGCGCTGTCGCCGACGGGCTGGTGAAATCGACCACCACGTCCGCCCCTTCGAACAGGGGCTCCGGATTGTCGCCGATCGTGATGCCCAGCGGCTCGCCCCCGGCCAGGGCGCCCAGATCGCGCCCCAGAACATGGGAGCCCCGTCGTTCGGTCCCGCCGACCACCAGCACCCCCGGCGCCGAGATCAGCAGCTTCAACAGCATCTGCCCCATGCGCCCCGCACAGCCGGCAATGCCGACCCGGACCGCGCCGTTGGAGCCTCGCTTCAGCTTGGCCGAGGCGACCGGTGCTGCCGCGGGCTTGACGGCCATCTTCGGTGCCGCTTGCGGCGCCGCCTTCCGGGGCCCGGTGATGGTCCCGGATTTCTCAGGTTTCTTGGGTTTTTCCAAGGGCTTAGCGGCTTTCTTCTGGGCCGGCCGCTTGGCGGCCGCAACGGCTGCGGCGCCGCGGCCGGACCTCAAGCGCGATGATTGGCTCGCCATGCAACCCCCTGGAATCCCGTGCGCGTATCTAATCCGGTCGCGACCGAATCGGCAAGACGGGGGCGCATCGATAACCGGATTGCGCGATGGACAATGCGCTAGCTGGCGAGCTCGGCGGCCATGACCCGGCTCGCCGGGAAGTGCAGGGTGGCGGTTGTGCCCTTGCCGCGGGCGCTGGAAAGGTCAAGCGAGCCCTGGTGCAGCTCGATCATGCGGCGGGTGAGCGGCAGGCCGAGGCCGGTGCCCTCATGCCGCCGCGCCAGGCCCTGATCGACCTGGCCGAACGGCGAGAGCGCGATCGGGATTTCGTTGGGATCCATGCCGATGCCGGTGTCGCGCACCACGATATCGATCCCGTCCGCGATGCCCTGGGGTGTCATGCTGGGTCGCACCGAGACGACGACGCGCCCGCCCGGCTCGGTGAACTTGACCGCATTGTTGACCAGGTTGGTCACCATCTGCTTCAGCCGCAGCTCATCGGCCCAGAGTCGCGGCAGCTCCTGCGGCAGGTTGCGCTCGAGCGTGATGCGGCCGCGCTGGGCGCGCTCCTTCACCACCTTGATGCAGCTGTCGACGACGAAGCCGACATCGACCGCCTGCTCGTTCACCTTCATCTGCCCGGCCTCGATCTTGGAGAGATCGAGGATGTCGTTGATGATCTTCAGGAGATCCGAGCCGCTGTTGTGGATGTCCTTGGCATATTCGACATAGCGGTCGAGATCGCCGCCATACATCCTGGTCTCGATGATCTGCGAGAAACCGATGATGGCGTTCAAGGGCGTCCTGAGCTCGTGGCTCATGTTGGCCAGGAACTCGGATTTCGCCCGGTTGGCGAGCTCGGCCATCTCCTTGGCGTTCCTGAGGTCGCGCTCCTGGCGCTTGCGGTCGGTGACGTCGCGCAGGATGAGGGCGAAGGAGAGTTCCTCGTCGATGGCGAGCTGGAACACCGAGGCTTCGGCGGGGAACTCGCTGCCATCACGGCGGAGACCCAACATCTCGGTGTTGCGCTGGGCATCGAACTCGGCGATCCAAGGCGCGGCGCCGCGGCGTCCGTCGCGCGCGGCGAGGCGCGGCCGCAGCCGTTCCGGAAGCAGGATTTCGATCGGCCTGCCGATCACCTCGCCCGCGGCATAGCCGAACACGTGCTCGGCGCCGCGGTTGAACATCTCGATGCGGCAGTCGCGATCGGCGGCGACGATCGCCTCGGGCGCAATCTCGAGGATCGAAGTCAGACGCTCTTCGGAGACCTGCAAGGCGCGGAGCGCGGTTTCGGCCCGCCGCCTGAGGCGCGCCTCCGCCATGCGGCTGACCCACTCGCCGCCGGCGAGCAGAAGGGCGAACACGACGCCACCCGGCACCAGGATCTCCTGGATCTCGGAAACCGGAAGTCCATCCGCATCGACCGCTACCGCAGCGAAGATCGCGATCAGCCCCAGCATCGGCAGCATGGGTTCGAGCCAGAGCGTGCGCGCATCGAGGTCGCCCGGCATCGCTGCGGTCGCTGCCGGTTGGTGCCGGCGCTCCCAGGCGGCCCAGTGCATCAGCGCGAAGCCGATGAGCCAGATCAGCTCGAAATAGTCCCCCGCCATGTAGGAGCGGCCGAGCATGCGCACGCCCCATTCGGCGGCGGCAATGCCGAGCGCCGCCAGGGCGAAGGCCATCAGCAGCGCGACGCTCCGCTTCCTGGGCTCGGCATAGATGCCGAGCGCCGTCAGCGCGAACAGGAAGGCCGCGCCGTAGAGGAAGGGATAGCCGAGCGCGGTCACAAGATAGAGTTCGGAGCCCTGGGCGGTTGCGAGGGCGTCGCTCAGCAGCATGCTGAGGCTGGTGTAGAGCGCGGTCCCGATCAGGCCGAGATTGCAGAGCGGGCGCAGCAGCGAATTGCGCAGTTCGGCGCGGCGCACGTCGAGGAGCAGCCCCGCCACGGCCACGACCGGGAACGCGAGATAGCCGATATCGGCAAGCGACGGGAAGGGCACGATCTCGTGCCGCCAGAGCTCGCAGACGTCCCAATAGGCTTGGCCGATCAGCCAGAGCAGAGCGGCGAGCGAAAAGGCGAGCCATGCCAACCGTTCGCGGCCGGTGAGCCGCCATGCGGTTCGCGCGCATCCGAAGGCGGCAACTGCCGAAGTCGCGGTCCAGCCGAAATCGATCAGGACGACGGAGGCGAAGGAGCCGCGCGCGCTCAAGCCGAACTGCACTATGGCGAACACGACCAGCGCGACACCCCAGCTGCCGAGCAGCAGCATTCGCCGCCGCGGCGCCGTCTCGGGCTTGAAGGTTGCGATGGCAGCGATGGACATGAGCCCCCGGCCGCGCCGCACGGGATGCACGGCTATCTCAGGCCGAGCATGGCTCAAGCGCAATGAAAAAAGTCTTAACCTATGATTTTAAATGGTTATTTTGGATCTTTTTTTTGAGGGCGGGGCTAGCCGCGACCGCCCTCGAAGAACTCCTTCACGCGGGCGAAGAAGCCTTCGGATTCCGGCGAGGTCTTGGCGTTGGCGCGGGATTCCGCGTCGAACTGCTCCAGGAGTTCGCGCTGTTTTCGTGTCAGGTTGGCCGGAGTCTCGACCGCGATCTCGACGAACATGTCGCCGCGTGCGGTTGAGCGCAGCACGGACATGCCCTTGCCTTTCAGGCGGAACTGCTGGCCGGTCTGGGTGCCGGCCGGGATCGTCACCTTGGCCTTGCTGCCGTCGATGGTGGGAATCTCGATCTGATCGCCCAAGGCGGCCTGGGTCATCGCGATGGGCACCCGGCAATGAATCGCTGAGCCCTCGCGCTGGAACAGGCGATGGGGCGCCACCGAGATAAAGATGTAGAGATCGCCGGCCGGCCCACCGTTCAAGCCGGCCTCGCCCTCGCCGGCGAGGCGAATCCGGGTGCCGTCCTCGACCCCGGCGGGGATCGCGACCTGCAGCGTCTTCTCCTTGGAAACTCGTCCTGAGCCCTTGCAGGTCTTGCAGGCCTTCTCGATCACCTTGCCGGCGCCGTGGCAGGCCTGGCAGGTGCGCTCGATGGTGAAGAAGCCCTGGGTCGCCCGGACCTTGCCGTAGCCATGACAGGAGGGGCAGGTCACCGGCTGCGTGCCCTTCTCGCCGCCGGTGCCACTGCAGGCGTCGCAGGGAACGGCGGTCGGCACGCGAATGGTGGCCTGCTTTCCGTTGAAGGCCTCGTCGAGCCCGATCTCCATGTTGTAACGGAGATCGGCACCCCTGCCTCTGGCAGATTGGCCGCGCCGGCCGCCCATGAACTCGCCGAACATCTCGTCGAAGATGTCGGTGAAGTCGAAGCCGCCGGCGGCAAAACCGTGGGCGCCGCGGCCGCCGCCCATCCCGCCGTTCTCGAAGGCGGCGTGGCCGAAGCGATCGTAGGCCGCGCGCTTCTGATCGTCCTTCAGGACGTCATAGGCTTCGTTCAGCTCCTTGAATTTGTGCTCCGCCGACTTGTCGCCCGGGTTGCGATCCGGGTGATACTGCATGGCGAGCTTGCGAAACGCTTTCTTGATCGTTTCCTGATCGGCGCCCTTCTCGACGCCCAGCGTTTCGTAGTAATCGCGTTTCATCGTGGATGTGTCAGTACTCATCTCTCGGCAATCAGACAAGAAAAAAGGGCCAGGGAAGAGAACGGTCGCGTCCTGATCCCTGGCCCTCGTTCAGCCATTGGTCATCTTGAAGCGCCTTAGGCGGTCTTGCCCTTGCGCTCGTCGACCTCCTCGAAGTCGGCGTCGACCACCTTCTCGTCGCTTCCGGTATCGGCGCTGGCGCCGCCCGCCGTAGCTCCATCGGCACCGGCGCCGGCCGAAGCCCCACCCTCCTGGCTGGCGCGGTACAGCGCCTCGCCGATCTTCATCAGCGCCTGGGTCAGGGCGTTGGTCTTGGCCTCGATCGCCGCGGCGTCATCGGCATCCTTGACGCCCTTCAAGTCCGCGATCGCGCTCTCGACCGCCGACTTGTCGGCCGCGGCGATCTTCGACTCGTTATCCTTCAGCTGCTTCTCGGCGCTGTGGATGAGCGCGTCGGCCTGGTTTCGGGCCTCGATCAGCGCGCGGCGCTTCTTGTCCTCCGCCGCGTGCGCCTCGGCGTCCTTCACCATCTTCTCGATGTCGGCGTCGTTCAAGCCGCCCGAGGCCTGGATGCGGATCTGCTGCTCCTTGCCGGTCGCCTTGTCCTTCGCCGAGACGTTGACGATGCCATTGGCGTCGATGTCGAAGGTGACCTCGACCTGCGGCACGCCCCGCGGTGCGGGCGGGATGCCGACGAGATCGAACTGGCCCAGGATCTTGTTATCCGCCGCCATCTCGCGCTCGCCCTGGAACACGCGGATGGTGACCGCGGTCTGGCCGTCCTCGGCGGTCGAGAAGACCTGGCTCTTCTTGGTCGGGATCGTGGTGTTGCGGTCGATGAGGCGCGTGAACACGCCGCCCAAGGTCTCGATGCCGAGCGAGAGCGGGGTCACGTCGAGCAGCAGCACGTCCTTGACGTCGCCTTTGAGGACGCCGCCCTGGATCGCGGCACCGATCGCCACGACCTCGTCCGGGTTGACGCCGCGATGCGGCTCGCGCCCGAAGAACTCCTTCACCTTGTCGATGACCTTGGGCATGCGGGTCATGCCGCCGACCAGGATCACCTCGTTGATGTCGGAAGCCTTGAGGCCCGCATCCTTCAGCGCCTTCTTGCAAGGCTCGATGGTGCGCTCGATCAGGTCATCGACCAGCGCCTCGAGCTTCGCCCGCGTGAGCTTGACGTTGAGATGCTTGGGTCCGGTCTGGTCGGCCGTGATGAACGGCAGGTTGACCTCGGTCTGCATCGCGCTCGAGAGCTCGATCTTCGCTTTCTCGGCCGCCTCCTTCAGGCGCTGCAGGGCGAGCTTGTCCTTGCGGAGGTCGATGCCCTGGTCTTTTTTGAACTCGTCGGCGAGATAATCAATGATCCTTGCGTCGAAGTCCTCGCCGCCCAGGAAGGTGTCGCCGTTGGTGGACTTCACCTCGAACACGCCGTCGCCGATCTCCAGCACGGAGATGTCGAAGGTGCCGCCGCCGAGATCATAGACCGCGATGGTGCCGGTGCCCTTCTTCTCCATGCCGTAGGCGAGTGCCGCCGCCGTCGGCTCGTTGATGATGCGCAGCACCTCGAGGCCGGCGATCTTGCCGGCATCCTTGGTCGCCTGGCGCTGGCTGTCGTTGAAGTAGGCGGGAACGGTGATGACGGCCTGGCTGACCTTCTCGCCGAGATAGTTCTCGGCGGTTTCCTTCATCTTCTGCAGGATGAAGGCAGAGATCTGCGAGGGGCTGTATTTCTTGCCATGGGAATCGACCCAGGCATCGCCGTTGTCCCCGCTGATGATCTTGTAGGGGACGAGGTTCATGTCCTTCTTGGTCATCGGGTCGTCGAAGCGACGGCCGATGAGGCGCTTGATCGCGAAGAAGGTGTTTTCCGGGTTGGTGACCGCCTGGCGCTTCGAGGCCTGGCCGACCAGCCGCTCGCCGTTATCGGTGAACGCCACCATCGAGGGGGTGGTCCGCGCACCCTCGGTATTCTCGATCACCTTGACGTCCTTGCCCTCCATGACGGCGACGCAGGAGTTCGTGGTGCCAAGGTCGATGCCGATGACTTTGCTCATGGAACAGTCCTTTCTTCAGCAGATCCCCTCATGCGGCCCTTTCCATACTAGGCACCGCCAGGGATCCCCGTGTCCTCAGTTCGATGTTCGAGTTTGCCGCCCGCCCGTCCAGATCGACCGCCCCCTCCCAGGTAACCACCGAGTACTCGCTGGAGAGGCCATCCCGACGGGTAAACCGCTTGATCCGCAGGGATATATAGGGCCTGAGGGCCTCATTGCAACTGGCTGTCGGCGCGAAATTAACAATTGAAGCCGCAGGATCGAAGGTCGATCATGGCCAGACCGGCCGCCCTGGGAATCGGTCCTGAGGAATGTGACCCAGGCGGGGGACCTGGGGGGAAATTTGGCCTGTGTTTCAAAGACTGACCTGCGAGCGGCCCCCGCGCCGAAGGGCGCGGTATTGTCCGCGCCGAAGGGCGTAGGACTGCACCGCTCCCCGTGCGCCGCGACCCCATGACGCTGCCGGGCGACACGCGGCCCGCCGCCGCACCCGAACCGGTGCCGACCCGGGCGAGCAGGCCAGGCAAGTCCGGTCCAGCCGACGGGACCGGGCGGCAGAAGCCGCGCCGCGATCCGCTCTATTTCGTGGTCATCGTACTGCTCTGCGCCGATGTGCTTTTCGGCCTCGGCCTTGCCGTCTTCGCCGAAGAGGTGATCTCGTTCCGGCCGATGGCGGTGATGGGCGTCGGCCTCGCCGCCCTCGGCTTCGGCATCCTCGCCTATTTCGTCCTGTTCGGCAGCGGCTCCGACCGGAAGCGCTGAGCGAGCCCTCGGGCTCGGCCTCCATCGGTTACCCGCCCCAAATCCGCATGCGCCGTACGCGGAACGTCATCGGGAACTGCGACCAATCGACTGGATAGAAGCCGTTGGCGTTGAAGCCGCTCGCGTGGCTGCCCAGCGCGAGGTTGGCGGCGATCTGCGCCCGCGCGCTCACGTCATAGGTCATATCGGAGCGGAACATCCAGAGATCGTCGGTGTAGAACCACTGTCGCGTCGCCGACCACAGAAGCTGCACCTTGCGGGTCGACTTTGAGACGTTGTTGCCGGCGAACCCGATGCTCGGGCCGGCGAACCAGTGGTTGCCGATCTGGTTGGTCGAGCTCGGCGTGCCCGGCTTGTAGTCGTTGTTGACGCCGTTCATGAAATAGTTGAACGACTCCATGCCGTCTATCTCGAACGCGGACCCGGGTGGTTGCGGCAGACCGGTCGTGTCGTCCGCATTTTTGTAGAGCCAGCAGGCAGGCCAGGCTCCAAAGGCCGCGAAGGGCGGGCAATCGACCTCCCACTCGATGGCGATGTAGCTGCGGCCGAGCTCGCCCGGCATGTAGCCGGTCTGGGTCCAGATCTGCGCCGACAGCATGCGCGGCAGAAAGTTGACGACGGTGTTGTTGGCGATCGTCACGGCGTCGCTGATGGTGACGGTCTGCGGCGAGGATACGCGGTC
>DATKMF010000003.1:0-2088 GCA_035542015.1 Candidatus Cybelea sp.
ATTCTCCGGCACGCGGCGAAACAGCGCGACGCCCCTGACATCAGTGAGCTCGCGCGGCGCTTCGCCGGCAGCAAGGCGATGCGCCACCTCGACGACGGCGCGCTCGGCATTGCCGTAGATCAGGAGGTCCGCCTTGGCGTCAGCCAGGATCGAGCGGCGCACCTTGTCGGACCAGTAGTCGTAATGCGCGATCCGGCGCAGCGACGCCTCGATGCCGCCGAGCACGATCGGGGTGTCCTTGAACGCCTCGCGGCAGCGCTGGGCGTAGACGATGGTGCAGCGGTCCGGACGCTTGCCGCCTTCGCCGCCGGCCGTGTAGGCGTCATCGTGGCGCAGCCGGCGGTCCGCCGTGTAGCGGTTGACCATGGAGTCCATGTTGCCGCCGGTGACGCCGAAGAACAGGCGCGGCCTGCCCAGCGCCTTGAACGGCTCGGCCGAGTGCCAGTCCGGCTGCGCGATGATGCCGACCCGAAAACCCTGCGCCTCCAGCAGCCGGCCGATGATCGCCATGCCGAAGCTCGGATGGTCGACATAGGCATCGCCCGTCACCAGCACGATGTCGCAAGTCTCCCAGCCGAGCGCGTCCATCTCCGCGCGGCTTATCGGCAGGAACGGCGCCGGCTTGGCCGAGCGGTGGCGCGGCCAGGAACTCAGGGGCTTCGCGGCGAGGGTGGGGGTGCTCATGGGCTGATGGCATAAGCCTGAGGCCGCGCAAATTCAACCGGTGGGCGGAAGCCCGCCCCGCAGCGGCCCAAATCTTACGGGCCGAGTTCCCCCAAGCCAAGCTTGTCCGCGAGGCGCCTTATGTAAGCTGGATGGCGAAGCTCCCAAAGGAGCTCCGGTCGCCGCCATGAAGCCGAATGGCCGGCTGTTGCACTGGCTCGAACATCACGACTGCAACTCCCGCAGCAGCGCGGATCGCTTCAGTTGCCGGATGATCACGACCCCTAGGGTTGGCGCCGCGCCAGGTCCAGGTTCCTGGCCTTGTCGAGATTGCGGGCGCCGGCCAGCGCGGCGGCATCTGGCAAAAGGCTTGATGCGAGGTCGGTCTCGGTGAAGTCGGCACCGGCGAGACTGGCGTTGGATAGGTCGGCTCCTGCAAGGTCAGCACGGCTGAGGTTGCAATTCGCCAGATTGGCGTTCGCAAGCTTTGCGAATTCGAGATCGGCGCGCGCAAGATTGGCGCCGCTCAGATCCGCGTTGCTGAGGTCGGCGGATTTGAGCACGCCGCGCATCATGCCCATGGACTGGTTGCGCATATCGGCACTCAAATCGGCGCCCGCAAGCCTGGCCTCGACCAGACTCGCCCCCGAGAGATCCGCGGTGATGCGCGCGCCCTGCAGATCGGCGCCCCCAAGCCTGGCGCGCTGCATCTGCGTGCCGAGCAGCGATGCCCTTGCGAGAGACGCCCCGGTCAAATCCGCGTCGATCAGCCATGCCTGGTTCAGGATAGCCCGATCGAAGCGCGCGCCCTTCAGATTCGCACCGTTGAGCTTGACGAGGCGAAGATTGCTGCCGGAGAAGTCGAGGCCCGAGAGATCGAGGTGCGACAGCCGCTTTCCCTGCAAATCCGCAGAGCGTTGGCCCGTGGCGTCTGGAGGCGCCGCGTCGAGAAGCGCCTCGACCTCGCCGCGCGTCATCTCCGATGTCGACATGTCGGGGCTGTTGAGATCGACGCTGCGCAGCATGTCCTGCGCTATGGCGTCGATGGGGTCAACCAGCAGCGCCGTCATCGAAACGAGAGCAATCGACCCAAGAGCAAATGCGAGACGAGGCAGCATTGCCGTCTCTCCGCGAGCCGGTTCCAGCTGTAGCATCGGATCGTGATCTTGGCCATGCCCGTTGCTGCTCCTTCCTGCTCAAACGGAAGAGAGCAAAATCGAACGCGCCAACGCCGATTTCGAACAGGCCAGGCAAAATCGCGGGCTGCCGCAGCGGCTTCCGCTTACACCTCCAGCCACTCCTTCCGCACGGCGTCGTTGGCCTTCAGCTCGGCCGGCGTGCCTTCGAAGACGATGCGGCCGTGGCCCATGACGTAGACGCGGTGGGAGATGCGCAGCGCGATCGAGAGCTTCTGCTCGACCAGCA
>DATKMF010000004.1:0-17690 GCA_035542015.1 Candidatus Cybelea sp.
TGTCGGCCTGCGCCGACGGGAGGGAGAGGGTAGGGGTGAGGGGTCGACGGGTCTATCCCTTTGTTGGCCGCGCGACGCAAAACCGCTAGGCTCGCCGCGCCATGCCTTATGATTCCCTGCGCGATTTCATTGCACGCCTCGAATCGACCGGGCGCCTGAAGCGCGTCGCGGTGCCGGTCGATCCCGAGCTCGAGGCGACCGAGATCCAGACTCGCCTCATCGCCGAGGGCGGGCCGGCGGTGATTTTCGAGAAGCCGGTCAGCCGCAAGAGCGGCAAGGCCTATCCGCATCCGATGCTGGTCAATCTCTTCGGCACGGTGGAGCGCGTCGCCTGGGGCATGGACCGCGAGCCCAAGGACCTGCGCCAAGTCGGTGAGACCCTCGCCTTCCTGAAGCAGCCGGAACCGCCCGGCGGCTGGAAGGAAGCGCTGGAGATGCTGCCGCTGCTGAAGACCGTGCTCGCCATGCGGCCGAAGACCGTCGCTTACGGCCCGGTGCAGGACCAGGTGCTGACCGGCGATGCGATCGATCTCGGCCAGTTCCCGATCCAGGGCTGTTGGCCCAATGAGCCGGCGCCGCTCATCACCTGGCCACTGGTCGTGACGAAAGGTCCCGGGAAACGGAAAGAGGACGATTTCAATCTCGGCATCTACCGGATGCAGGTGATCGGCCGAAACCAGACTCTGATGCGCTGGCTGAAGCATCGCGGCGGCGCGCAGCATCATGCGCGCTGGAGGGCGGCGAAGCCGGAGCCCTTTCCGGCGGCGGTGGTGATCGGCGCCGATCCCGGCACCATCCTCGCGGCGGTCACGCCGGTTCCGGACACGGTCTCGGAATACCAGTTCGCCGGACTCTTGCGTGGCAAGAAGGTGGAGCTGGTCGACTGCAAGACCGTGCCATTGAAAGTGCCGGCCACCGCCGAGATCGTGCTCGAAGGCCATGTGAGTCTCGACGATTATCGCGACGAGGGCCCCTACGGCGACCACACCGGCTATTACAACGCGGTCGAGCCGTTCCCGGTCTTCACCATTTCCGCGATCACCATGCGGAAGGACCCGATCTATCTCTCGACCTATACCGGGCGGCCGCCGGACGAGCCCTCGATCCTGGGCGAGGCGCTGAACGAGGTCTTCATCCCGCTGCTGATCCAGCAATTCCCCGAGATCCGCGACTTCTGGCTGCCGCCCGAGGGCTGCTCCTACCGCATCGCCGTGGTCTCGATGAAGAAGGCCTATCCGGGCCATGCCAAGCGCGTGATGATGGGCGTCTGGTCCTTCCTGCGCCAGTTCATCTATACGAAGTTCGTGATCGTGGTGGACGACGACATCGACGCCCGCGACTGGAAGGACGTGATGTGGGCGATCGCGACCCGCATGGATCCCGCGCGCGACATCACCGTGATCGAGGGCACGCCGATCGACTATCTCGACTTCGCCTCTCCGGAGAGCGGCCTCGGCGGCAAGCTCGGCCTCGACGCCACCAACAAATGGCCGCCCGAGACGGCGCGGGATTGGGGGCGCCAGATTCGGATGGATCAGGCGGTGGTGGATCTGGTCACGGAGAAATGGGCGAGCCTCGGATTGCCGGGCAGCGGAAAGCCGGTGTGGAAGTGATGCTCGCGTCGGCGATGCGCGTGCTCCCAGCCTGCGTTCTGGCGCTCTTCATCTTCGCTGCGCTGGGCGATGATGCCCGGGCCCAGTCTCCGATCAAGGTCGACCATCCGGAGATCCTGGTCGTCGTGTTCGATTATGACGGGCTCACCCAGGCGCCGGAGGTGACGCAGATCAGCTTCATCCTCTACAGCGACGGGACCTTCGCGCTGATGGACCGCGCCGCAGAAGCCTCGGAGGGCGACGCGTTCATCCAGGGCAAGCTCTCGCCGGACGAGGCGCTCGCCTTCGCCGCGCAGACCGAGACCGACCTTGCCAAGGTCTCGTCCGATGTCCAACGTCTGGAGGACATGGGTTCCAAGGGTGGGTTCGAGATCTGGCATTGGAGCCCGGCCGATCACACCTACCTCTATCCGATGCGGACCGGTCATCCCTGCGACGCACCCGCTGCCTCCTCGCTTCCCGGCCTGCAGACCTTCTGCCAGCGGCTGCAGAGCCTGCGCGGCCAGGGTGGCATCGAACATCATCCGGTGCGGACGTCGTTCATCTTCACCAAGGCCGAGGCGTCCGGCACCGATGTCCGGCCGATCCCGGAGGCGCTCGGCCCCCAGGCGATCGGCGACACCGAGCCGATGGTCGGCGTTTGCACCGACACTGCGATCTCGAATCAAGCGATGGCGGACTTGATGGCGCCGTCGAGCGCGGGCCAGGCTGTTCTCTATCAATTCAGCGACCTGCCGCCGCTGGAGCTCATCCAGATCATCCGCGCGACCTATGTGCCGAAGACCTTCGATATCCCGCTGGGCGACGTGATCCAGTCGGTCGGCGACCCCTGCGATGCCATCCGATCGAGCGATGCGAAGCAGCCTGCTTCGCCGTAACCCTGTTTGTCGATCGCGATCGCCCGGAAGATGTCCGCGGCACCGCTCAGAACTTGAAGCCGATGCCGACGGCGAGACCCTGCGAGTCGACGCGACTCTGGCGAAGATTGATGCCCGTGCCGGTGCTGACCGCGACCGGCATGGCCGCCTCCTCCGCACCGGTCCAGAGCCGGACTTTGCGGTTGTTGAGCACGTCGTGGATATTGACGTTGTCCTCGCCGAACGGCAGCGCCCAGAGGTCGCCCTTCGGCACCGTGAGGAAGAGGCCGGCATTCGGCATCTGCTCCCGAATCGCCCGGAGACGTGCGTCGCGCTCCTCGGGCGATAGCTGCTTCCACTCGCGGCCCTTGATCAGGCGTACCGCGTGCAGGGCCTCGAGATCGCGGCGCTGGGCGTCGGTCAGGTCGTGGATGACGACCGGCTTCGCATTGCCCGGCAGGCTCTTGTCGGCGGGTTCGACCGCGGTGATGCGGTTGAATTCGCGCTGGGTCAGGTTCTGCTCTTCGGGATTGCCGTCGGCACGCGCCGCGGCGATCACCGTCGTTGCGAGCGCAAGCGCGACGAGCGCGCAGACGGCGCGCAACGGAGTTACCAGGATCGTCATATCTGCCTCCCCCCAACCGCCCGCCGGAGATTCGAGCACTTCTGCAGCGGCAGGGGAATAGCGCAAATCGAGGGGCGAACGGGCTCGCACGCCGGCTAAGGTCCGCGGCGCTCCAGCGCCAAGCGCACGAGGTCGGCCTGGCGGTGGACGCCGACCTTGGCGAAGAGGCGCGAGAGCTGCACGCGCAGCGTGTTGACGCTGGTCTCTTGCCGCGCGGCGATCTCGGCGAGGGTGGCGCCGGCGACGATGCCGGACCACAGCCGCGCCTCGGCCTGGGTGAGGCCGAAGACGCGCATGAGATGGTCGATCGAAGCCGATGGCGGCGACTCTGCCTCGATCAGGAGCACGACCCGCCCCGATGCCTGCCACCGGCCGTCGCTGCGCAGAGGAACGGCCTGGACCAGCAAGGCGCGCGCGTTGCGCGGGCGACGCAGGGCGATGATCCGCGGCGCATCATTCGCCAGGGGCTTCATGAGCGCCGCAAGCGCCGTGCGGTCCTCGCGGTGTGCCGCGGTGATCTTGTCGCCCTCGAGCCGGACGCCGTCGCCGGCGGCCAGCAGCCGCGCCGCGGACTGGTTGGCGAAGACCAGCTTTCCGTCGCGCTCCGCGACGAGGACGGGCTGCGGGACCAGATGCAATGTCTCCCCAAGCGTCTCCCGGTCCTGCTCCGCTTGCGCCAGCGCCTGGTTCATGCGGTAGGCGCGCTTCAGGTGCGGCATCATCGCGCCGACCAGTGCCACGGCCTCCTCGGAGAAGCGACCGTCCTCGTAGGCGCATTGCGCACCGAACAGCACGACGCGTCCGTCCATCCGATCGACGACCCCGCCGAGGCCATAGAACAATCCGCTGCGGCGGAAATAGTCCTGATAGAACTCGGTGCGGCGGAACTCGTCGTCCGGGAGGAGGACATAGGTCGGGGCCGGGACGCCGATCGGCCAGTGCAGCGCGCGGGTGGTCCAGGGGTCGAGCGCCGCATAGTGGGCGACGTAGTCGCGCATGAACTCGGTGTTGAAGCGATGGAATCCGAGCGTCCGCGACCGATGCGTCGCGGTGTCATGCTCGTAGAGGACGCCGGTGCGGCAGCCCGCCGCCTCGGCGATCCGCGAGATCGCTTCGGGCCATAGCTTCGGATCGACGGCGGCGTCATAGATGCCGCCGATCAGGTGCTCCACCCCGCCTGCCTGCTCTCCGCGCGAATGTTCCATGTCGACGCCCCGCGACACAGACGCAAACCGCCCCGGACGCAGCCTGAAGCACCGGAAAGCTTCCTGTCAATGGGACGACAATCGATGATCCGGATCGAGTGCCGACCAGCATTACCAAGCCGTTGATCTCAATCGACGACCCGCGGTGGCGGCCGCTCGGCGCGGCGTTGCTCGTTGCCGCGCGGAAGTCGCTCCTGGGTCGTGGTCGTGTAGCCGTCCTCGTATTTCCAGGTGGAGGTCACGATGGTCTCGCCCGTTGCGGGATCCATCGTCGTCTGCTCCCCCACCAGCTCGTATTTGAGCAGCCGGGCATTGGACTGATAGGGAACGGCACACCCGCGGATGGCGAGGACCATTCCCAAGGCGACGAGCGGTCGGTTCCGGATCCTCATCGCGGTTACGGCTCCTTCTTCGGCGCGACGGCCAAGGCGGTGCCGCTGCGCTCGCGCGTCGAGGCGTCGTCGTTGCCGACGGCGACCGGCAGGCCGGAATATTCCGGCAGCGTGAAGCCGGTGATCGTCACCTTGTATTTGTCCGAGAGAGCCGCGGGCACCTGATCCGTCCTCTCAGGCGCCGGATTCAAGGGCGGGAACTTCCAGACATTGCCGCTCGGGATCTCCAGCACGAAGATCGTGCCCGGAGGATTGAGCGACTGGAAGTTTCGCAGCTGCTGTGCGCGCTGTTCCGGCGTCAGGGTCTTCCAATCCTTGCCATCGATGATCTTGACGACGCCTTCTTCCTCTTTGCCCTTCAGCACCGCCTTGTCGTCCTTGCTGATCTTGTGGACGTCGATCAGGTTCGGCGGGGGCGGTCCGTCCTTGGGTGCCGGCCCGAGATTGGTGAGCGCATCGACCTCGCGCTGCGTCAGCTGGTGCTTCGGCTTGTTGTTGTTGCCGCTCTCGTCGTCCGACCATCCCGGCCCGCCGCCCACGATCAGCAGAAACAACGCCAAGACGCCACAAGCCGCTATCCGCATTCCCCCCTCCCGACGCCGTTTCGACCGTCATCAGCCAAACGCCGATCCGACTCGTGGGGCAATAATGCAAATAGACTATGCGCGGGCTTGACGGGGACGGACATGGTGCGGTGCCATGGTTCCGCAACAATCGGGAATAGCCAGGGTTTGCCATGACCGAGACCATCGCGACCGCGCTGACCGAGCGGCTCGGCTGCCGCTATCCGATCATCTCCGCCGGCATGGGCGGGCCGGCGCGGTCCGAGCTCGCGGCGGCGGTCTCCTCGGCCGGCGGCTTCGGGCAATTGGGCATGGTGCGCGAATCGCCGGCGCTGATCGAGCGGGAGATCGCCGCGGTCAAGCGCCTCACCAACCGGCCGTTCGCCGTCAATCTCATCCCGGCGGCGACCGACCCCAAGCTGCTGGAAGACGAGCTCGCCGCCTGCTTCAAGGCCGGGGTCTCCGCGATGTGCTTCTTCTGGGACGTCGACCAGAAGGCGATCGCGCGGGCGAAGCGCGAAGGCTGCCTGGTGCTGCATCAGGTCGGCTCTGTCGCCGATGCGGTGAAGGCCGAGGATGCCGGCGCCGACGTCATCATCGTGCAGGGCGTCGAAGCCGGCGGCCATGTCTGGGGCAAGCGCGGGCTCTCGGTGCTGCTGCCCGAGGTGGTCGATGCGGTCGAGGTGCCGGTCGCGGCCTCGGGTGGCATCGTCGATGGGCGCGGGCTTGCGGCGGCGCTGGCCTTGGGTGCCGCCGGCGTCCATTGCGGCACCGTGTTCCTGGCGAGCCCGGAATCCTTCGCCCATAACTATCACAAGCAGCGCCTGGTCGAGGCGGGATCGGATTCGACCGTGCACACCGATCTCTTCGCCATCAACTGGCCGCCGGATTCGCCGGTACGCGTGCTGAAGAACAGCGAGACCGAAGCGGCCGGCAAGAAGCTCTGGGGCTATCACCCCGACCAACTCCCGCGCGAGGTGATCGCCAAAGAGGACGGCGCGCCGGTCTACCGCTACAGCACGGCCTCGCCGCTGAAGGTCACGACCGGCAAGCTCGAGGCGATGGCGCTCTACGCCGGTGACGGCGTCGCGCGGGTCAATGCGATCCGGCCGGCGGCGCAGATCATCGAGCACATGATGGCGGAGGCGATCGCCACCATCCGCAGCGACGCCGCCCGCATCACCGCCGTCGCGGCCGGATGATGGGCACCGGATGATGGGCCCCGCATGATGGACTGGCCGGAGGTCAAGGCCTGGCGGCGTAAGGCGCGACAGACGATCCTGGCGGCGCGGACCGCGATCGCGGCGCCGGTGCGCACGGCGATGACGCAGCGGATCGCGGAACGGCTGAAAGTCCTGCTCAGTGTGCGGCCGCAGCCGATCTCATTCTATTGGCCGATCAAGGGCGAGCCGGATTTCCGGCCGCTGATGCGGGAGCTCGACGAGGCGGGTATGGCGCTCTGCCTGCCGGTCGCGGAAAGGCTGGGTGAGCCGCTGAAGTTCCGCCCCTGGACCAGGGCCGCCAAGATGGCGCGCGGCTTCTGGGACATTCCGGTGCCGGCCGATCCGACCGAGGTCACGCCGCGGACGCTGATCGCGCCGGTCATCGGCTACGACGGCTTGAGCTATCGCCTCGGCTATGGCGGCGGCTTCTTCGACCGTACGCTGGCGAAGCTCGCCGGCGAGGCGGAGGCGATCGGCGTCGGCACCTCGCTCTTCAGGCTGAAGACCATCCAGCCGCAGCCGCACGACATCCGCATGGCCGCGATCGTGACGCAGACGGGAAGCCTGCAACGCGACGAGATCCGCCCGGCGTCCGAGGTCTGCTATCTCGATGAGGCCGACCACATCTATGCCGGCTACGACACGCCGGCCGAGACCGCCGCGGCGCTGGCGAGCCTGCGCGGCGCGATCCCTCCGGAGCGCCTCGGTCTGCTCGACTACGCGCTCTGGCGCCTCGAGCAGCCGGAGATCGCGGTCGAACCGGAACCAAGGCCGCCGCTGGAGGTGCTCGCCGGGATCCTGCCGCGGATCCGCGACGATGCCCTCCACGCGACCGTCTCCGCCCTCCACGCCTCGCTGCTGGTCTAGGCGCCGCGAAGCCGAAGTCGGACAACCGGTTCAGAACTGGGAGAAGACGTCGAACCTCTCCCCTTCACTGCGTCGGATTTCCGGCCGGTTCGAGGCATCGCCTCTGACCGCCTTGGGCAGCTTCTCCATCTCCTCGTAGCTCCAGCGGTGGATGATCTTGTCCTCCTTCAGCTTGAAATAGGCATCGGAGTCGATCGCCCAGACGTTGCCGCTCGGCACCTCGATGAAGAAGAAGGTCCCGGGCTTCAGGGCCTTCATCAAGTCGCGCATCCGCTTGTCGCGGTCCTTGGGCGAGAGAGCCTTCCAGTCCTTGCCCTTGACCACCTTCACGCCATGCGCGTCCTTGACTCCCTGGGCGTTGGCGTCGCTGAGATCGTGAATCTCGAGCGGCGGCTCGGCCCGGGTCTGGCCGGGGATGCTGGTCTCGGTGTTGGTGATGTCCTTGTAGTCCTTCTGCGTCATGTTCTGCTCGGTCAGCTTGTCTGCCCGCGCGATCGCCGCCGCCGAGCACAACGTGACCGCGACCAACGCCGATACGGCCAGCCGCGCCGCGATATTCATGGATCCCCCTTCGCGCCCCGAGGGGCGTGGATGCGTTTGCGCGCACGCATACGGCGAGCCGCAGCGGCACGGAACCAGTTCATCCCTGAACGCAAATGCAATGCAGCACAGCATGCCGCCCCCGGCGGCAGGTACTGGTCGTCCCCGCGCGGATCCTAAGCCTGGGCGGTCGCCGTCGCAATACCGCCCCGAAGCTGTTTCAAGCCACGAAACTCAGCCTTCGGACCGACTGTGGTCCAGCAGCCGACTCAGAACTGGGAGAAGACGTCGAACCTCTCCCCTTCACTGCGTCGGATTTCCGGCCGGTTCGACGCATCGCCTCTGACCGCCTTCGGCAGCTTCTCCTTCTCCGCCTTGTCCCAGGCGCGGATCACCTTGTCATCCACGAGCTTGATGAAGGCCGGCCCGTCGACGACCCAGACGTTTCCGCTCGGCACCTCGATGAAGATGGTGGTCGAGAAATTCTTGTTCTTCCGGAGATCGCGTATCGCCTTGCCACGATCGGCCGCCGACATCTTCTTCCAGTCCTTGCCCTTGAAGACCTTGACGCCATTCCCGTCCTTGACGCCCTGCTTGCCGGCGTCGGTGAGGTCATGCATCGGGATCGGGGGATCGACCTTGTCCGCGCCGGTGCCGGTATCCATGTTGGTGATGTCGTCGTAGTCCTTCTGGGTCATGTTGTCCTCGGTCAGCTTGTCGGCCCGCGCGGTGATCGCGACCGCCGAGAGAACAACAGCCGCGACCAAGGCGGCCGCGGCCAAGCGTGCATACGATGCTATG
Organism: Candidatus Cybelea sp.; assembly: GCA_035542015.1. GTDB lineage: Bacteria > Pseudomonadota > Alphaproteobacteria > Dongiales > Dongiaceae > Dongia. The sequence continues at coordinate 8,687 of DATKMF010000004.1, forward strand.
TTCATGTGTCTCCCCCGCTCCTCGCGGATTCGAACGCCTTGCTCAGAACTGGGAGAAGACGTCAAACCTCGCCCCCTCACTGCGTCGGATCTCCGGCCGGTTCGACGCATCGCCCCTGACCGCCTTTGGCAGCGCCTCCTTCTCCGACTGGCTCCACGGACGGATCCCGCCGCCCTCCACCAGGCCATCGTAGGTGGTCTCGTTGATGGCCCAGACGTTGCCGCTCGGCACTTCAATCATGAAGACCGTGCCGGCCTGGGCATTCTTCCTGAAATCGCTCAGGAACTTGTAGCGGTCCTGGGGCGACATGTTCCTCCAGTCCTTGCCTTTGACGATCTTCACGCCGTGACCGGCGTTGACGACGGTTTTCCCGTTGGCCGTGAGGTCGTGAATCGGTATCGGCGGCGACGGCAGGGCTGGACCGCCATTGGCATCGATCTGGGTGATGCCGTTGTAGTCGTTCTGAGTCATGTTCTGCTCGGTCACCTTGCCGTCGGCGACGGCCGGATCGGCCGACCACAGCGCCAGAGTCGCGACCAGGGCGGCCGCAGCGAGGCGCGCATACGTGATTGTGCTCATCGATCTCCCCTTCCCATGGGATGCCCAAACGCGCGGCGCGAGCGCAGCGGCACGCTGCGCCGGCACCGAACCAACTCATCCCTGAACGCAAACTGAATGCGGGCAAGCGCGCCGCCCCCCGGCGGCCGGTGCTTCCCGTCCCCGCGGGAATCTTAAGCCCGAATGGCAGACGCCGCAATCCGCGACCGCGCGCTTTCCAAATCAGGGTGACCGTCTCTGTGCGGCTCAGAACTTCAAGTCGAGATGCACCTCGAAGGGACTGACACCACGGATGGTAGGGTCATGGTCCGGCTTCACGGCTGGCAGGTTGCCGATCTGCTCGGGATTCCAGGGCTTGATTGCGCCGCCCTGGATCAGATTCTTGTAGTTGTTCTCCGGCACGACATAGACGTTGCCCCAGGGGATCGAGACGCCGAAGACCGGCCGGTTGCCTTCGCCCTGGAAGGCCGGGAGCTTCTCGTTGAAATGCTCGATCGCCTCCAAATGCAAGGTGCGCCATTCCGGCGTGGCCGAGATCCAGGTCTGGTGCAGCATGATCTGGTAGCCGTGCGCGGTCTCGATCTCCTTCAAGCCGACCGGACCGAGATCGTGGATGGTATACACCGTGCCGAGATCGATGCTCGGCTGGATCGCCGCGATCGCTTGGTAGGCCGCGAAGGTCAGGATCTTCTTGCTCTTGTATTGCTCGCCGACATATTCGTCGAGCTGGTCATATTCGCTGCCCTTCCACTCGCGGATTGCGCCCGCGACAATCAGGCCGGTGCTGCCGAGCGGAATGACCCAGACCTCGCCGGTTGCAACGACTAGGACCAGGGTCGCGCCAGGCGGCATCGCCTTCTCGACGCCCAGCAGCAGCGTATTGCGCTCGTAGTCCCCGGCGTTGAGCCATTTCTGCCCGTCGATCACCTTGATGGCGCCGGCCGACTGCACCTGGTTCGTGTCGAACTCGTGCACCTCGACCGGCGGCTGTGCGAGCGTTCCGCCGGGCGGCGCGTCGTAGTCGGTCGTGCCGTCATAGTCGTCGAAGGTGAGATCGTTGTCGTGCACGGTCTCGCTGGCGAGATGGGAGCCGCCGGGCAGCAGGCACCCAGCGAGACCGGACGCAGCAACGGTCATCGCTGCAAGGGCGCGCATCGATCTGCGCATGCTGGACTCTCCCCCGAGAGCGCGGCCGGCCGAGCAGATTGTCTCGACCCGATGCCGACGAGCCGCCGGCGCGCGGAGAAGAAAGTATTCGCCTGCCCGCTTGGAGCGTCAAGCGGGGCACAAGGTAAACGTGTCGCGCGGCTTAGGCCTTAACCAAGCGGCCGTGGCAGTGCTTGTATTTCTTCCCCGAGCCGCAGGGGCATTCGGCATTGCGGCCGAGCCTTGACCAGGTGTCCGGATTGTTGAGATCGACGCCGGGCGGCAGCTCGGCCTTCGGACGGTCCGGCTTGGGACGCGACGTCGACGCGGGCGGTGTCGCGCCGTTGGTGACGATCTGGCGGGCGGCTCCGGACTGGTTGCCGGCGGGACCCTCCCCCGGAGCACCCTGGGCGACCGCGGCCGACTGCACTATTGCCGGCGCGGGAGCCGCTTCCTGCGGCCGGATCTCGACATGGGCGAGCAGCGTGGTGATCTGCTCCCTGAGGCGATCCAACATGCCCTCGAACATCTCGAAGGCTTCGCGCTTGTATTCGTTCAAGGGATCGCGCTGGGCGTAGGCCCTGAGACCGATGCCGTGGCGCAAGTGGTCGAGCAGCAGCAGATGCTCCTTCCAGTTCTGGTCCAGGAGCTGGAGCAGCAGCGACTTCTCGATCGAGCGCATGATGTCGGGGCCGATATTCGCGGCCTTCTCCGCCATCTTGCGGTCGACCGCGTCCATCACCCGCTCGCGCATCGCCTCGTCGGCGATGCCTTCCTCCTTGGCCCAATCGACCACCGGGAGATCCAGCGCGAAGATCCTGAGCACCTCCTCGTGGAGCCCCGCCGCGTCCCACTGCTCGGCGAACGCTTTCTCCGGGATATGGCGCGCGATCAGGTCCTCGACCACCTCCTGGCGCATCTGGGCGATCTCTTCCTTGAGATCGCTCGCCGCCATCAGCTCGCGACGCTGCTCGTAGATCACCTTGCGCTGATCGTTCATCACGTTGTCGTACTTCAGCAGGTTCTTGCGGATGTCGAAGTTTCGCGCCTCGACCTTCTGCTGCGCCTTCTCCAGCGCCTTGGTGACCCAGGGATGGACGATCGCCTCGCCCTCCTTCAACCCCAGGCGCTGCAGCATGCCGTCCATGCGCGCCGGGGCGAAGATCCGCATCAGGTCGTCTTCGAGCGAGAGATAGAACTTGGAGCGGCCGGGATCGCCCTGGCGGCCGGAGCGGCCGCGCAGCTGGTTGTCGATGCGCCGGCTCTCATGCCGCTCGGTGCCGATGATGAACAGGCCGCCGGGGAAGGTCTCGGTCTTGTTCTTGGCTTCGTCGAGCACCAGGACCTCGCCGGAGGCCAGCACCTCCTCGCGCTTCTTGGCGATATCGGCCTTGATCTGCTCGACCTTCGCCTTGATCGCCGCCTCGTCGGTCAGGCCGGCGGTCTCGCGCTCGACCCGCATCTGCAGGTTGCCGCCCAATTGGATGTCGGTGCCGCGTCCGGCCATGTTGGTGGCGACCGTCACGGCGCCCGGCACGCCGGCTTCGGCGATGATATGCGCCTCCTGCTCGTGGTAGCGCGCGTTCAGCACCGAATGCGGGATGCCCTTCTTCTTCAGGAGCGCCGACAGCACCTCGGACTTCTCGATCGAGACCGTGCCGACCAGCACCGGCTGCTTGCGGTCGCGGGCGCGCTTGATCTCCTCGATGATCGAAGCGTATTTCTCGGTGGCGGTGCGATAGACCTCGTCCTCCTGGTCCTCGCGCTTGGCCGGCAGGTTGGTCGGGATCTCGATCACGTCGAGCCCGTAGATCTCGGAGAATTCCGGCGCCTCGGTCATGGCCGTGCCGGTCATGCCGGCGAGCTTGGGGAAGAGGCGGAAATAGTTCTGGTAGGTGATCGAGGCGAGGGTCTGGTTCTCGTTCTGGATCTGGACGCCTTCCTTGGCTTCCAGCGCCTGGTGCAGGCCGTCGGAATAGCGCCGGCCTTCCATCATGCGGCCGGTGAACTCGTCGATGATGACGACCTTGTTGTCCTTCACCACGTAATCGACGTCGCGGGAGAACAGCGTGTGCGCCTTCAGCGCCTGGTTGGCGTGGTGCACCAGCGCGATGTTGGAGATGTCGTAGAGCGCGCCCTGCTTCAGGAGGCCGACGCCCTTCAGGAGCTGCTCGATATGCTCGGTGCCTTCCTCGGTCAAGGCGACGTGGCGCGACTTCTCGTCCTTCTCGTAGTCGCTCTCCTTCAGGTGCGGGATCAGCTTGTCGACCTTGTAGTAGAGATCGGAATTGTCCTCGGTCGGACCGGAGATGATGAGCGGCGTGCGCGCCTCGTCGATCAGGATGGAATCGACCTCGTCCACGATCCCGAAGTTGAAGTCCCGCTGCACCATGTCCTCGAGGCGGAACTTCATGTTGTCGCGCAGATAGTCGAAGCCGAACTCGTGGTTGGTGCCGTAGGTGATGTCGCAGGCATAGGCCTGGCGCCGCTCGGCGTCGTTCATGCCGTGCACGATCACGCCGACGCTCAAGCCGAGGAAGCGATAGACCTTGCCCATCCATTCGGAATCGCGCTTGGCGAGGTAGTCGTTGACGGTGACGACGTGGACACCCTTGCCTTCGAGCGCGTTCAGATAGACCGGCAGGGTTGCGACCAGGGTCTTGCCTTCGCCGGTCTTCATCTCGGCGATCTTGCCCTGATGGAGCACGACACCGCCCTTCATCTGCACGTCGAAATGCCGTTGCCCGAGGCTGCGGATCGCCGCCTCGCGCACGGTCGCGAAAGCATGGGGCAGGATGTCCTCGAGCGTCTCGCCGTCGGCGAGGCGCTGCTTCAGCGCGGCGGTGCGCGCCTTCAAGGCCTCGTCATCGAGGGCCTGGACTTCCGGTTCCAGCGCGTTGATCGCGGCGACCGTCGCATTCAGAGACTTGATGAAACGGTCGTTGGCGGATCCGAAGACCCGCTTCGCCAGCGCCGCGAACATATTCAGAAACCTTCGAAATTTCCGGCAGTGTGGTGGGCTTTGTGGTGCGCAACAGATAGGTCGCCGGCCACCCCCTGTCAACTTGGCGCGAAGTCACGGAAATCTCATCGAATTGCCCGGGGATCTACCGTGGGATTTACCCGGCATTTTCGCGCGAAATCGCCCGGCTTTCCGGCCCGGGTTTGTACTTGTATCGGGTGGGGTGCTTCGGCATGATGCCGCCCGCTTGCGGCGGCTAAACGCCGCGCTCGGTCCGCCTCGCAGGGGGCCGGCCCAAGGAACGCCAGTCCTGCGAACCCGAAATCAGGAAAGACCCCGCCCGATGGCTTTAGTCTCGTCTCGCGCCGCACTGCTGGCCGGCGCCGCAATGCTCCTTTCGGCTGTCGGCGGCGCGGGCTACGTCGCGGCCCAAGACACCAATACGACCACCACCACCACCAACACGCAGAGCACGACGACGCCGGGCACGACGACGCCGGCACCGGCCGACCAAAACGGTGCCGCGCCCGCATCGAACGCACCGGCAACCGACCAGGGCGCCGCTCCGGCATCCGGCGGCGCCACCGCGGCCCCGGCCGCGGAGGGTGCGCAGCCGGAGGGTGCGACGCCAGCGCCGACGACACCCGGCGCCGCGCCGACGCCGCCCGATCCCAAGGAGGTCGTGGCCACCGTCAACGGCAAGCCGATCACCCGCCAGGACGTGATCGACTCAGCCTCCGACCTGCCGCCGCAATACATGGCGCAGATCGACCGCATCTTCCCGCAGCTGCTGAACCGGCTGATCGGCCTGCAGCTGCTGGTCGCCAAGGGCCGGTCGGACGGTCTTGCCGACGATCCCGAGGTGAAGCACTACGTGCAGCAGGCGGAGGACCAGGCGATCAGCCAGGCCTATCTGCAGCGCGTGGTGGAGAAGGCGGTGACCGAGGATGCGATCAAGGCGGTCTACGACGCCGACTTGCAGGCGCATCCGCCGCAGATCGAGATTCGCGCCAGCCACATCCTGGTGAAGACCGAGGACGAGGCGAAGGAGATCATCAAGGAGCTGCAGGGCGGCGCCGATTTCGCCAAGGTCGCCGAGGAGAAGTCGATCGACACCGAGAGCGCCAAGAAGGGCGGCGACCTCGACTGGTTCACCAAGGACACGATGGTGAAGGAGTTCTCCGACGCCGCCTTCGCGATGCAGCGCGGCGACGTCAGCAAGGTGCCGGTGAAGACCCAGTTCGGCTGGCATGTCATCAAGATCACCGACTCAAGGATGCAGACGCCGGTGCCGCTCGATCAGCGCCGGGATGACATTCGCAAGGCGCTCGGCCAGGAGGCGGTGCACAAGGAAGTGCAGGGCCTGATGGGTGCCGCGCAGGTGACCTACGCCAAGGACGACTATAAGCTGCCGCTGGCACCGACCGGACAATGATTCCGGCGTGACGGGGATCCCGGCGTGATGGGCGCGGCGACCGTCGGGAGTTGCCGCGCCTTCTTACCTTCGAAAGCCGCGATGGGGGCAACACGATGAGCCAGAAGGTCTCGCCTTTGGCGCCGACGCATGCGCCGGAGCTGCCGCCGCTTGCCGGCGTCCGTCTTTCGATCCGCGAGTGCAACATCCGCTATCGCGGCCGGCCGGATGTGATGCTGATGGAGCTGGCGCCCGGCAGCACCATCGCCGGCGTGCTGACCCGGTCGCTCGCCCCTTCGGCGCCGGTCGACCTCTGCCGCAAGCATCTGAAAGGCGGCAAGGCGCGGGCGATCCTGGTCAATGCCGGGAACGCCAATGCCTTCACCGGCAAGCTCGGCAAGCAGGCGACCGATGCCTGCGCCGGCGCCGCGGCAAAGCTGCTCGGCTGCAAGACCAGCGAGGTCTTCCTCGCCTCGACCGGCGTCATCGGCGAGCCGCTCCCTTCGGAGAAGATCACCGCCAATCTTCCGGCGCTTGCGGGCGACTTGAAGGCGGATGGCTGGGCTGGGGCCGCATCGGCCATCATGACCACCGACACCTTCCCCAAGCTCGCCAGCCGCAGCGCCAGGATCGGCGACGCGACGGTGACGCTCAACGGCATCTGCAAAGGCTCCGGCATGATCGCGCCCGACATGGCGACCATGCTCGCCTTCGTGGCGACCGACGCGAAGATCCCGACCGACATCCTGCGGGTCCTGCTGCAGAAGGCGGCCGACCGCTCGTTCAACTGCATCACCGTCGACGGCGACACCTCGACCAGCGACACGCTGCTCCTGGCGGCGACCGGCCAGGCCAGGCACGCCAAGCCGAAGTCGCCCGGCGATGCGCTGCTCAAGGGCTTCCGCGAGGCGCTCGATTCGCTGCTGACCGATCTTGCGGTCCAGGTGGTGATGGACGGCGAGGGCGCGGAGAAGCTGGTGACGATCGACGTGACCGGCGCCGCCGGTGCGGCGGCGGCGCGGCGCATCGGCCTCTCGATCGCCAACTCGCCGCTGGTGAAGACCGCGATCGCCGGCGAGGACGCCAATTGGGGCCGCATCGTCATGGCGGTCGGCAAGGCCGGCGAGAAGGCCGATCGCGACAAGGTCGCGGTCAAGATCGGCGGCGTGCTGATCGCCGCCAAGGGCCAGCGCGTCGCCGGCTATGACGAGGCGCCGGTTGCCAAGCATATCAAGGGCCGCGACATCAAGATCGAGGTCGATGTCGGAGTCGGCAACGGCAAGGCCAGGGTCTGGACCTGCGATCTCACCCATCGCTACATCGAGATCAATGCCGATTATCGGAGTTGAGCTGGTCTCGGATCGCCTGCGGCTGCGCCCGCCCGGCGCCGCGGACGCCGAGCCGATCGCGGCGCAGGTCAACGATTGGGACGTGGTGCGTTACACCACGTCGATTCCGTTTCCTTACGACCGCAGCATGGCGGAGGCTTTCGTCGCCAGCCAGGCCCGACGCTGGGCGGCCTGGTCGCCCGAGACGGCGCCCAAGGAGGAGCTCACCTTCGCGATCGAGCGCAGCGCCGACCAGCGGCTGATCGGCTGCATCGGCCTGCAGCCGGCCGAGAGCGGCGACGGCGTCGAGTTCGGCTATTGGCTCGGGCGCGCCTATTGGGGCCTCGGCTACGCGACCGAGGCCGTCCAGCGCCTGACCAGATTTACGTTCGAGGAGTTGTCGGTGCCGGAGATCTGGGCCGCCGCCGTGCCGATCAACGACGCCTCCCAGCGCGTGCTCGAGAAATGCGGCTTCGCGATCGTCACCGCCGGGGAACGGGAATCGGAAGTGCGCGGCCATGCCTTGCCGGTGGTCGTGCGCAGGCTCAGCCGTGCGCAATGGGCGGGCGCTGCCAAGGCGAGTGCCTGAGGCATGGAGTGCGTCAGCGATGGGTAGCGATCCGGTCGCGGGACTGCCGATTCTCACCGTGGTCGCGGTGGCGCTGATCGACGTCGACGGGCGGGTGCTGATCGCACAGCGCCCCGAGGGCAGGTCGATGGCCGGGCTCTGGGAATTTCCCGGCGGCAAGATCCACGCCGGCGAGAGTCCGGAAGCCGCCCTGATCCGGGAACTGCATGAAGAGCTCGGCATCGACGTCGCCGAGAGCTGCCTCGCACCCCTGACCTTCGCCTCTCACCGCTACGACGCCTTCCACCTGCTGATGCCGCTCTACGTCTGCCGGCGCTGGCACGGCACGCCGGTGGCGCGGGAAGGCCAGAGCCTGAAATGGGTGCATCCGGAGCGACTCCGGGACTATCCCATGCCGCCCGCCGACCTGCCGCTGATCCCGACCCTTCAAGACCTGCTCTGAGCAGAGCCGCCCTCTGAGCAAGACGACCTGTGATCTGCGTCACTTGCGAGGAGAGTCGGGCATAATAATGTGGAGACTCTAACATTCTTCGATAGGAGTTCCACATCGTGCGTACCCACAGCATCCCCCTCCTGACCGCCCTTCTTTGCGCCCTTGCAGGCAGTGCCGCCCTCGGTGACGGTCTCGACGGTGCCAGCCCGACCCCGGACAGCATTTCCGCGACGACGCGGGCCGACGGCAGTCCGACGGCCACCGGCGGTCTTGCCGGTCCTGGCATTCATCCGAGCGGCACCAGCGACAGCGTCGAATGGCGCCGCGGTGAGAAAGGCGCGTCGCGGGACCGCATCCGGACCGGCGGCTCCGGCGGGGGTGAATCGGGCGGCGGCAGCTCGGGGGGAACGGGATCGGGCGGATCCGGCGGCACAAGCGAATAAGCCTCCGCATCCGACGAATGGAGAGCATGCCGACGGGCGTGCTCTCCGTCACATCCGCCTCTGATCGCAGCCGCGAAACCGAACCCGCATCATGCGCCATGCGACCGATGGAATGCGCCGCTGTTCCGCGC
>DATKMF010000005.1:0-18050 GCA_035542015.1 Candidatus Cybelea sp.
GGTCGCGGCGCAGAAGGACGGGCTGCTGCCGCTGAACCAGATGTCCATGGAGTTCTACGGCAACACCGCCTATCACGACTATGAGGGCATCGCCCTGGAGATGGACGAGCAGAAGCGGCTGGTCGCGGATCTCGGCATGAAGCCGGTGATGATCCTGCGCAACCACGGCCTCCTCACCGTCGGCAAGGATCCGCAGCAGGCGTTCCTCAGGATGTACTACCTGGACAAGGCCTGCGAGATCCAGCTCGCGGCGCAGTCCGGCGGCGCCGCGCTGGTGATCCCGCCGAAAGAGGTCTGCGAGCATACCGAGCGCCAGTTCAACGCGCCCTACACGCCCGCCAGCGACACGCTCGGCGATCCCGAAGGCTACAACCTCGCCTGGAGCGCGCTGCTGCGCCTCCTCGACCGCATCGATCCCTCCTACAAGGACTGAGCCCGCGCATGCTCCGCCGCCTCTGGCTGCTGCTCCTGCTGCTGGCCGCCGCACCCGCCTGGGCCGACGATCTCGCCGGACTCTACGACGCACAGGGTCAGTACCCCAACGGCAAGGCCTATCAGGGCGTCGTCCAGATCCTGCCCTACGGCTCGGCCCAGGCGATCCTCTGGAAATTGAACGATGGCGGCAAGTATGAGGGCCTCGCGTTGCGTCAGGGCGACGTGCTCGGTGCCGCCTACGCGCCGCTCTCGAAGATGGGTTTCGGTCTCGTCGTCTATCGGATCAACGGCGGCACGCTCGACGGCGCCTGGCTCACCAGCGGCAATGCCAAGGGCCCGCTCGGCCGGGAGACGTTGCAAGGCCCGGAGAGCCTGAGCGGCCAATATCAGATCACGCTCGGCGAGAATGGGGACGGCAACACCAACTACACCGGCCAGGTCCTGATCAAGCCGGACGGCAACACTTTCGTCTTCGCCTGGCTGGTGCCGAAGCTCGCCTATGTCGGCCGCGGCATCCGCATCGGCAATGTGATGGTGGTGGCCTATAGCCGGGACCCGAAGCAGCTCCCCGGGGTCGTCGCCTATCAGGTCCAGGATCAGGGTACGCTCAAAGGCGTCTGGTCCCCCGGCGCCGCACCGCAAGTCGGCACCGAAACGCTGACGCGGCATCCGCAGTAGCCTACACCACCAGGTTCCGCGGCTTGCCGGCGAAGAAGTCGAGGATGTTGTCGAGCCCGGTCCTGACCAGGCGCTCCAGCGCGGCGGTGGTGTTGTATCCGATATGCGGCGTCAGCACCACGTTCGGCAGGTGCTTCATCGGCCGGTCCGGGAAGGGCTCGGTCGGGAAGACATCCAGGCCGGCGCCGAAGATCTTGCCCTCCGCCAGCAGCTTCTCCAGGCAGTCGTAATCCATCAAGCCGCCGCGCGCGGTGTTGATGACGATCGCGCTGGGCTTCAGCTTGCCCAGCAGCACGGTGTCGATGAGGCCGCGGGTCGCATCGTTCAGCGAGAGATGCAGCGAGACCACGTCCGACGTGGCGAAGAGGGCCGCGAGGTCGATGAATTTCACCGTCGAGAAGCTGCGCCGGTAGCGCGAGGCATTGCGGGTCCAGGCCACCACCTCCATGCCGAGGCCGAGCGCCATCCGCGCCATCTCCCGCGCGATCGGCCCGAAGCCGACCAGGCCGATGCGCCGGCCCTTCAATTCCAGGCCGGACGGATGCTCGGCCCAGCCGCCGCCGCGCACCAGCCCGTCGAACTGCACCATCCGCCGGGCGACGGCGAACATCAGCGCGATCGCATGCTCGGCGACGGTGCGGTCGCCATAGCCCGGCACATTGGCCACCCTTATGCCGCGCTCCTTGGCGGCGTCGAAATCGACGAAGCCATCGACGCCGATGCCGAGGAAGGAAACCACCTTCAAATTGGGACAGGCCTCGATCACCGGCCGGGTCATCTTGGCCCAGTTGAGGAGGATCGCGTCCGCTTTGGCGCAGCGCTCGATCAGCAGCGCGTCGTTATCGACCGTGCCGGTCTCGACCGCGAGTGTCACCCCGTCGGGCAGCTTCCAGCCCTTGAGCAGGCCCACAGTCTCCGGCGAGGCGTCGGGCGAGGCGATGAACGGCAAGCGAAATCCCCGGGGTGAGAAGACGGACAGGTCATTCTTGCCGAAGTTCCGCGCCCGATCCAGTGTGCTGCGCATGAATGATGGAACCGCCGGCTACGAAAAGGACATCGAGCACCTGGTCCAGCGCTTCGAATCGATTTCCTTCGCGGCGCTGCACCGCGAGGTCCTGTCCCTGTTCCCGAGCCCGCCCGCCGCGGTTCTCGATATCGGCGCCGGATCGGGACGCGACGCCGCGGCCTTCGCCGCGCTCGGCTACGAAGTGACCGCTGTCGAACCCTCGGCGGGCCTGCGGCAGCGGGCGCAGGCGCTGCACCCGTCGTCCCGCATCGCCTGGATCGACGACCGGCTGCCGGCCCTCGGCACGCTGCGAGGCCCGTTCGACGTCGTCATGCTGACCGCCGTCTGGATGCATCTCGCGCCGGAGGAGCGGCCGCGTGCCATGGCGCGGGTCGCGGCGCTCATGAAGCCGGGCGGCCTCGCCTGCCTGACCCTGCGCCATGGCGCGGTGCCCAAGGGACGGCGCATGTTCGAAGTCTCCGGCGCGGACACGATCCGCCTCGCCGAAGCCCAAGGCCTGGTTCCTATCGTCCATCTGGAGAACCAGGTGGCGCTGTCCGGCGCTCCCGGCGTTACCTGGACCAGGCTCGCCTTCCGCAAGGCGGGTGGCCTCGACGCAGGCACTGCTGCCCCCTAAACTCCCCACCCTTCCGACGAGACACTTTCCGCACAGGCATAGAAGGAGCGCGCCCATGAAACCGGTGGTCTGGGGCATCGTCAGCACGGCCGAGATCGGCATGAAGAAGGTCAACCCCGCCATGCTGCAGGCGAAGGATGTCGTAGTCCGCGGCATCGCCTCGCGCGATCTCGGCAAGGCACAGGCGGCGGCGAAGCAGCTCGGAATCCCGAAGGCCTATGGCTCCTATGCGGAGATGTTCGCCGACCCGGAAATCGAGGCGGTCTACAACCCGCTGCCCAACCATCTCCATGTCCCGGTCTCGATCGAGGCGCTCAAGGCCGGCAAGCACGTGCTCTGCGAGAAGCCGATTGCCTTAACCGCCGCCGAGGCCGAGGACCTGGTCGAGGCCGAGCGGGCCAGCGGCAAGCTGATCGCCGAGGCCTTCATGGTGCGCTGGCATCCGCAATGGCTGACGGCGCGGAAGATGGCCGCGGAAGGCGCCATCGGCGAGGTGCGCGCGGTGCAGGTCAGCTTCAGCTATTTCAACGACGACCCGAACAATGTCCGCAACATGAACGACATCGGGGGCGGCGGCATCTACGACATCGGCTGCTACTGCATCATCTCCGGCCGCTGGTTCTTCGGCGCGGAGCCGGAGCGTGTGGTCTCGATCATCGACCGCGATCCGAAGTTCGGCACCGACCGGCTCGCCAGCGCGCTGGTGAAGTTCCCTGGCAACCGCCAGCTCTCCTTCATGGTCTCGACCCAGCTCGTCCCCTATCAGCGGGTCCAGGTGTTCGGCACCAAGGGCAGGATCGAGATCGAGATCCCGTTCAACGCCCCGCCGGGCTACGGCTGCCGCGTCTTCAAGGACAGCGGCAAGGATCTGAAGGGCGGCAGTATCGAGACCGTGACCGTCGAGCCCTGCGACCAGTACACCTTGCAGGCCGAGGCCTTCTCGAAGGCGATCCGCAAGGAAATGACCTGGCCCTACCCGATCACCGACGCCGTCCAGCAGATGCGCATCATCGACGCGATCTACCGCAGCGGCGAAACCGGCAAGTGGGAGGCGGTGTAGCGCCCGGGTGCCGAATCCGGGAGGATCGACGCCCGCTAAGCCTTCATGTTCGAGGCGAGGTCGTTCTGCGTGTCGGACTGCGCCTTCATGACATTCGACAGCATCTTTTCGGTGCCGCCGGTGGCCCGGTCCAGCGCCGCATCGCGGAGCGCGCCTTCGGCCTCCACTTTGGGAGACGGCGCCGGTTCGGTCGGTTTGTGCCGATCGTGCTGCCGCGTCATGGGGATTGCTCCTCGGGTAAAGGGACGGACGCGGCGGAGATGATCGATGCCGCGCCGCGCCGGCCCCTCAGCGGACATTGGAGATCGAGTTCTTGACGGTGTCGTGCTTGGTCTTCATCACGTTCGAGACGGTTCCGCCGGAGACCTCGTCCAGCGCGGCCTCGGGAATCGTACCTTCTTTCTTGTTCTCGGCCGAAGCTGTCTCGGCCGCGGTCGCTGTCTTCGGCTGCTGAGTCATCGGATCATGCCTTCCCGTTCGGACCCGGGCACGCGGATTTCTGGGCAGTGCCGCTAGGTATGGAGTAAATCCGGCGGCGGAGGCGTCCGATGATCGCGAACGGTAGTTGTTTCGGGAACGGCGAGGCCGCCGCCGGTGACCTGTTCCAGGGCCGCATCCGGAATCGAATCATTCTTCTTCGGCTTTGCCGGGGAGACCTCGGCCGTCTTCGGCGTCTTCGGTTGCTGCTGGGTCATGCGAGTCCTCCTCTGTGAAGGGTGGCTTCCGCCCTCGTCAGGGCAAGTTCTTGATGATCGCCTGCTGCATCTCGTGCGGCTTAGGCGCGGAGGTTCTGCGCATAAGCCTTCAGGGCCTCGTGCTCCATCTGCATGAGGTTCGTCATCATGGTGCCGAGCGCACTGCCGCCTGAGACCTGGTCCAGGCCTGCGTCTGGAATCGCGCAGTCTTTCTTGTCCTCGATGGACGGTGTCTCGGTCTGCTTCGGCGGTTCGGCTGCTGTGTCATGGTTCGCTCCTCTGTTGGCACCGCCGCATCCTGGGCGCGCGCTCTACTGGCCTGCTTTCATTCGGTCCCCAAAGTCCGTCTTCGGAGTCTGCCGGGCGGTCGTTGTTACCGCGGAAATGCCGGGGGAAATGTCGGTGCCGCCAGCGGCCTGGTCGAGGGCGTGTTCCGGGATCGCGCCATCCACCTTGGCCTCGACGGACAGAGTCGTTGCCGGCATGGGCGCTTTCGGCCACTGAGTCATGAGTTCGCTCCTCCATGGAAGGCGCCGGCGCGGCGCATCACCGGATGTTGGAGATCGAGTCCTTGGTGGTATCGCGCTTGGTCTTCAGCAAGTTCGAGACCTCGGTGTAGGGGCGCATGTCGCCTCCTCCTGAGACCTGCTCGAGCGCCGCATCGGGCAGCGCCTTGGCCCCGCCGACCTTGGGCGCGACCTTGGATCCTTGATACTGCGTCATGGCTGCGCTCCTTGGCGCGGCCACGACCCTCGATCCGGCCGTGGCGGTACCGCGCGACGGATCGATCAGTCGCGACCGGCCTTGCTGATGCCTTCGCCGAGACCCTTGATGACCTGCGAGACCATGGTCGACAGGGTGCCCTGGACCTGCGCCTCCGTGCCATCGGTACCGCCGGAGATCTGCTCCAGGGCCTGATCCGGGATTGCGTCGGCCTTGGCTTCGAGGCCGGTCGTCTTGGGGGGATGGGGTTGGTTCGCCTGCTGGGTCATGGGGTACTCCTCTGCTAACGGGTTAACGAGGGAGAACGCCGGACTTTGGGAACTCAGGAACTATGCCCCAACTGCTGGCGCGGCGATATGACGGGTATCACAGACCCTGTTGTAACTCCAACATCGCCATGGCCGGCGACTGGCCATTTGGGGGGAGCGAGGGCTAGGCAAGAGGGGTAGCCGGCTAACCCGACTTCGCCCTTGCCTCGGCGCTTAAAATCCCTATATTCCCGGCAAATCCCAGGATCGTTATGAGATCCAGATAAGGGTGGGCCCAACGGCCCGCCTTTTTTGTTGGGCGAAATGCTCACGGCGCCTGGGACCAAGCGAACCGAACCAGAAACGGAAGCATGGCGCTGAGCCAGATCATCGAACGCATCATCACGCCGACCGTCGAGGGCATGGGCTACGAGCTCGTGCGCCTGACCGTCTCCGGGGGCACCCGCAAGACGCTCCAGGTGATGGCGGAGCCGAAGGACGGAAGGGTGATGTCGCTCGAGGACTGCTCGCATCTGTCCCGCGCCATTTCGGCGGTGCTGGACGTCGAGGACCCGATCGAGGGTGCCTATTCCCTCGAAGTCTCCTCGCCCGGCATCGATCGCCCGCTGACCCGCCCGAAGGACTACGAGCGCTTCGCCGGCTTCGAGGCGAAGCTCGAGACAAGGGCGCCGATCGACGGCCGCAAGCGCTTCAAGGGCCGCCTGCTCGGCGTCGAGGCCGAAAAGGTCAAGATCGAGGTCGAGGGCGCGCAACTCGCGCTGCCGCTCGCCGAGATCGAGAAAGCCAAGCTGGTACTGACCGACGATCTCATCGCCGCGCACAGCCAGGCCGAACAGCAACCGAACTGAAATCAGAGAGACAGAAAGCCAGAGAGACGAACATGGCCATGGACACAACGATCGCCATCCCGCGGATGGAGCTGCTGCAGGTCGCCGACGCGGTCGCGAGAGAGAAGAGCATCGACCGCGACGAGGTGCTGATCGCGATGGAGCAGGCGATCCAGAAGGCCGGCCGTTCCAAATACGGCCACGAGCACGACATCCGCGCGTCGATCGACCGCAAGACCGGCGAGATCAAGCTGACCCGCGTGCAGGAAGTGGTCGATACGGTGGTCGAGAACGAGGCGACCCAGATCCCGCTGAAGGCCGCGCATCGCCGCGACCCGAGCCTCAAGGTCGGCGACTTCATCATCGACGAGCTGCCGCCGATCGATTTCGGCCGCATCGCCGCCCAGACCGCGAAGCAGGTCATCGTGCAGAAGGTGCGCGAGAGCGAGCGCAAGCGCCAGTTCGAGGAGTTCAAGGATCGCAAGGGCGAGATCATCAACGGCCTGGTGAAGCGCGTCGAGTTCGGCAACGTGACCGTCGATCTCGGCCGCGGCGAGGCCATGCTGCGCCGGGACGAGCTGCTGCCGCGCGAGACCTTCCGCAACGGCGACCGCGTGCGTGCGCTCATCCTCGACGTGCGCGAGGAGCCGCGCGGGCCGCAGATCTTCCTCTCCCGCACCCATCCCGACTTCATGGCGAAGCTGTTCGCCCAGGAAGTGCCGGAGATCTATGACGGCATCATCGAGATCAAGGCGGTCGCCCGCGATCCCGGCAGCCGCGCCAAGATCGCCGTCGTGTCACACGACAGCGGCATCGATCCGGTCGGCGCCTGCGTCGGCATGCGTGGCAGCCGCGTCCAGGCCGTCGTCCAGGAACTGCAGGGCGAGAAGATCGACATCATCCCCTGGTCGCCGGATCCCGCGACCTTCGTGGTCAACGCGCTGGCGCCCGCCGAGGTCGCCAAGGTCGTGCTCGACGAGGATTCGGGCCGCATCGAGGTCGTGGTGCCGGACGAGCAGCTGTCATTGGCGATCGGCCGCCGCGGCCAGAACGTGCGCCTGGCCTCGCAGCTGACCGGCTTCGACATCGACATCCTCACGGAGGAGCAGGAGAGCAAGCGGCGCCAGGAGGAGTTCAAGACCCGCTCCCAGATGTTCATGGACGCCCTTGATGTCGACGACGTCATCGCCCAATTGCTGGTGACCGAAGGGTTCACCTCCATCGAGGAAGTGGCCTACGTGCCGACCGAGGATCTGGCCGGCATCGAAGGCTTCGATGAGGACGTCGCGACCGAGCTGAAGAGCCGGGCTCTCGCCTGGATCGAGGCCGAGGCCGAGCGCCTCAATGCGCGGCGCCGGGAGCTCGGTGTGGCCGACGAAGTGGCGGCGATCGATAAGCTGACGCCGGCCATGCTGGTCGCCCTCGGCGAGAAGGGCGTGAAGTCGCTCGACGACCTCGCCGATCTTGCCGCCGACGAGCTCACCGACGAGCGCGACGGCATCCTGAAGGACTTCAAGCTTTCGACCGAGGACGCCAACGCGGTCATCATGGCCGCGCGGGCCCATTGGTTCGAGGGCGAGGAAGCCCCCAGGGACGCCGGCAAGGGCGCCTGAGGCATTGGAGGCGGACCGCGGGATGGAGCAGGGCATGATGCAGGTTAAGGAGCGAGAGGATTCGGTGCCGCAGGCGACGGCTGCCGAAGCCGATCCCGGCCCCGACCTCAGCCTGCGCCGCTGCATCGTCACCCGGGACTCGCTGCCGAAGGACCGCTTGATCCGGTTCGTCCTCGGTCCCGAGGGCGAGGTGGTGCCCGATCTCGCGGGCAAGCTCCCGGGTCGCGGCGTCTGGGTCAAGGCGGAGCGGCCCGTGCTGGAGGAGGCGATCAAGAAGAACGCCTTCGCCAAGGCCTTCAAGGCCCCCGCCAAGGTGCCGGCGGATTTCGCCCAGCGGGTGGTGGTCCTGCTGGAGCGCCGGATCGTCGATCTCCTGGGCCTGGCGCGCCGCAGCGGCGCGGTCGATACGGGTTTCGAAAAGGTCGAGGCGGCCCTGCAGAGGGGGCGGGTCACCCTCCTGATCGAGGCTTCGGATGCCGCGGCGGAGGGTCGCGCAAAGCTGGCGCGGCAGGCCCCTCCTGGAGTAGAGATATGGGCGCCGCTCGCGGCCGAAGCCTTGGGTCGCGCCATCGGCAAGGATCACGCCGTGCATGTCGCGATCGGTCCGGGCGGCCTGGCCGACCGGTTGAAGACCGCGCTGCGGCGCTACAGCGGCCTCAACAGGCGTGGCTCGTCCGCGCGCGTGGGCGACCCCGCCGGCCGACCACCCCGTGGGTCCCGAACCGGGTCCGCGACTGGGCCGCGATCAGAGACGACCGAGACCGAGTGAGACGACCGAGATAGAAGCGGAACCGAAAGAGTTATGAGCAACGAAACCGATACACCGACCCGCAAGCCGCTGAAGCTCTCGTCGCCGGGCAAGCTCGAGCTCAAGAAGACCGTCGACGGCGGCCAGGTACGCCAGAGCTTCCCGCACGGCCGCACCAAGACCGTTGCGGTCGAGGTGAAGAAGAAGCGCACCTACACCCAGGGTGTCGGCGGCAAGATGACCGAGGTGCCGAGCGAGGCCGAGGCGAAGCTCGGCCTCAACCAGCCGGCGCCGGTCATCGAGATCGACGACCGGCCGCACCATACCCTGACCGAGCACGAGCGGGTCGCGCGCACGAAGGCCTTGGAGCAGGCCAAGCGCGACGAGGACGTCCGCAAGCAGTTCGAGGAAGAAGAGGCTAAGCGCGTCGCCGAGCGCACCGAGCGCGAGAAGGCGGAGCTGGACAAGCGCCGCCGCGAGGAGGAGGAGCGCAAGGCCGCCGAAGAGGCCGCCAAAGTCGCGCGCGAAACGCAGGCTCAAGCCGCCGCGGCCACGGCCGCGCGCGCCGAAAAGACCGACGCGGCGGCCCATGCCCATGTCGGCAAGATGCATCTCAACAAGGCCATCGCCAAGCAGGCGACCGAGGAGGACGAGGACAGCGCGCCGCGCCGCCGCGCCGCCGGCCCCGGACATCGCCCGGCCGTCGCCGCCAAGCCGGCTCCGAGTCGCGGCCGCGAAGAACCGCGCCGGCGCGGCGCCAAGCTGACCGTCGTCCAGGCGCTCGATTCCGAGAGCAGCGAGCGCATGCGCTCGGTCGCGGCCTTCCGGCGCCGCACCGAGAAGGAGAAGCGTGCGATGCTGGCCGACCAGCAGTCGCAGCTCAAGGTCGTGCGCGACGTCGTGCTGCCCGAAGCGATCACCGTCCAGGAGCTCGCCAACCGCATGGCCGAGCGCGGCGGCGACGTGATCAAGGCGCTGATGAAGATGGGCGTGATGGCGACCATCAACCAGACCATCGACGCCGATACCGCCGAGCTGGTGATCTCCGAGTTCGGCCACCGCATGCGCCGCGTCGCCGCGGCCGACGTGGAGCTCGGCATCGAGGGTGCGGAAGATACCGAAGAGCATCTGGTGCCGCGGCCGCCGGTCATCACCATCATGGGCCATGTCGACCACGGCAAGACCTCGCTCCTCGATGCGATCCGCCAGACCGACGTCGCGGCGCACGAGGCGGGCGGCATCACCCAGCATATCGGCGCCTATCAGGTGACCGTGCCCTCGGGCAAGAAGATCACCTTCATCGACACGCCCGGTCATGCGGCGTTCACGGAAATGCGCGCCCGCGGCGCCAACGTGACCGACATCGTCGTGCTGGTGGTCGCGGCCGATGACGGCATCATGCCGCAGACCGTGGAAGCGATCCGCCATGCCAAGGCGGCGGACGTGCCGATCCTGGTCGCCATCAACAAGATGGACAAGCCCGATGCGAATGCACAAAGGGTGCGGCAGGAGCTGCTGAACCACGAGCTGGTGGTCGAGGAAATGGGCGGCGACGTGCTGACCGTCGAAGTCTCGGCCAAGACCAAGATGAATCTGGACAAGCTCGAGGAGACGCTGCTGCTGCAGGCCGAGATCCTCGATCTCAAGGCCAATCCCGATCGTGCGGCGCAAGGTGCCGTGATCGAGGCCAAGCTCGAGCGCGGCCGCGGCGCAGTCGCGACCCTGCTGGTGCAGAAGGGCACGCTTCACGTGGGCGACATCTTCGTCGCCGGCACCGAATGGGGCCGCGTGCGCGCGCTCCTGGACGACCGCGGAAACCCCGTCGAATCCGCGGGTCCCGCCACGCCGGTCGAGGTGCTCGGCCTCCAGGGCACGCCCCAGGCAGGCGACGTGTTCTCGGTCGTGGAATCCGAGGTCCGCGCCCGCGAGGTCACCGAGTTCCGCCTGCACACCCAGCGCCAGAAGGCTGCTGCTGCCGGTGCGCGCGGCACCCTGGAGCAGATGTTCTCCAAGATCCAGGCGGGCGAGGCCAAGGAGCTGGCGGTCGTGGTCAAGGCCGACGTGCAGGGCTCGGTCGAGGCCATCGTCAACAGCCTCAACAACCTCGCGACCGACGAGGTCGCGGTGCGGCTGCTGCATTCCGGCGTCGGCGGCATCAACGAATCCGACGTGACGCTGGCCCGCGCTTCGGGTGGCATGATCATCGGCTTCAACGTGCGCGCCAACCCGCAGGCCCGCGAGATGGCCAAGCGCGACCATGTCGACATCCGCTACTACTCGATCATCTACAACGTGGTCGATGACGTGAAGGCGGCCCTCTCGGGCATGCTGGCGCCGACGCTGCGCGAGCAGTTCCTCGGCAATGCCGAGATCCGCGAGGTCTTCAACATCACCAAGGTCGGCAAGGTCGCCGGCTGCATGGTGACCGAAGGCATCGTGAAGCGCGGCGCCAAGGTCCGCCTGCTGCGCGACAACGTCGTGATCCACGAAGGCACGCTGAAGACTCTCCGCCGCTTCAAGGACGAGGTCCGCGAGGTGAAGGAAGGCTTCGAATGCGGCATGGCCTTCGAGAACTACGACAACATCGAGAAGGGCGACGTCATCGAGTGCTTCGAGATGGAAGAAGTCGCCAGAGCTTTGGCGTAGCTCATTAAGTCGTCATGCCCGGACCCCGTCCGCGAATGCGGACATGCATCCGCGGACCCGGGCATCTCTTTCCGCATGGACACGAGGCCACCGCGGGCAAGCTCTGGGTGACGCCTGGCCGGCCGTAGTCAGAGCGTCGGCTGGACGAGCAGACCGCTCATCCGCAGACCGGCCAGGATCATCTGCACGCCGAGCGCCACCTGAAGCACGTTCAGCACCGTGCCGACGATCTGCAGCGGCATGATGCCGACGAAGGCGAGGATGCGGCGCGCATAGAGCATGGCGAGGAGGTTCAGCGCCATCACGCCGACCAGCGCCACGGCAACGCCGATCAGGTAGCGGACGTCCGGGCTGACCGAGAGCAGGATGATCACCGCCGCGATGCCGTAGGGCGTCACGATGGTGGGAAAGGCGAGGCGGATGGCGGCGCTGGCATGGGCGGCATCCACCGGCTGCCCCTCCGCCTCGGTGAGTGGCGCGTATTGCTGCAGCACCTGCCGCAGCGCCACCAGGAACAGGATCACGCCGCCCGCGATCAGCAGCGAGGCCAGTGAGACGTGCCAGTTCTCCAGGATCGCATGGCCGACCGCGGCGGCGATCAGGGTGGTGATGCTGGCGATGGTGAAGGCGCGGACCGCCAGCCTGCGCCGGGCACCGTCGTCCGCGGCCTTGGTCATCAGGGCGAAGGGCGCGATGATCTTGAACGGCCCCAACATGACGAAGAACAGGACGAAGACCTGGGAGAGGCCGGGAATCCGCGTCCCCGGCGGAGCGGTGTCGCCTTGGGCATAGGCGGCCGACGCGAACGCCAATAAGACCGGCGCGGCCCATGCCGCTGTTCGAGCCGCCGCTCCTGCAGCGCGTCGTGCGAACGCTCGTGGCTGCTGCGCTGTCATCGCCCGGCGCGCTCCTCGACATCGGCGGGTCGAGTGTCGGAAATGCGCCGGGTTCGGGCGAGTACGTTACGGTAACGGCCCGGAAGGCCGCGGCTCAGCCGGCGCTGAACCGCGCATAAGCTTCCTGCCAGAGCTTCTGGCCGGGGCTCGAGAGCTGGCCTTCCTGCAAAGCGTCGGGGCCGAAATCGTCGGGGCCGGCGAGCGCCGTGTGCAGGTTCTCCGGAATGAGGTTCTCCTTCACCATGCGGTCCGCGGTGATCGAGGTGATCGGCGGCTGATAGCCGTTGTAGCCGACGAAATTGTTCCAGGCGTTGTCGTTGTCCAGGATGAAGTCGAGCCAGAGATGGGCCAGCACCGGTTTCTGGGCTGAGGCCGTCACCGCCCAGCAATCGTTCTGCATCGGGCACTTGCCCTTCGGCGCCGCCCAATACTGGAGCTTGTGAGGGTCGAAGCCCTGGGGCGCGTTGTACATCGAGGCCGCCAGCATCTGTCCCGACCAGATGTGATTGAGATAGGAGTTGCCGTCGGGCAGGGTCTGATAGCCGGTCGTGGTGAGCTTCGGATTGCAGATCGGAATGAGCGCCAGCAGGTCGTCGAGCGCCTTCGCCACCTTGTCCGGGTCCTCGGTGTTGAGATCGTATTGCCCGCGATAGAGCATCGGCATCACCAGCGCCTCGCGGGAATCGTCGAGCACGCCGGTATAGCCCTTGTATTTCTGCGCGTTCCAGAAGATGGACCACGGATTGTCGAGCTTATGGATGTCCTCGGAGACGATGTCGCTGCGCCAGCCGATGCCGGTCGAGTAGACCGTGTAGGGTACGGTGTATTGCGAATCCTGGTCGTAATAGGGGCTCTGCATCGAGGGCCAGACATTGGCCTTCAGATTCGGGATGTAGTCGTGGTTGATCGGCTGCAGCAGCTTGCCCGCCACCGCCTGTGCCAGGCGATTGTTGGTGATCTCGGTGACGTCGGCCTGGATCGTGCCGCTGGAGAGCTTGGTGATCGCCTCGTCGATGGTCTCGAAGGCGTTCAGCAGCACCTTGACGCCGTATTTCTTGCCGAAGGCGTCCATCAGCTTCGGGTCGACGTATTCGTCGTAATTGAAGATGTAGAAGGTGCCGCCGTCGCTCTCGGGCTTCAGTCCGCTCTCGATCGGCTTCTGGGCGAGCGGCAGCTTCACCGGCTTGTCCGGCCGCGCCAGCGGGATGCCGCCGGGCCCGATCAATTGCGCCGTGTCGGCCCGCGCGCCGCGCGCGAGCGCTGCCGCACTTCCGGCGGCCATCAGCGCCTGCAGCGCCTCGCGCCGCGTCATGCGGCCCGAAAGCAGCGCCCGGATGATGCGATCCTGCGACATGAGCATGGTCCCCTCCCTACCGGTTTGGCCGAATTTTATGACTGAACAGTTAGTTATCGCAAGGCCGTGGCCCGGCCGCTCGTTCCGGCGGTCAATTCGCCTAATACACTGACATAATGCCATTATTCGCCTTGACAGCAAGTCTCACTGACGCGCACTCGGCGAAAATTCTCCGAATTGACCCTGACCGGTAACTCAGTTAATCAGCCGGAGATGGAGACTGACGCCATGCCGGAGAGGGTCATCGTCTTGCCTGCGGGCCCGCGGCGTCGCGCCAAGGGGGCGGACCGGCGCCGTCAGGTCCTGGAGGCGACGCTCGACGTCTTAGCGGCGAAGGGCTTCGATCTCACCATCGCCGACATCGCGCGCCATCTCGGCATCTCGACGGCACTCATCCTTTCGCATTTCAAGACCAAGGACCAGCTGCTCCTGGAGACGCAGCGCATGCTGGGCCGCGAGTATCACGACAACTGGCAGCGCGCGCTGGCGGCGAGCGGGCCGAGTGCCGCCGAGCAGCTCTGGAACCTGGTCAGCGCCGAGTTCGACGAGCAGGTCTGCACGCCGCGGAAGGTGCTCGCCTGGAAGGCGTTTTGGGCGGAGGCGCGGGGGCGGCGCGAATACATCGACGAGTTCGGTCCGCGCAACATCGAGTATCTGAAGATCGCGACGGCGCTCTGCGCCGCGCTCATCAAGGAGGGCCGCTACCAGGGTTACGACGCGCGGGTTGCCGCCCGGACCATCGATTCGCTCGAGGCCGGACTCTGGCTCGAATTGACCTCGACCGCGACGCCGATGACCATCCATGAGGCGAGGAAGACGGCGCTCGAGCACCTGTTCATGATGTTCCCGCGACACTTCACCACGCGCGGCCCCATCAAGAGATTGACCAAGCGGGCGAAATGAGCATTTGACTCCCGGCGCAAAGGCGTTCAATGCCAGCGCCGCCATGCCCCGCAAGAAGAAATCCACCGCTGCGCCCGGCCAGCGCCCGCTCCGCGTCGGCGAGGAGATTCGGCACGCGCTCTCGCGCATCCTCGCGCGCGAGGCGGACCGGCTCAACGATCCCGACCTCTACGGCAAGAGCGTCACCGTGACCGAGGTCCGCGTGAGCCCCGATCTCCGCAACGCCACGGCCTTCGTCGTGCCGCTGGGTGCCACGGTCGCGGGCTTCGATGCCGAGCCGCTGATCCAGGCCTTGAACCGCGCCGCCGGCTTCTTCCGTGGCCTCGTCGCCAAGGAGGTGAAGCTGCAGTTCTCGCCGACCATCCGCTTCAAGCTCGACGAGAGCTTCGACGAGGCGAGCCGCATCGAAGCGGTGCTCCACGATCCGGCCGTCGCCCGCGATCTCGCGCATGACGACGAAGACGACGATGAGGCTGACCGCTGATGGCGCGGCGGAAGAAGGGCCAGAAAGTCGACGGCTGGGTGATCCTCGACAAGCCGGCCGGGATCACCTCGACCGCGGCGGTCGCGGCGGTGAAGCGCCTGTTCGACGCCCAGAAGGCCGGCCATGGCGGCACGCTCGACCCTCTCGCCACCGGCATCCTGCCGATCGCCCTCGGCGAGGCGACCAAGACCGTGCCCTTCGTCATGGACGGCGAGAAGACCTACCGCTTCACCTTGACGTTCGGCGAGGCGCGCTCGACCGACGATGCCGAGGGCGAGGTCACGGCCCGCTCCGATCGCCGGCCGAGCGATGCCGAGATCGAAGCCATCCTCCCGCGCTTCCAGGGCGAGATCACCCAGGTGCCGCCGGCCTTCTCCGCCATCAAGGTCCAGGGCGAGCGGGCCTATGACCTCGCCAGGGAGGGGGAGGTGGTGGAGCTGCAGCCCCGCACCGTCCTGGTGCATGAGATCCGGCTGGCGGAGCGGCCCGATCCGGACCATGCGGTGATCGAGGTCCGCTGCGGAAAAGGCACCTATATGAGGGCCTTAGCCCGGGACATCGCGGTGGCCTTGGGCACCGTCGGCCATGTCGCAGCCCTGCGCCGGACGGGGGTGGGACCCTTCACCGAAGCGGGGGCGATTTCGCTGGACCCCCTGAAGGCTTTGGGCCATAGTCCCGCCGCTTTTAAGCATGTTTTGCCGATCGAGACCGCGCTGGACGACATCCCGGCACTGGCCTTGTCGGCCGCCGAGGCGACACGCCTTCGGTCCGGGCAACCGGTTGGACTCCTCCACCGTCTCGACCGCGACCGTATTCGGGGCTTCACCCCCGGCGACATGGTTTGCGCCATGTCCGAAGGCAGGCTCGTCGCATTGACCCGTTTCGAAGCGGGCGAGCTCGTCCCGGTGCGCGTGATGAACCTTTAATCTCTCGAAAGGAGATTCCGATGTCGATTACCGCAGAGCGGAAATCGGAAGTCATCAAGGAATACGCCAAGGGCGCCAACGACACCGGCTCACCGGAAGTCCAGATCGCCATCTTGAGCGAGCGCATCAAGAATCTGACCGACCATCTGCAGAGCCACGAGAAGGACTTCCATTCTCGCCGCGGATTGCTGGTCATGGTCGGGCAGCGCCGTCGCCTGCTCGACTATCTGAAGAAGAAGAACAACGCGCGCTACCAGGACGTCATCACGCGTCTCGGCCTGCGCCGCTGATCGAAGTCTGCACCGACCCGTCCTCAGCCGAGGGCGGGTTTGGTGCATCAAGGGAATCCCGTTCAAAGTATTGCGACCGGCGGAACGGGGTTCAACGGGGCCGGGCCGACGCAAGCAACGCCACCTCATGGTCGCGTTGCTTCCGCGGGTCCGGCGTCGCAACGGTCGCGCAACGCTGCAAGAGACTCCTGAAGGCAGGAGTCTGAAAGGACTCATCCATGTTCAAGATATTCCGCAAAGAGCTCAACTGGGGCGGGCGCAAGCTGGTGCTGGAGACCGGCCGCATGGCACGCCAGGCCGATGGCGCCGTGCTCGCGAGCTACGGCGACACCGTGGTGCTCTGCACCGCGGTTGGCGCCAAGGCGCCGAAGCCCGGCATCGATTTCTTCCCGCTGACCGTGAATTACCAGGAGAAGAGCTTCGCCGCGGGCAAGATCCCCGGCGGCTTCTTCAAGCGCGAAGGGCGTCCGAGCGAGAAGGAAATTCTCACGTCGCGCCTGATCGACCGGCCGATCCGCCCGCTGTTCCACCCGGCCTATCGCCACGAGACCCAGGTGGTCTGCACCACCTTGAGCCACGATCTCGAGAACGATCCCGATATCGTCGCCATGGTCGGCGCCTCCGCGGCGCTGACGCTCTCCGGCATCCCCTTCATGGGCCCGATCGGCGCCGCGCGCGTCGGCTATGTCGAGGGCGAGTATGTGCTCAACCCCAAGCTCAGCGATCTGCCGCTCTCCAAGCTCGACCTCGTGGTCGCCGGCACGGCCGACGGCGTGCTGATGGTGGAATCGGAAGCGCAGGAGCTTTCCGAAGAGGTGATGCTGGGCGCCGTCAACTTCGGCCACCAGCAGTTCCAGCCGGTGATCAACGCCATCATCGAGTTGGCCGAGCAGGCCGCGAAGGAGCCCTGGGCTCTCGCCGAGAAGGACCCGGCCAGCGAGGAAGTCTGGGGCGCGCTCAAGGCCCAGTTCTCCGCGCCGCTCGCCGCCGCCTACAAGGTCCTGGCCAAGCAGGACCGCACCAACCAGGTCGCGGATGTGAAGACCAAGGCCAAGGAAGCGATCGGCACCGACGAAAAGAAGGCGGAGCTGGTCGGCAAGCTGTTCAAGGATCTCGAGAAGGACATCGTCCGCGGCAACATCCTCGACACGTCGAGCCGGATCGACGGCCGCGACCTGAAGACCGTGCGCCCGATCGTCGCCGAAGTCGGCGTGCTGCCGCGCGCCCATGGCTCGGCCCTCTTTACCCGCGGCGAGACCCAGGCGCTGGTGGTGGCGACCCTCGGCACCGGCCAGGACGAGCAGATCATCGACGCGCTCGCCGGCGAGTATCGCGAGCGCTTCATGCTGCACTACAACTTCCCGCCCTATTCCACGGGTGAAGCGGGGCGCATGGGCTCGCCGGGCCGGCGCGAGATCGGCCATGGCAAGCTCGCCTGGCGCGCGGTCCATCCGCTGCTCCCGGTCGGCGACGACTTCCCCTACACGCTCCGCATCGTCTCGGAGATCACCGAGTCGAACGGTTCCTCCTCGATGGCGACGGTCTGCGGCACCTCGCTCTCGCTGATGGATGCCGGCGTGCCGCTGAAGCGGCCGGTGGCGGGCATCGCCATGGGCCTGATCAAGGAAGGCGACCGCTTTGCCGTCCTCTCCGACATCCTCGGCGACGAGGATCACCTGGGCGACATGGACTTCAAGGTGGCCGGCACCGACCAGGGCATCACCGCCCTGCAGATGGACATCAAGATCACCTCGATCACATCGCAGATCATGCAGATCGCGCTCGACCAGGCGAAAGGCGGCCGGCTGCACATCCTCGGCGAGATGGCGAAGGCGCTGACCGGCGCCCGCGACACGGTCA
>DATKMF010000006.1:0-2529 GCA_035542015.1 Candidatus Cybelea sp.
CGCCGCCGCCGCACCACCGCGCGGAGCACGCCGTCCGGCAGCTGGACGTGGATCTCGACGAAGTTGCGGATCGACCGGCTGTCGATCAGGAACGGCCGCTGCACCGCCGCCTGCAGCGCGTTCGATAGCGCGCGATCGACCACGTTCTGGCGCGTGATGGTCGGATCGTTCGGCAGGATGTCGCCGGGCTTGAAGGCGAGGCGCAGGTCCATCATGTCGTCGGCGATCTTGAAGACTCCATTGGCTTGTTCGGGGTCGATCGGCCGGGGGAGCAGGCGCATCACCGAGGCGATGTCGCCGGCGACGCTCTGCGCAAAGCGCTGCGTCACCGTGTTCCAATGGCTGGTGTAGAACACCCAGGCCGAGACCGCCTGCAAGAGGACGACCGGCGTCACGATGATGATGATCGAGCGGCCGAGCAGCGTCTGCGGCAGCAGGCGCTCGGCTCCGAGAACGATCCGCCGGAGTTCACGCAGCACGGGGAAGTCTCAATCCGGTTGCAGCATGTAGCCGCGGCCCCGCACCGTCTGCAGGAAGCGCGGGAACCGAGGA
Source organism: Candidatus Cybelea sp. (assembly GCA_035542015.1). GTDB lineage: Bacteria > Pseudomonadota > Alphaproteobacteria > Dongiales > Dongiaceae > Dongia. Next base: position 553 of record DATKMF010000006.1, read on the forward strand.
TCGGCCTCGATCTTGCGCCGCAGGCGCGTCATCTGGACATCGACCTGGCGGCTGGCGGGTGATTCGCTCGGTCCCTCCTCGGAATCGACGGCGGAAGCGGAGGAGAGCTCGTCGCGGCTGAGCGCCTCGCCCGCGCGGGCCGCCAGTTGCGCCAGGAGATCGGTCTCCGCTTCGGTGAGGTAGACCGGGTCCTCTCCTTTGAACAGGCGGCGGCGGTCGAGCTCGAACAGGAACTCGCCGAACTTCACGACCGTGCGCTGCGCGGCGGCACGCGGCCCTGGACGCGCGCGCTTCAGGATCGAGCGGATCCTCAAGACCAGTTCCTTCGGCTCGAACGGCTTCGTCAGATAGTCGTCGGCGCCGCTTTCGAAGCCGGAGATCCGGTCCTCGATCTCGGTGCGCGCGGTCAGGAGCAGGATCGGCACGTCGCTCTCGCTGCGGAGATCGGCGGTGAGCTCGAGCCCGTTCTCGCCGGGCATCATCACGTCCAGCACCAGGAGATCGAAGGCGAGGCTCTTCAGCTTGCCCCGGGCATCGGCGGCGTCGACCGCGGTCAGCACGTTGTAGCCCTGCTCGCCGAGATAGCGGGCGATGAGGTCCCGGAGCCGTCGGTCGTCATCGACAACGAGGATGTGCGGCTCCTGTTCGGTCATCCCAGGGTCACCGCGGCGACGGCTTGAAGCGCTCGCGGTCGTCCTCGTTGATCAGGCCGAGCAGCACCTTGCGGAAGCCCTCGACCGCCTCGGCGCCGGCGCTCTTATAGGCGCGCGCCACCAGCGCGCGCTGGTCCTCGGTCAGCTTGCGCTCGAGATCGGCGCCGCGATCGGTCAGGCTCAGCAGGCGCTGGCGCCGGTCGGTGGCGCCGGGGCGCTGGATGATGAAGCCCTGGCGCACCAGCTGGCTCAGCACCCGGGAGAGGCTCTGCTTGGTGATCTTCAGGATGTCGAGCAGGTCGGAGACCGTCATGCCGGGATTGCGGCCGACGAAATAGATCACGCGGTGATGGGCCCGGCCGAAGCCGAACTGCAAGAGGGTTTCATCCGCCCGCGCCGTGAAATCCCGGTAGGCGAAAAACAGCAGCTCGATGCCTTGCCGCAGATCGTCGTCGCGCAGAAACAGCGGATTTGCCGGGGTTTTGCCTTCAGCCATTATATGTCAGCACTGTTGACTTATTTTTCCGAAGCTTTTACTCTGGACCCGGATACGATGCTTTTATAACCCGATAAGCCTGACCGGAGGAATCCTTACCATGAGCCTGGTGCCTTATGACGATCGCGACGGCGAGATCTGGTTCGACGGCAAGTTCGTGCCGTGGCGGGAAGCGAAAATCCACGTCCTGACCCACGGCCTGCACTACGCCTCCTGCGTGTTCGAGGGCGAGCGCGCCTATGGCGGCAAGGTCTTCAAGTCCAAGGAGCATTCGGAGCGCCTGCACAAGTCGGCGGAGATCCTCGGCTTCAAGATCCCCTATTCGGTGACGCAACTGGTCGAGGCAAAGGCCGAGCTGATCCGACGCCTGGGGTTCACCGACTGCTACGTCCGGCCGCTCGCCTGGCGCGGCAGCGAGATGATGGGCGTCGCCGCCCAGCAGAACACGATCCACTGCGCGATCGCGATCTGGCAGTGGCCGGCCTATTTCTCGCCGGAGCTGCTGGAGAAGGGCATCCGCCTCAAATGGGCGAAGTACCAGCGCCCGGCGCCGAACACCGCGCCCACCGCCAGCAAGGCCGCCGGCCTCTACATGATCTGCACCATCTCCAAGCACGAGGCCGAGGCCGAGGGCTATCAGGACGCGATGATGATCGACTATCGCGGCCAGCTCGCCGAAGCGACCGGCGCCAACGTCTTCCTGGTGCAGAACGGCGAAGTGCATACCCCGACCCCCGACTGCTTCCTGAACGGCATCACGCGCCAGACCGTCATGGATCTCGCCCGCCGCCGCCAGATGAAGGTGGTCGAGCGCGCCATCATGCCGGA
>DATKMF010000007.1:0-22069 GCA_035542015.1 Candidatus Cybelea sp.
GCGATGACGCGCGCATCCACGTCCGGGCCCAGCGGGACCTTGCGCATATGCACCTTCAGGATCTGCTCGCGGCCGTTGATGTCCGGGTTCGGCACCACGATCTGGCGGTCGAACCGGCCGGGGCGCAGCAGCGCCGGGTCGAGCACGTCCGGACGGTTGGTGGCGGCGATCAGGATCACGCCCTCGTTCGCCTCGAAGCCGTCCATCTCGACCAGCAGCTGATTCAGGGTCTGCTCGCGCTCGTCGTTGCCGCCGCCCAAACCGGCGCCGCGGTGACGGCCGACCGCGTCGATCTCATCGATGAAGATGATGCAAGGCGCGTTCTTCTTGCCCTGCTCGAACATGTCGCGCACACGGGATGCGCCGACGCCGACGAACATCTCGACGAAGTCCGAGCCCGAGATGGTGAAGAACGGCACGTTCGCCTCGCCGGCGATGGCGCGGGCGAGCAAGGTCTTGCCGGTGCCCGGCGGGCCGACCAGCAGGCAGCCTTTCGGAATCTTGCCGCCGAGGCGCTGGAACTTCTGCGGATCCTTCAGGAACTCGACGATCTCCTCGAGCTCGCCCTTCGCTTCCTCGATGCCGGCGACGTCGTCGAAGGTGACGCGGCCCGCGCGCTCGTTCAGCAGGCGCGCCTTCGACTTGCCGAAGCCCATGGCCTTGCCGCCATTGGCCTGCATCTGGCGCATCACGAAGATCCAGGCGCCGGCGATGATCAGCAACGGCGCCCAGTTGATCAGGATGGTGAGCAGAGGATTCATGGAATCATCCTCTGCCTTCGCGGTGATCTTGACGCCCTTCGCCATCAGGGTCTCGACCAGCTTCGGATCGGCCGGCGCAAAGGTCGTGAACGGCATGCCACCGACCTGCAGATGACCCGAGATGCTGTTGCCCTGGTTCGGCGAGGTCAGGATGGTGACGTCGGACACCTGGCCCTGGTTCACGTCGTTCAGGAATTCGGAGTAAGGCATGGGCTCGCGGCCGCTCCGGCTGCTGCCGCTCTGGAAGACCTGGAACAGCACGATCAGGAGCACCATGATCGCGGCCCAGATGATGAGATTCTTGCCCAAATTCACGTTACGATCCTCGCCCCCTCAATAGGGTCCGCGTATGGGGTCCACGATGCCAAGCACCAGAAGCCCCCGGCGCAGCGGGTTTCTCCCGCTCGCCCGGAGGCCGTTACCGCAAGCCTTTACATAGTGTGCGTCGGTTAATAAGCAACTGTAAAGCCGCTAGATGTCGCCGGTCTGGCCGGGAGGAATCGGGCTTCCATCCCCCGGCCGAAGCCAAGCTGCGGGGCCGCCAGCAGAACCTCTGCGTCAAAGAGCGCCGGCAGCGCCTTCCTGGCCGGCTCCACGATTTCGTGACCGGTCACCGAATGGCCCGCGCGGCCGAGCCGCTGCAGCCCGCGCTCGCCCAACCGCGCGACCGTGAGTGACCCGCGGCCGCCCCATTCGGGGCCGATCCGGATCTCGAAGCGCCGGTCCCAGTGGAAGCGGCTGCCCGGCCCGACCGATCGGGTATCCTGCACGGCACCCCAGTCGCGGGCGATCCGGAGGGTGGCGGCGCGACGCGAGAGATGGCAGCCGCCCAGTGTGAAATCGGCGACCTCCTCCGCGCGGATCGCCGCCAGCGCCTCGGCGCAGCGCGCGGCCGGGATCCGAAACTCGGTCCCGCCGATCGACTGCAAGATCCAGCCGAGGGCGAGCGGGGCGGCCGGATCGGAAGCCTGCCAGCGGACCGGCTCGATTTCGGCCCAGCCGCCGTCGTGCAATAAGAGGCCTTCGGACAGCATCGCCGCCGCCTGACGCTCCAAGCGGTCGCGCTCCAGGCCGAGACGGCGCAGCCTCGCGATGGTCGCCTCCGCTCCATCAGGCGCCTGGGATTGTCGCAGCCGCACCCGTTCGAAGGCCGGGTTGCGGTTGCTCGGATCCTCGATCCATTCCTGGCCGCGCGCGCGGAGCGTCGCAATCAGCGTCGCCTTTGGAATCCCCAGCAGCGGGCGCAACAGCCGCACGCCGTCCGTCGCGCGGATCGCGCTCATGCCGGCGAGGCCCTGTGACCCGCTGCCATGCTCGGCACGGAGCCGATGCGTCTCCTCCTGGTCGTCGAGATGATGGGCGAGACAGAGATGGAGAATGCCTTTCGCCCTGCAATGCTCGGTCAGCAAACGATAGCGCGCCTCCCGCGCCGCGGCCTGGATGCCGCGCTCCGGCTTGGCACCCCGCCATTCGAGGACCGCGTGCGAGACGCCCGAACGATCCGCGAGCCAGGTCCCGACCTGGCGCGCCTCGTCGCCGGATTCGGGCCGCAGCCCGTGATCGACCGTGATCGCCTCGACGCCCCCATTCCGCGCCGCCGCCCATGCGGCGGCGAGCAAGGTCAGCGCCATGCTGTCGGGCCCGCCGGACACCGCGACCGCGATGGTCGGCGTCGGCTCGAACGGCCCCAGCCGCGCCATCAGCGCGGCGAAGCGGTCGGGCAGGATGATCTCAGCCGCCGTCACGACCGACGCGCCCGCGCTGGATCGCCCAGCGTCCGGTCTCTCCAAGAAGACCGCAGTCGCTGATTCACTCAGCTGGTGCAGCCGTAGCGCTGCTGGGCGCGGGCGGCGCGGTCCTTGATCGAGGCCGAGGCGTTGGGGAAGTCCTTGGCCAGCTGCTTGAAGGCGGTGCAGGCATTGTCCTTCTGGCCGATCTGGCCGAGGGTCATGCCGAGCTTCAGCAGATTGTCCGGGGCCTTCGGGCTCTTCGGATATTTCTGGTAGCCCTGGGCGAAGACGATCGCCGCGTTCTGGTAGTCGCTGCGGGCGTAATAGGTCTCGCCCAGCCAATACTGCGCGTTGCCGGCAAGCGGGTCCTTCGGATGCTGCGCGACGAAGGCCTTGAAGGCGAGCTCGGCCTCGGCATAGGCGCTGCGCTGCAGGAGACCGAAGGCGTAGTTGTACTGGTCCTGCGGCGTATTGCCCGGGAGCACGATGTTGTTGGGGTCCTGGCTCGGGCTCGGCGTGGTCGGCATGGGCGTCTGCGCCGCCGCCGCGGCGGCGGCTTCGGCGGCACCCGCCGGAGCCTGGGGCAGGTTGGCCGCCTGCTCCTGGGTCAAGGTGCCCAGCGTGCCCGGCGCGGTCGGGCCCTGATTCGTCGCGGCCTGGCTCTGGCCGCTGGAAAGCTGCTGCGGCGCGCCGGCCGAGCCGTCGACCGTCATCTCGGCCGCCGATGACGGCAGCGGCGCCGGGCTCGCCGGAATCGCCGACGCGGCGGCGCCGGCCGTGGCTGCGGGAGCGGCCGACGCTCCCAGCGATGCTCCTGCCGGCGCACCGGTGTTTGCCCCCATCGTGGCGGGAGCACCCGCGGCACCGCCGCCCTCCAGGCGGCCGAGACGGAACTCGGTGTCCTTCTGCGCCCGGTCCACCCGGCTCGAGAGGTCGTCGAGCTTGATGCCGAGCTGTTCGATCTGGCCCTGCAGCTGGCTCATCTGCTGGCTCATCTGCTGCATCTGCACGACCTGCTGGGCCGCAATCGTGCCGCCGCCTGTCGCGCCGCCGGCTCCGGCGCCCGGAATCTGGTTTTGCAGATAGGTGACCTGCTGCTGCAGCTGCTGGATCTGCTGGCGCAGGTCGTCGATCTCATCCGCCCTTGCCGGCGCGACGGCGCTTGCGGTTCCCGCCAGCAGGATCGCCGCGAAGAGGATGCTCCGAACGCGGGCGGAGAACAGGACCGGCCTCGATCGAGGACCGGCACAGGAGATTTGAACAGCCATCATCGACCCGCTGCCTCGTTGTCGGGCGCGCGCGCGAATATCGGCGCGCTGACGCCCGGGGGGATTGAGCCACATTCAACAATCGGCCGAATCATACTTGGCTCGGTTCTGGGCGGAAATATGGCGCCAGCCAGTATCTCCGGAGTGAGAACCGCGCGGCCAGAGTCGGGTTCCGACCCTGTCCCTGAAACGACAAGGTCCTTGAAACGACAAGCGCCCGCGCCGCCCGAGGGGGCGACGCCGGCGCCGTCATAGCCGTAGCCGAGCCGGTGAACGGCCGGACGTTACTGATTGATCGCGGTAACGCCGCGGCGGTTCTGCGACCAGCAGGACTCATTGGAATCGGTGCAGATCGGTCGCTCCTTGCCGTAGGAGATCGTGCTGATCCGGCCCTTGTCGACCCCGAGCGCGACCAGATAGTTCGCCACCGAGTTCGCGCGACGCTCGCCGAGCGCCAAGTTGTACTCGCGCGTGCCGCGCTCGTCGCAATGCCCCTCGATCGTCACGGTGTGCTGCTTGTACTGATTGAGCCAAGCCGCTTCCTTCTGCAGCTGCGACTGCGCCTCGGCGGTCAGGTCATAGCGGTCGAAACCGAAATAGACCGTGTTGCCGACATTCTGGTTGAAGTCTTCGAGACTGCCGGGAGTTACCGCCCCACCCATCGCGGCCCCGGTCTGCTGGGTGCTGCCGGCACCCTGAGTGGAAGCCGTTTGGACCGGCTGGTCCGAAGAGCAGGCCGCCAGGAGAAGGCCTGCAGCCAGAACGGACACTATCTGGAGACGCATTTTTTTATCCTCTCATCCTCTCTTCTTATTCACAGGCCGACTCGTGGATAATACCCCCACCCCCGCTGGGTTCCGGGCCTACCCTTACGCCTGATTCGCCGATTCTACAGGTGATTGTACCCGAATTTGGGCCTTGAAGCCCCCGGAATCGGCGCGGAACATAGTGGATTATTGATTGTCAAGCAAGGGCGACCAGGCCGGATCGGAGCCGTCGAGAGGCGTCTTCAAGATGCGTTCATTGTAGCCGGTGAGGTCGATGCTATGCAGCTGGGTAAGCCCGCGCTGATCCTGTGAAAAGAAGGCCAGCACCCGGCCGTTCGGGGCCCAGGTCGGACCCTCCACCAGCCAGCCTGTGGAGAGGATTCGCTCGCCTGAGCCATCCGGTCGCATCACCCCGATCTGGAACTCGCCGCCGAGGATCTTGGTGAAGGCGATGAGGTCGCCGCGCGGCGACCAGACCGGTGTCGCGTAGCGCCCGTTACCCTTGCTGATGCGCTGCACGCCGGAGCCGTCGGCGTTCATCACATAGAGCTGCTGCTCGCCGCCGCGGTCGGAGTTGAAGACGATCCGCGTTGCGTCCGGCGAGTAGCACGGCGAGGTGTCGATGGCAGGACTGTCCGTCAACCGTTGGGAGCGGCGGGTACGGATGTCCATGGTGTAGATGTCGGAGTTGCCGGCATCGGCCATGCTCATGATGACCTTGGAGCCGTCCGGCGAAAACCTTGGGGCAAAGGTCATGCCCGGGAAGTCGCCCAGCACCTCCTGCTGGCCGCTGTCGATGTTGAAGAGATAAACCCGCGGCTTGTTGTTGAAATAGGACATGTAGGTGATGTCCTGTGCCGCCGGCGAGAAGCGCGGCGTCAGCACCAGCACAGCGCCGTCGGTCAGGAACTTATGGTTCTCGCCATCCTGGTCCATGATGGCGAGGCGCTTGATCCGTTTGTCCTTGGGACCCGTCTCCGAGATGTAGACGATGCGGGTGTCGAAATAACCGTCCTCGCCGGTGATGCGCTTGTAGATCGAGTCGGCGACCTTATGCGCCATGCGCCGCCAGTTGTTGGCCGTCGTGGTATAGCGTTCGCCGGTCATGTACTGGCCGCCGAACACGTCCCAGAGCCGGAACTCGACGCTGACCTGGCCGCCGGGCAGCGAGTGCGCCGCGCCAACGACCAAAGCCTGGGCGTTGATCAGCTTCCAGTCTTGGAAGCGGACGTTCTGCTGCAACGAGGCATTGTCCTGGATGAAGGCCTTCGGATCGATCGGCGCGAAGAGACCGGAGCGCTCGAGATCGGCGGAGACCACCTGCGCCACGTCGGCCCCGATCTGACCATCCGCCGGATTGGCCCCGTAGAAATTCGGGATCGCGATTGGCATCGGCTGCACGTTGCCCTTGGTGATGTCGATGACGGGCTCGGCGCCGGCCGGCAGGGAAACAACACTGAACGAAACTGCCGCCATGAGAGCCGCGGCCATCAATCCAGTCAGACGCATCATGACCCTCAGTCCTTCCTGTCGAAAACCGGATGCCACCGAGTCGGTGCGCATCGCGGCGGAATTGGCGAATCCCCTAACACTTCTCCCGATTTCCTGCCACCGGCGGCGCATAAACTGAACCCATCGGCAGAACCCATTCGCGGCTCACATGGAAAGGTGCTGGTCGAACAGGAGCACCACGCTCGGCCAAGTGCGGCCCGGCGGCAGCTTCAGCGGACTGGACAACCAGACGGCGCGCAAGGCCGCGTCCTGGGCCGCGGCGCAGACTTGATCGCTGGCGAAATTCTCCAACCCTTCGGCGCGCTGAACGGTTCCATCGCGCGCGAGAGCGATGCGCACTTCGAGCCTCTGCTTGCAGGGATGGTTGAAGTCGATGTTCCAGTTGCGCGCGATCTGGCGGCGGACGTCATCCTCCTCGGTGGCCGTCATGGAGACGCTCGAAGCGTTCATCGCAGGCGTTGCCGATGGCTGAGCGGCGGAGCTTTGCTCGGAATCGCAACCGAGCATGACAAACCCAAGAACGAGGAGCGGCCCGGAACCGATGGCAAACCCACAAGCCCGGACGGTCATTGGATCGCGTCCTCAGGCTTGAAGCGAAGAACGATCGTGGGCCAATACTTGCCACTCGGCAGCTTGAGTGGGCTCGATATCTCTACGGCGCGCTTGGCGCTGTCAGCGAACGCACCGAAGCCCGCGACGTCCTGGCTGTTCAGAATCTGGACGTCGGTGACCGTCCCGTCCGGCTGCAGCGAGACCCGAAGCTCGACCAGCATGTCCTGGAAGTTCTCGGCGCCGGGATCCCAGTTCCAGTTGTGCTCGACCTGAGCGCGGATCGTGTCTTCTTCCGAAGCCGTGATGGGAACGTCATTGGTCAGAGACGCCTGCTGCCCAACGGTCGGCTGAGCTGGAGCCGGCTGCGCCTTGGGCTTCGGCTTGTCTTGCGTCTCGGGTGCCGGCTGTTGCTTGGTCAGGTTCTTCAACAGCGCATTGAAGTCCTGCTGCTGCGTGTCCGGTTTCGGCTTCTCCTCCGGCTTCTTGTCAGGCTTCTTCTCGTCCGGCTTCGGCTTGTCGTCCGGCTTCTTCTGATCGGGTTGTTTCTTGGTCTCATCCGGGATTGCAACCGGTGCTTCGGCGGGTGCAGGCGCTGAGGCGGCCGGTGCAGGCGTCACCGGCGGAGCCGGCTTCGGCGGCTCCGGCTTCTTCTGCTCAGGTGCGGGCGGCGTCGGCGGCTTCGGCAGATCCTGCTGCTTGCCCTGCTTGTCGACCTTGGGCGCCGCCGTGATGTCGGACACGATGGTCGCCTCAATCCCTTCGGGCTGCGGCAACACCTCCGGCTGGAAGAACGACGGGAGCCCGAGAATGATCAGAAGCGCCAACAGCACATGGAACAGCACCGACAGCAGAAAACCGCCGGTGATCGGAGTGCTGCGCTCTGCCCAGACGAGTTGCATGACCTAGCGCGTAACCTGCTTCACTTCGACTTCTGCTGGGTGGTGTCGGCCGGCGCTGTCGCGGCGGGCGCGGTGCCGCCGGGCGGCGTCGCGCTCGTGTCCTTGGCGTCGTTGACCAGGCCGATCTTGGTGATGCCGTTCGACTGCAGCTCGGCCAGCACCTGGGCGAAGAGGCCGTAGTTGATGTCCTTGTCGGCGCGCACGTAGACGACGGTGTCCGGCTTGCTGGCGATGATCGCCTCGAGCCGTGGCCCTAAGCTGTCCATGTCGATCTGGGTGTCCTGGAGGTAGACCGAGCCGTCCTTCTTGACGCTGACCACCAGGGGCTTGTCCTCGTTGTTCATGGCGGCGGCCTTGGTCTTCGGCAGATCGACCGGCACGCCGACCGTCAGCAGCGGCGCCGTCACCATGAAGATCACCAGCAGCACCAGCATGACGTCCACCATCGGCGTCACGTTGATCTCGGACATCGGCGAATACTTGCGCCGCGCCGAATAGCCGCGCAGCTGCCTGGCATGACCGAGCCGGACCGCCATCAGTGCTTCTCCTCGAGCTGGCGCGAGAGGATGGCGCCGAACTCGCCGGAGAAGGCCTCCAGCCGGTTGCCGTAGCGGCCGATATCGCCGGAGAGCTTGTTATAGGCCAAGACCGCGGGGATCGCGGCGACCAGACCCAGCGCCGTCGCGAACAGCGCTTCGGCGATGCCGGGCGCCACCACCGCGAGGCTGGTGTTCTTCGAGCCGGCGATCGAGGCGAAGCTGTTCATGATGCCCCAGACCGTGCCGAACAGGCCGACGAAGGGGGCCGCGGAGCCGACCGAGGCCAAGAAGCCCATGTAGCGTTCCAGCTGCTCCATCTCGCGGCCGAGGGTGATGTTCATGACCCGCTCGATGCGGTCCTGCAGACTCTCCTTCAGGGACTCGGTCGAGAGCAGGCCCTTGGCCGCCGAGCGGCGCCATTCGCGCATCGCGGCGACGAAGATCGAGGCCATGGGATCGGTCGGCCGGTTGGCGATGCGGTCGAACAGCTCCTCCAGGGAGCCACCGGACCAGAACGCCTCCTCAAACTTGCGGGCCTTGGCGCGCAGGCCGCGGATCCGAATCGACTTGTCGAAGATGATGGCCCAGCTCCAGATCGAGGCCAGGATCAGCATGATGACCACGGCTTTGACGATCCAGTCGGCCTGGAGGAAGAGGCCCCAGACCGAGAGGTCGTGGACGGCGCCGCTCGGCAGGCCGACGCCGCCCTGGACCGCGGAGGCCGCGGTCGAGGGATCGAGGACGCCGCCGGAAACCGGGGCGACCGGGACGGCCGGGGGTGGAGTGTCTTGATTCATCGTCTCAATCTCGCTCGTTCAAAATGCGCAACATTGTGGTCAGTTTATGGCGATGGCGGCGCGCAAGTGCTTGGGGATGCGCCTTGGGCGGCCTTCGCGGCTGATGCAGGCGACGGTGACCGAAAGCTCGACCAGGGTTTCGCCGTCGCGGCGGATGGTCTGGGCCAGCGAGAGGGAGGCGCCGGCGATCTCGGAGAGCCGCGTCTCGACCTCGAGCTCGTCATCTAGGCGCGCCGAGCGACGGAAGTCGGCGGCGCAGTGCCGCACCACCAGCATCAGCCCCTCCTCCGCCACCATCCGCGCATGCTCGATCCCGGCGGCGCGCAGCATCTCGGTCCGGGCCCGCTCGGCGAACTTCAGATAGTTCGCGTAGTAAACCACGCCCCCTGCATCGGTATCCTCGAAATAGACTCGGAGCTTGTAGCGGTGGGTCGGGGCGAGTGCGTTCATGCGCCCTCTTCTTCGCTGCCCGCGGCCGCCAGCAATTCCAATTGCGCCTCGGTGGACCGAGACGGCGTCATGCCGAGATGGCGGTAGCCGTTGAGGGTCAGCATCCTGCCGCGCGGCGAGCGTTGCAGCAGGCCCTGCTGGATCAGATAGGGCTCGATCGCGTCCTCGATCGTGTCGCGCTGCTCGGACAAAGCCGCGGCCAGCGTCTCCACGCCGACCGGGCCGCCGCCGTAGTCATCGGCAATGGCGCGGAGGTAGCGGCGGTCCATGGCGTCGAGGCCGAGCCCGTCGACCTCAAGACGATTGAGCGCCTCGTCGGCGAGCTTGGCATCGACGCGGCCGTTCTTGGCGACCGCCGCGAAGTCGCGCACCCGGCGCAACAGGCGGCCGGCCACGCGCGGCGTGCCGCGCGAACGGCGCGCGATCTCCGCGGCGCCCTCCGCCGTCAGATCAAACGAGAGCAGGCCCGCGCCGCGGCGCACGATCTCTTCCAGCTCTGCTGCGTTGTAGAAGTTGAGCCGCAGCGGAATGCCGAAGCGCTCGCGCAGCGGCGTGGTGATGAGGCCGAGGCGCGTCGTCGCGCCGACCAAGGTGAACTTCGGCAGGTCGATGCGCACCGAGCGGGCAGCCGGGCCTTCGCCGATGATGAGGTCGAGCTGGAAGTCCTCCATCGCCGGATAGAGGATCTCCTCGACCGCCGGCGAAAGCCGGTGGATCTCGTCGATGAAGAGCACGTCGCGCGGCTGCAGGTTGGTCAGCAGCGCCGCGAGGTCGCCGGCGCGCACGATCACCGGACCCGAGGTCGCGCGGAAGCCGACGCCGAGCTCGCGCGCCACGATCTGGGCCAGCGTGGTCTTGCCGAGGCCGGGCGGTCCGTAGAGCAGCACGTGGTCCAGCGCCTCGGCGCGATGCTTGGCCGCGGCGATGAAGACCGCGAGATTCTCGCGCAGCTTCTGCTGGCCGATGAACTCGGTGAGCTGCAGCGGGCGCAGCGAGAGCTCCGACGCGTCCTCGGTCTTCTGCTCGGGGACGATGACGCGGCTCTCCGGTCCCTGGGCCGGTCCCTGGGCCGTCATTGCGAGAGCTCCCGAAGCCCGTTGACGATCAGATCATTGAGCTGCGGCTTGCCGCCGGCCGCGATGACTTTCGAAACGGCGCCGAAGGCCTCGGCGCGTCGATAACCGAGATTGACCAAGGCCGAAACGGCGTCGTTGACGAGATCGCCGCTCTCGCCTTTCGGCACCGGAAAGGCCGCGACATTGGCCGCGGTGGTGCTCAGCGCCATGGAGGCGGCCTTGTCCTTCAATTCGGAGACGATGCGCTGGGCAAGCTTCGGGCCGACGCCATTGGCGCGGGAGACCGACGCCTTGTCCTGCGCCGCGACGGCGTTGGCAAGCTCGCCGGGCGTCAGCGTTGAGAGGATGGCGAGTGCCACCTTGCCGCCCACGCCCTGGACCGTGCGCAGCAGCCGGAACCAGTCGTGCTCGGCATGATCGGCGAAGCCGAAGAGAGTGATTGCATCCTCGCGCACCTGGGTCTCGATCAGGAGGCTGGCGGGCGCGCCCTTGTCGCCGATGCGCGAGAGCGTCTTGCTGCTGGCCTGCACCACATAGCCGACGCCGTTGACGTCGAGCAGCAGCCCGTCCTCGGTCAGCGCCTCGATGACCCCGGTCAGCTTGCCGATCACCGCGCGGCCTCGCGGAAATCCTTGGCGCCCCAGCGGCCGAGCGTGCCCATGTGATGCGCATGGCAGATCGCGACGGCGAGCGCGTCGGCGGCATCGGGCGACTCCGCAGACGAGGCCGGCAGGATCACGCGCACCATCATCTGCACCTGAGGCTTCCCCGCATGGCCGGTGCCGACCACCGATTTCTTGATCAGATTGGCGGGATATTCGTAGACCTGCAGCCGGTGCAGCGCCGGCGTCAGCAGCGCGACACCGCGCGCGAGGCCGAGCTTCAGGGTCGAGGTCGGGTTCTTGTTGACGAAAGTCTCCTCGACCGCCGCCGCCTCGGGCTGATGCGCATCGATCACCGCGTTCAAGCCCGCATGGATCTCCGCCAGCCGCTCGGCCAGCGCCCGGCTGGCAACCGAGGAGATGCGCCCGGCCGCGACGAAGGACAGCCGCGATCCCTGCTGGTCGATGATGCCCCAGCCGGTGTGCTGCAGGCCGGGATCGAGGCCGATGATGCGCATCGTTTCCAGTGATTATGCGGAGAGCCGCTGCAGAGTCTCGTCCGAGACCTCGTAATTGGCGTAGACGTTCTGGACGTCGTCGTTGTCCTCCAGCGCGTCGATCAGCTTCAGGAGGGAATCCGCGGCGTCACCTTCCACCAGCGTGGTGTTCATGGGGCGCCATTGCAGCTTCGCCTCGGCCGCCTCGCCGAACTTCGCCTCGAGCCCATCGCGCACCGCCGAGAAATCGTCCGGCGCACAGGTGATCTCGTGGCCGGCCGCGGTGCTGTCGACATTGTCGGCGCCGGCTTCCAGCGCCGCCTCGAACATCGCGTCGCCGCTGGCTGCTTTCGCCGGATAGAGGATCACCCCTTTGCGCTCGAACATGAAGCTGACCGAATTGGTCTCGCCCAGGTTCCCGCCGGCCTTCGAGAAGAGAGCCCGGATTTCCGAGGCGGTCCGGTTCCGGTTGTCGGTCAGCGCCTCGATGATGAGGGCGATCCCGCCGGGGCCGTAGCCCTCGTAGCGGACCTCGTCATAGGCCGTGTTGTCCTCGCCGCCGGCCCCGCGCTTGATCGCCCGTTCCATCGTGTCGCGCGGCATATTGGCCTGGCGCGCCGCAATGATCGCGGCCCGCAGCCGCGGGTTGGCGTTGGGATCGGCCTGGCCGGTCTTCGCCGCAACGGTTAACTCCCGGATGATCTTGGTGAAGACCTTGGCGCGCTTCGCATCCTGCGCGCCCTTCCGGTACATGATGTTCTTGAACTGTGAATGACCCGCCATAGGTCGGCCCCGATGTGCTAGAAATTGATGTCTCTCACGAAAATCCTACCACATCTATGGGATTTTGGCGCTCCGGCCCGACCGGATTCCGGTCGGACACTGGGGTGCGAATATGGCAGGATTTTGACGCCTTCTAACATATCGCCGCGCGTCGACCAGCCCCGATTTCGTTGCAGAATCGTCGCTTTTCGGGGTTTCAGTGCGCCGGGGTTTACCGAACCTTTACCCTTGGCGGGGCAGTATCGCTCACCAAGGAGCCGATCCGGGCCCCTCGAGATCTGGGATGACGACCATGGCGCAGACCCACCCGCTGACGATGCCGGAAACCGTCGAGGCCGAAGCCGCCGAGCTTCGCGCCGAGATCCAGCGCATGGCCGACATGGTCTCGGGCGTCGTTCGCCAGACCGCGATCGACGGCATCAACACCGCCATGTCGGTCGCAGCCGGCGGTGCCAAGACCGCCCCCAAGGACGCCCATCGCGTCGCGCTGCAGATCCTCGACCGCGCCGAGATCATGCAGGGCGAGATCGACCGCTTCCTCTCGATCGCCGCCCGCTCCGCCGCCTGATCTTCCAAACTGTCGCTAGGCCTCGACCGGCACTGCCTTCGGCATCGCCTGCGAGAGCTTGCCGCCCAATCGCACGGGCTCGACGCGTCTGGCGAGGCCGCTCGCATCGTCGGTCTCGACGTAGAGACCACAGAGCGTGCCCGGCCCCATGGCGGCGGAAAGGCGCTCGGTCGGCAGCTTCTTGGTGAAGCGCGCGATCGGCGTCTGCTTCTCCATGCCGATCACCGAGTCATAATCGCCGCACATGCCGGCATCGGTCAGATAGGCGGTGCCGCCGGAGAGGATCATCTGGTCCGCGGTCGGAACGTGGGTATGGGTGCCGACCACCAGGCTGACCTTGCCGTCGAGGAAGTGGCCCATCGCCATCTTCTCGGAGGTGGCCTCGCCGTGGAAATCGATCAGGATGGCATCGACATTGCCCCCCATCCGATAGGTCTTCAGCAGCTGGTCGGCCGCCTGAAAGGGATCATCCAGCGGGTCCATAAAGAGCCGGCCCATGAGATTGGCGACCAGCACCTTCTTGCCCCGCGCGGTCTGATAGACCCCGCTGCCTTTGCCCGGCGTGCCGGCGGGGAAGTTGATCGGCCGCAGGAGCCGCGGATCGCCGCCGATAAAGGCGACGGTCTCCTTCTGGTCCCAGACATGGTTGCCGGTGGTGATGCAGTCGACGCCGGCGGCGTAGAGCTCGTCGCAGATCTTTTGGGTGATGCCGAAGCCACCGGCGGCGTTCTCGCCATTGGCGACCACGAGATCGAGCGCGAGATCGCGCCGGAGCGCCGGCAGCCGCTCGATCACCACGTCGCGGCCGGAGCGGCCGACCAGATCTCCACAGAACAGAAGTCGCATTCAGCTACTTTCCAAGGTTCACGTACATTGCCGCGCCCAGGCCTCGGTGACGATCCAGTCCAGGCGCTGATCGAAGGGCCCGCGCGGCAGCTCTTCGGTCTCCTGCGCCGCGAAGGCAATCCCGATCGCGATCACCGGGCGGCCAGATTGCGCCCGATGGCGATGCAATTCCAGGGTCCGGTCGTAGAACCCGCCGCCGTAACCGAGGCGGAAGCCCGCATGGTCGAAGGCCAGCAGCGGGACCAGCAGCACCTCGGGCTCGATCTCCGGCGCGCCCTCGGGCGGTGTCATCACCTTAAAACTGCCCTGGACCAGCGCGATCCCCGGCGACCAGCGCCGGAAGACGAGCGGCTGGCCCTTGCCTTTCACGACCGGCAGACCGATCGGATGGCCTTGCGCGTGAATCTGGTGCAGCAGTAGCCGGATATCCAGTTCGCCTTCGAGCGGCCAGTAGCCGGAAACCACCGCGGCGCGCGGCAAATGCACATGATCGTGGAACCGTGCCGCGAGATCGTGCCCGGCATTCGGTGCGGACGCGAAAGCCCGCGCGCGACGCTCCGCCGCAGCCCGTCGCTCGCGCTGCTTCCATGCCGTGATTTCGGGAGTCTCCATCCCGCCGGATCAGCCGGCGGAAGAGCGAGGAGTGGGCGGCGCCGCGTGGGCCGATGACACGTCTGAATCCTCTGTGGCCTGCAAACGCAGGTGGGCGCCATGTGCCGAGACCAAGATCCCGGTAGGGACAGCTCCCGAGAGGTTTATATTGGCCCCAGGGATTACCCGGTCTGTCGCACCCGGCAGCAGACCGCCCGATCGCTATTTAGGCCGCTTCGACCCTTGCGGCAAGGGTCTCGATCCGCTTCGCCAGCGCCTCGATCGTATCGGCGAGGGCGAGTTCGCGCCGGAGCGAGCTTTCCCGCCCTTCGTCCTTCAGCTTGGACGTCTCGCGCTTGCGCTGATCGAGCTCGTCGGCCAGCAGCAGCGCCGTCATGACGAAGGCCGTGCCTTCGCTCATCGCGGTTCCGGCGTTGCGCGTCAGCCCCTCCATGCGGCGACGGATCTCGCCCGCCAGCTCCTGCACGCGTTCCTGCTCGCCTTCGCCGCAGGCGACGTCGTAGTTGCGTCCGTTGAGGGCGATGGTCACCGTCGGCATCTCGTATCCCCCGTTGCCGCCCCCGCATGCCGCATCAAACGGCTCCGGCCACCACGGTCTGCAGTCGGCCGACGGCAACGTCGAGCCGGTCCGAGACGAGGCGCGCCTCGTCCTGCAGCAACTGATGAGTCTGGCGCAGCGACGCCAATTCGTGCTCCAGAGTCGCGCGATCTCGACCGCCGCGCTCGGCGCTCTGATTCACGGCGGCATCAAGTCGCGCCATCGCGGCGTCCAGGCGGTTCATCGCCGTTTCCAAACGGGACATCGAAAGAATGGGTGCCTCTGCCTTAGGGCCCCAGCGCTGTTCCATTCCGGGGCACCGCGTTTCTTTTGCTTATGTGACGAATTAAACCGGTGATCGTTGAACGCGTCAACACGGCATCCGGTTGCCAATGCGTTGGAACGGCGGGGCAGGAACGGAGGTTGACCTTGCCCGGTTGAGCGGGCATCTTCGCCGCGATTCCCCAACAAGCCCAGGATTGCACGATGGAAACCGCCAGTGCCCGCCAAGCCGCACGCGATGGCGCATCGATTGCAGTTAACCACAACAGCATGGCAAACGCGATCCGAGCGCTGGCGATGGACGCTGTGGAAAAAGCCAACAGCGGCCATCCCGGCATGCCGATGGGCATGGCGGATGTCGCCACCGTGCTCTTCTCGCAATTTCTGAAATTTGATTCCAGTCACCCCGACTGGCCGGATCGCGACCGCTTCATCCTCTCCGCCGGTCACGGCTCGATGCTGCTCTACGCGCTCTTCTATCTGACGGGCTATCCCAAGATGACGATCGGCGAGATCGAGCGCTTCCGCCAGATCGAGAGCCTGACGCCCGGCCATCCCGAGCACGGCCATACGCCTGGCGTCGAGACCACGACGGGACCGCTCGGCCAGGGTGTGGGTAACTCGGTCGGCTTCGCGCTCGCCGAGCGCATCATGAACGCGCGCTTCGGCGACGACCTCGTCGACCACTACACCTACGTCATCGCCGGCGACGGCTGCCTGATGGAAGGCATCAGCCACGAAGCGATGTCGCTCGCGGGTCACCTGAAGCTCAACAAGCTGATCCTGCTGTTCGACGACAACCATGTCTCGATCGACGGACCGACCGAGCTTGCCGTCAACGACGACCAGGTCGCGCGTTTCAAAGCTCATGGCTGGAATGCGACCCGGATCGACGGCCACGATCCGAAGGCGATCGCCGAGGCGATCGCGGCGGCGAAGCAATCCGACCGGCCGAGCATGATCGCCTGCCGCACCATCATCGGCTTCGGCGCGCCGAAGAAGCAGGGCACCGCCGCGACCCACGGCTCGCCCCTCGGCAAGGAGGAAGTCGCGGGTGCCCGCGAGAAGCTCGGCTGGCCCTATCCGCCGTTCGAGATCCCGACCGAGATCCTGAATGCCTGGCGGGAAGTCGGCGCCCGTGGCCGCGCCGAGTTCAATGCCTGGACGGGGCGCCATGACAAGGCGGCCGAGCGCGCCGAGTTCGATCGCGTCACCAAGGGCGAGCTGCCGGCCGGACTCAACGACGCGATCGCCAAGATCAAATCGGCCTTCGCCGCCGAGGCGCCGAAGCTCGCGACAAGGCAATCCTCGCAGCGGGTGATCGAAGCCCTGACCGCCGTCATGCCGGAGCTGCTCGGCGGCTCGGCCGATCTCTCGGGCTCCAATCTCACCAAGACCAAGGTCTCGGCGCCGCTGAAACCCGGCGAGTATAAGGGCAACTACATCTATTACGGCGTGCGCGAGCACGGCATGGCGGCGGCCATGAACGGCATCGCACTGCATGGCGGCCTGGTGCCCTTCGGCGGCACGTTCCTCTGCTTCACCGACTATGCGCGGCCGTCGATCCGGCTCTCGGCGCTGATGGGCCAGCACGTCATCTATGTGATGACCCATGATTCGATCGGCCAGGGCGAGGACGGACCGACGCACCAGCCGGTCGAGCATCTCGCCGCCCTCCGCGCCATCCCGAACCTGCTGCTGTTCCGCCCCTGCGACAGCATGGAAACGGCGGAGTGCTGGCAGCTTGCCCTCGGCAGCCGCGACAAGCCTTCGATGCTCGTCCTGACGCGACAGGCCGTGCCGCATCTCCGCGCCGACGCTGCCGTCGCCAACCACTGCGCGCGCGGCGGATACATCATCCGCCCGGCGGCGGGCGAACGGCGAGCCACGATCCTCGCGACCGGCTCCGAGGTCTCCATCGCGGTCGATGCGCAGGCGCTGCTGGCCAAGGACGGCATTGACGCGGCCGTGGTCTCCCTGCCCTGCTGGGAGCTGTTCGACCAGCAGTCGGAAGCCTACCGGAATGAGGTGCTGGGGACCGGCGTCAAGGTCGCCGTCGAGGCCATGGTCTCCTTTGGCTGGGAGCGCTATCTGGGCCAAATCGGGCCAAAAGGTGCCGGCTTTGTCGGGATGACCGGCTTCGGCGCCTCGGCGCCCGGACCCGACGTCTACAAGCATTTCAACATTACGGCCCAGGCGGTCGCCGAGGCGGTTAAGGCTCGGTTGTAGAGCCTAAACGCCGCCCCGCGCGCTTGATCTGAGTCATCGTGTCGTAGCAGGCTAGGCGCTAGCCTGCGCAAGAACATCACTCCCGGAAGGAAGGAACGGAAAAATGGCTGTCCGCGTCGCCATCAACGGCTTCGGCCGCATCGGCCGGCTCACCTTGCGCGCGATCCTGGAATCGGGGCGCAGCGACATCGAGGTGGTCGCCGTCAACGATCTCGGCCCGGTCGCGACCAACGCGCATCTCTTCCGCTACGACACCGTGCACGGCCGGTACAGGGGCGAGGTCAAGACCAAGGACGACGCGATCGACGTCGGCCGCGGCTTCATGAAGGTGACGGCGGAGAAGGATCCCACGAAGCTCCCCTGGAAGGAGCTGGGCGTCGAGATCGCGCTCGAATGCACCGGCCATTTCGCCGACAAGGAGAAGGCCTCGAAGCACGTCGAAGCCGGTGCCAAGCGCGTGCTGGTCTCGGCGCCCGCGACCAATGCCGATCTGACCGTGGTCTACGGCGTCAACGACGACAAGCTGCAGAAGTCGCACACCGTGGTCTCGGCGGCCTCCTGCACCACCAACTGCCTCGCCCCGGTCGCCCATGTGCTGCACAACGCGATCGGCATCGAGCGCGGCTTCATGACCACGATCCACTCCTATACCGGCGACCAGCCGACGCTCGACACGCTGCACAAGGATCTGCACCGTGCCCGCGCGGCGGCCTTGAACATGATCCCGACCACGACCGGCGCCGCCAAGGCCGTGGGCCTGGTGATTCCGGAATTGAAGGGCAAGCTCGACGGCACCTCGATCCGGGTGCCGACGCCGAACGTCTCGGTCGTCGATTTCAAGTTCACCACGCCGAAGCCGACCACAAAGGAGGCGGTGAACGAGGCGATCGCCGCCGCCGCGAGCAGCAATCGCTTGAAGGGCATTCTCGCCACCAACAACGAACCGCTGGTCTCGATGGACTTCAACCACAGCCCGGCGAGCTCGACCTTCGACCTCACCCAGACCCAGGTGATCGACGGCGTGTTCGTCCGCGTGCTCTCCTGGTACGACAACGAATGGGGCTTCTCCAACCGAATGGGCGACGTCGCGGTTGCGATGGGCAAGCTCGGCTGAAGACTATCGTCGTCGCCAACCTTCGCGAAGCCCGCGCGGCCCTCGATGCCGCGCGGGCGTCCCGCGAGCGGATCACGCTCGCCAGCCCGCCCGACGCGATCATCCGCTACGGCGTCCTCCATTTCGTGACCCTGGCCGAGCGGCTCGCCGCCGAATATCCCGATCTGCGGCCTTCCGTCGCCGTCGATTGCGGCGACCGCGCCGACCTCGCCCATGACGCCATGCGCCTCGGGCTGAAGAGCCTCATCTTCCGTGGCGATCCCGCGGTCGCGGCCAAGCTCGCCGCCATCGCCCGGGAGATCGGCGTGCATTTCGAGGCTCCCAATGCCGCGTAACCCTGGCCGGATTGAAAGCGTCCCGGCTTCTGGGCTAGAACGCGCCAGGATCGTTGCACCTCCCCTTCTCCAACCCACAGGATGAGACGATGAAGATCTCCCGCAAAGTGAAGGAAATCCTCTCTCATTATGAGAGCGACAATCCGGGCACCAAGGCGAACCTCGCCCGCATCCTGATGGAGGGCCGGCTCGGCGGCACCGGCAAGCTGGTGATCCTGCCCGTGGACCAGGGCTTCGAGCACGGGCCGGCGCGGAGCTTCGCGCCCAATCCCGATGCCTACGACCCGCAGTATCACTTCCAGCTCGCGATCGACGCCGGCCTTTCGGCTTACGCGGCGCCTCTCGGCATGATCGAGGCCGGCGCCGGCACGTTCGCCGGCGCGATCCCGACCATCCTCAAGGTCAACAGCTCGAACAGCCTCGCCACGGTGAAGGACCAGGCGGTCACCGGCTCGGTGAACGACGCGCTGCGCCTCGGCTGCGCTGCGATCGGCTTCACCATCTATCCGGGCTCCGACCATGCCTTCGACATGATGGAGGAGATCCGCGACCTCGCTGAGGAGGCGAAGGCCGCGGGGCTCGCGGTCGTGGTCTGGTCCTACCCGCGCGGCGACCTGATCTCCAAGGAAGGCGAGACCGCCATGGACATCTGCGCCTACGCCGCCCACATGGCGGCGCTGCTCGGGGCGCACATCATCAAGGTGAAGCCGCCGACGGCGCATCTCGAGCAGGCCGAGGCGAAGAAAGTCTACGAGAAGGAGAAGATCGACATCTCCAGCCTGAAGGCCCGCATCGCCCATGTGGTGCAGGCCTGCTTCCAGGGCCGGCGTATCGTGGTCTTCTCCGGCGGCGCTTCCAAGGACCTCGAAGGCATCTACGACGAGGCGCGCGCCATCCGCGACGGCGGCGGCAACGGCTCGATCATCGGCCGCAACACCTTCCAGCGCCCGCGCGACGAAGCGCTGAAGATGCTGGACCAGCTGATCAAGATCTATCTCGGCAAGGAGTGACGGCGATCCCCGATGCCGAACCCTGCCGGCTTTATCTGACCACGCCGCCCGAACTGGTTTCGGGCGGCGTTCTGCTGCGCGACTTCCTCGCCAGGCTCGAGCAGGCGCTGGATATCGCCGATATCGCCTGCCTGTTGATCGCGGCACCGGATTCCGTGGGCGACCAGGATCTCGCACTGATCGCGCAGCCGCTGGTCCGCGCTGCACAGATGCGCGACACCGCAGCACTGCTGTCGGGCCGCCCCGCTCTCGCCAAGACTCTCGGCGCCGACGGCGTGCATCTCGATCTGCCAGCCCTCTCGGCGGATGAAGCCCTGCGCGCCTATCGCGGGCCGCGCAAGGCGCTCGGCGAGGACGCGATCGTCGGCGCGCTCGTGCCGCCGGAGCGTCACGCCGCGATGGAGCTCGCCGAGGCGGGTGCCGACTATATCGGCTTCGACGTCGCCGCGGCCGACG
The DNA here is from genome assembly GCA_035542015.1 of Candidatus Cybelea sp. Lineage (GTDB taxonomy): Bacteria > Pseudomonadota > Alphaproteobacteria > Dongiales > Dongiaceae > Dongia. The sequence continues at coordinate 20,224 of DATKMF010000007.1, forward strand.
CCACCGACCTCATCGCCTGGTGGGGCGAGGTGATGACCGTGCCCTGCATCGCCTTCGGGCGCTTCGATGCCGTGAGCGCAGCGGTCTTCGCGCGCAGCGGCGCCGATTTCATCGCACCGGCCCCAGAGATCTGGAGCCGGGCCGATCCCGCGGTCGAACTGGCGGCGCTCGAGAAGGCAATCCGCGCTGGCTAGGCCCCCCGGCCCGTGTTAACCTGCGGCGGTTAGCCTGAAACCGACTACTTTCGTCGATTCTGCGCCAAGGGCAAGATAAGGGCAACATAGGGTGAATTTCCTGCACGAGCGGCAGCTGCGGCGTCTCGATGCCCAGGGTGCTTTCCGCAAGCCGGAAACGCCGCCGCGCGTCAGCTTCGAGTTCTTCCCACCGAAAACACCGCAGATGGAGAGCCAGCTCTGGGCCACCATCAAGGCGCTGGAGCCGCTGCTGCCGCAATACGTCTCGGTCACGTACGGCGCCGGCGGCTCGACCCGCGACGCGACCTTCGAGACCGTGCGCCGCATCGTCGCCGAGACCCATCTCCATCCGGCCGCACACTTGACCTGCGTCGGCCAGGGCCGACGCGAGATCGGCAAGCTGCTGGAGCGCTATTGGGAGGCCGGGGTCCGCCACATCGTCGCCTTGCGCGGCGACCCGCCGGCCGGCAGCGCCGCCTCGGCGACACCGCCCGACGGGCTCGCTTTCGCTGCCGACCTCGTCGCCTTCATCAAGTCGCAAGCCGATTTCGAGATCAGCGTCGCCGCCTATCCGGAGACCCATCCCCAGGCGCTTTCCGCCGATGCCGATCTCGACAACCTGAAGCGCAAGCTCGATGCCGGGGCGAGCCGCGCGATCACGCAGTATTTCTTCGACACGACCGCCTTCCTGCGCTTTCAGGAGCGCGCGCGGCGCGCCGGGATCACCGCGCCGATCGTGCCGGGCATTCTCCCGGTCACCAACTTCGCGCAAGTCGTGCGCTTCAGCGCCATGTGCGGCACCGACATCCCCGACTGGCTGACCGAGCTGTTCGACGGGCTCGACGACGACCAGGACACGCGCAAGCTGATGGCCGCCATGGTGGCGACCGAGCAGTGCCGCGCGCTGCAGGCCGAGGGCGTTACCGACTTCCACTTCTACACGCTCAATCGCGCCGACCTGACGCTCGGCATCTGCCGTCGCATGGGGCTGAAGCCGGCACCGCTTCCCGTGGCGGACCTTGGGAAGGACGGCGGCTTCGCCGACGTGCCGCCGCCGGTGCAGCGCGATCCGGAGATGCCGAGCTAAGCTTCGATCCTTCGCGCCTGGCGCAGATGCAGCACGATGGCCAGCATCACCAGCGCGGTCAGCAGCACGCCGACCGGCCAGCGTAGGAAGATGAGGGCCACCAGCAGCACCGCGACCAGCATACGCTCGCCGGTGATGAAGCCGCGTTCAACGGCGAAGCTGGCCACGAAGGCGAGCGGGATCGAGAGCAGCGGCAGGTCGTAGATGAAGAGATACGGCGTCGCGATCAGTGCGGCCGTCGCCAGGGTTGCCGCCTTCAGGCGATAGTCCACCGGCCTCAGCCAGATCCAGACGGTGAATCCGATCGCCGCCAGCGCGGCGGCGAGATGCGCCGCCCAGGCGGCGATCTCGCCGCCGCCCGCCAGCCGAACCAGCGCATGCACGCTCTGCTGCTTGACGAAATGAACGTCGCCGCGCGCCAGCACCGCTTCGCTCTGGAAGCGCAGGGAGTCGAGAAAGTCTCCCCAGATCGATGTCCCGAAGACGAGGCACGAGGCCGCGATCATCACCGTCGCCGTGACGGCTGCGGCGAAGAACGTGCGCCAGCGGCCGGTCAGGATCAGCA
>DATKMF010000008.1:0-34154 GCA_035542015.1 Candidatus Cybelea sp.
CCTTCCGATTGGTTGCGCGATCGTCCCTAGCGGCGGCGGACCGCCTGCGGGCCGGCCGACCGGTCCGCGGATTGGAGCTCAAGAGCACGATGGTGAATTGCCGGCCGGCATCCCTCGCCGCGGACGTCCGGGTCGCGGCGCTCAGCCTTGGCGGTTCAGAATGTTCCTGGCCTGGTCATTTCCCCGCTTTTCAGCGTTGCGCCGGCCATCCCGACGGTATGCTATCCGACCGCGAGGAGGGCGACAGTCGGCATATGCCGACTGGGCGTGGTTAACGCCCGCAACGCGGGACACATTCGCGCGAGGCACGCCTAGGTAGATATTCAACAAGAATTAACGGCAGAATACCATTCTGTGGCCGGCTTCCGGGTTGCCCGGGCGGTGGCTTGGGACCGCGCCCCGCTGGCTGGTCGCATGGGGATGTTGGCTTCGTTATGTCCATTCGCACCTTTCTCACCCTGGTGATCGCCCTGATGGGTGCGGCGCTGCTCGCGGTCGTGGGCGCGCGGATGGCGACTGAGGCCGACCGCAGCGGGAAGGCGCAGCGGGTCGCGACCCTAGCCGAAATCAGCCAATCCCTGCTGCCGGCGATGATTTCCGCCCGGATCGAGCGCGGCACGCTGGTGGTGGCGGGCATGGCCGCCGACCCCGCCGATGCCGCCTCCTGGCAGCGCATCGCCGAGCATCGGCCGGTCACCGATGCCATGTCCGAGCGCAGCATCCTGGCGCTGCGCGGGGCACCGCTCTCCGAGGGCGCCGAGCTCGCACGCCGGCTCAACGAGGCGCATGAAAGTTTGATGGCGATCCGGCCCGAGATGGACGCCGCGATCCGGCTGGCCCGCGAGCAGCGCGACCAGCGCCTGCTCGACGCCTATGGCCAGGCTTCCGCCGACTACGTGATCGCGATCACCGCGGCGGCCGATGCGGTGGACCAGGCGACCGCCCTGTTCGATCCGGAGATCGACCGGCTGATCTTCCTCAACCGCCAGGTCTCGGCCGCCCGCAACTACACCAGCCTGATCACGCTGCGGATGGAGGACGCCGACGCCTTCAACCTCCCCTGGCGTGCGAGCGACGTGGTGACCGCCGCGACCGATGCCGGCCGCGCCGATCTCGCCTGGCAATCGGCACTCAGCGTCGCTGCAGGTCCCGGGATTCCGGATTCGCTCAACCAGGCGATTGCGGCGGCCAAGACGGCCTTGAGCGGCCCGGATGCGAAACGGCAGGCGGAGATCATCGGCACGCTGCAGTCGGGCCGCCCGGCCGGGGTCGGCGTCTCCGAGCTGCAGAAACTGGATACCGGGCTCCTGATGCCGCTCAACGAGGTTCTACGCGTGTCGACCGCGGAGATCGTCGCGCGGGCGATGCATTTCCAGCACGAGGCGCGGGTGCGGGTCGCCCTGACCGCGGCACTCTTGCTGGTGATCCTGTTTCTCACCGGACTCGGCATCGCCGTGGTGCAGCGGCGCGTCAGCGGTCCGATCCGCCGGATCACCCGGCAGATGTCGCTGCTGAGCGAGGCCGGGCTCGCGGAGACGGATGCCGATCTCCACATCGAAGACGGCTTTGAGGCCGATGCCAAGCGCAGGGACGAGATCGGCGAGATGGCGCGGGCGCTCCTGGTGTTCCGCCGCCAGGTGGAAGACCGCGGGCGGCGCCTGCAGGAGCACGAGATGCGCCAGTTCCTCGAGGCGCTGATCGACGCCATGCCGGTCAGCATCACCTTCAAGGACACCGATCTCAGGTATCGCTATGTCAACCGCTCGCGGCGAGCCGCCCTCGGCGACGTGCTCGGCGACGCACTCGGCGCCACGCTCGGCAACAAGAGCCTGGAGCTCGTGGGCAAGCGCCTCTCCGACGTAGTGGTTGCGGATTATGCGGCGCAGGTCGAGGAGGCCGACCGCGCGGTGCTGGCGACCGGCGAGCCGCAGGAATTCGAGCAGGCGCGCAACGGACCCGACGGCAAGCCGGCGATCATCTGGTCTCTGAAGACGCCGTTCCGCGACCCCGACGGAACGGTGCGCGGCATCATCACCTGCGGGGTGGACATCACGCGGCTGAAGCAGATCGAGGCCGAGCTGAAGGCCCAGCGCGAAAAGGCCGAGGCGGCCAACCGCGCCAAGAGCGCCTTCCTCGCCAGCATGAGCCACGAGCTGCGCACCCCGTTGAATGCGATCATCGGCTTTTCCGACGCGCTCGCGAAGGGTTATCTCGGCACGCTCCCGCAGCGGCAGCAGGAGTATATCGGCGACATCAGGAGCTCGGGCGAGCATCTCCTCAAGCTGGTGAACGATCTGCTCGATCTCTCGAGCCTCGAGATCGGCCGGCAGATCCTGGTCATCAGCGAATGCAGCTTCGACAGCGTCGCCGTTGCCGCCATGAGCATGGTACAGACTCAAGCCCAGCAGGGGCAGGTGACGCTCGATTTCGTGCCCAGCCGCATCACGCTGCGCGCCGACGAGCGGGCGCTGACCCAGATCCTGGTCAATCTGCTCGGCAACGCGATCAAGTTCACCCCGCCCGGCGGACGGATCGCGCTGCGCGCCATGCGTCAGGGCGACGAGATCCGCATCCAGGTGGCGGATACCGGCTTTGGCATGACCGAGGCGCAGCGCACGCGGGCGCTCGCCGCGACGCTGGCACCCGACTTCGCCTTCAGCCTCGAGCTCGGCGCCGGCTTCGCCGATCCCTACAAGACCCGGCCCAAGGGCGGCGCCGGCATCGGCCTCGCGATCTGCCGGCGGCTGATCGAACAGCACAACGGCACGCTAGAGATCGAAAGCCGCCACGGCGAGGGCTCCACGGTGCACGTGGTGTTGCCTGCGGCGTGAGAATCAGAAGTCAGGAATCAGAAGTCGGAAGTCAGACGAGTCTCAGCTGCGGGCGAACGTGTTGCCGAAGAACAATGCCACGGCGATGAAGAGCGCCGTGACGGTGCATTGCACGGCCGAGACCGGAAGATGCATGAGCTCCATCGCCACCACCTCTCCCCCGATCGAGAGGCCGAGCCAGCCGAGCAGGCCGGGAACCCATCCCGACATAATCGCGCCGAAGGCACAGCCGCCGAGGATGAGGGCGAGCTGGGACAGCGACAGGACATCCTTGTCGATGAAGGCAAACAGCACGCGGATGACCCAACCCCCGACACAGAATGCAAAGACCATCCGCATGATTTCGAGCGCGCCCCTGGAAATTCCCCGCCAGGGAATATGGCACGCGGCGATCTCTTGCGACAATCGGTGGAATATGTTCCGCGGTCATCGCGATGACCGCATCATGAAGTCGACGACCACCAGGATCATGTCGACATCGCCCCCCGCCGGACCCATGGGGAACTCGCCGGTTTCGATGACGAGAACTTCGCGGTAGGGGCCGAGATAGGCCGGGCGGTAGAAGCGCGGCGCCTTGTGCTCGAGGATCCAGAGCTGGTGCTGCCAGATCGGGTTGGGCGCGCATTGCATCGGGATCTCCGACATGCGGAGCCCGGTCCAATCGGTCCGCATGTGGTCGCGCACCCGGGTGCCGATCAGGCGATAGCGGAAATCGATCGGATCGCGCAGCACTTCAAGGAGCACGAGATTGCGCGCGAGCCTCGGCTGCTCCAGCAGCGGGTCGAAATCGGCGCGCGAGGGAAACGGGCGGTGGCCCTTCTTCGACAGCCAGTATTCGTAGCCGGCGCGGGTCACGGGCGAGCGCAACTGCGTCGCTTCGATCGTGAAAGGCACGATGTTGTCGATGACCGTCACCGGGCCTCTCCCCCCTTCTGCGCTGCGGACCGAACGGAGAGTCTAGAACGGATTGGGTGGGGAGGGAATTGCGGGGGATGCCGCGGCTTGAGTACGGGCCCTATCAGCGACAAAGAGGCCGAGCTGCCAATCCATGTCGGCGGTGGCCAGGGCGTAACTGCCGGTCGGCGTGGGGGCTAGCGCCTTCGCCGCGGAGATGCCCCCGATATTCACCTGCAGGGCCTGCGCCTGCTGGGCCGAAAGGCCGGCCTTCCAGGCGAGCGAGGTGACCGCCTTGGCGTTCTTCGAGGTCAAGATCCGCATCGTGACCTCGGTCGGGATGCCGGCCCGCAAGGCGATCGCGGCGCAGACCGGGCCGACCTTGCCACCCTTCAGCACCGCATTGAGGAAGGCGTCGGCGGCGGGCGGACGCGCTGCCGCAGCCTCCTCGTCGCGCTTCTTGGTGAGCTCGGCCATGCGCTTGGCCACCATCGTGGAGAGCGCCGCCATCGACTTCGGATCGAGATCGCTGCGCGACGACATGGTCTCGGCGATCGTCTCCGAGGGGATCGCGGCGACCCGCGCCAAGTGCTCGCCGGTGAGGTCCTTGCGCGCGGCGAGGGGTTGATGCCAGTCGCCCTGCTCGGGCGCGACGTCGATGATCTTGTCCATCGTGCGCCCGGCGATCTTCGCCGTATCGTTGGCGAGCAGGTCGCCGACTGCAGAGGCCTCGTCCGGCGAGGCGATCGCGCGGTTGACCACGATCTCGGACACGCCCGAACTCACGTTGCGGCGCTTGGCGATGGCGTTCAAGACGCCTTTGACCCGCCCGCTCTCGGCAACCTCGATCAAGTCGCCGTCGCCGAGCACCGGCGAATGCTGCAGCACCGGCGCGGCGACGCTGATCTCGTCGTCGCGGGCGAGCTGCTGTATCACATGGGCGGGGGCATCGGCGGAAGCCTTCAGGGCCTCGGCGACAGCAACGCGGACCTGACCCGCATCATCGCCCGCGAGAGTCTCGGCCACCTGTACGGTGATCGCCTGCTTCCTGGCGCTGAGCGGTGCGGCACCCGCGGGACGCGCCTCACCCAGCTTCTGGCCGACGCGGGCTCGAATCTCGTCCTCGGCATCGCGCGCCAGAAGCAGGTCGGCCTCGCGCGGCGCCATTGGATTGCCGGCCACCTCGAGGCGCACCAGGGGAGAGTCGTCGCGCGACAGGTAATAGAGCAGCTCTGGGGCGACGGCCGGATCGGCGGCCAGCGCGCGACGATGCTCGACATCGGCACTGCTCGCCAGCCGCTTGGCCTCTTCGTAGTCCACCACGACCCTCAAAACAAAAACGATTTGGGCGGCGATGTCGCGGCCGCGGGGTCCATTTCACAACGGCTCGCGTTAAGAGAGTATTAGCGACGAGACGCCGTCGCGCAACCTGGCTGTGGCGAGCGCCGCTCGAATACAACGAATTCATGGGCTTCCGGCCCATCATTGATGCACGTTACGAGCGCAACCAGACACCCCTCTTCCTTGCTTCGGACCGGGATGCGATGCTTGGGCCTGCGCGAATCGCGCGCTCGAGACGGACTGACAGGATGGGCTGACAGGACGGGCGTACAGAATGCCGGGACACAAGCGTTCGTCGCTGGTAGCGCATCTCCTGCGCACGCAGCCGATCGTGACACCGAAGGTGGCGCTGCGTCCCTCCGCCTTGCACCCCCTCATGGGGCACAATGCCGGGCCCCCGCTCGACGACGACGATCCCCTGACGGACCTTGGGACGGCGTGGCAGTATTTCTGCTGGAAGAAGGCCCATGAAGAGGCCTGGAAGACGCCGCCCCGCGAGGTCGCGCTTCGCCGGCTCGCGCGCGCCGAAGAGCTCGGCATGAGCTACCGCGACTACACGCTCGTCGTGCTGGATACCGGGCGGTTCCTGTAGCCGGAAGTCGGTGGCCGGCTACTGGTGCTTCGGGATCGGGCGCGGGGCAATCGACGGCCGCGGCTGCTGGCCGAGGGCGTGGGCGCGGCGCTCCTCCTCGTCCACCAGACGCGCGGCTTCGCAGCGATACTGCCACTCGCAGCCTTCGCGGCGGCCGTCGCTCTGCCAGAGTTGCCAAGCCTTGTGCTCGATCCGTTCGCGGCGAGCCTTCTCGAAATCGTGCAGCATGTCATGCGATGTCATCGTGTCGTCTCCTTGGGGACCGTCTCCCTGGGGATCGTCTCCTTGGGGATTGCCTCCTTAGGGGTCACTATTTTCTTGTTGGCGAACACGGCGGCCGTGATCGCGAAATTGAAGGTCCACTGAACAGGAAGATTATGAAGATCATGATAACGTTGAGGGCGACGGCGAGATGCACGGGGCACCCAGCACAGAAGGCGCGAAACGTCTCGCCACGTCTGGCGACGATTGGCGAGGTTTCGGTCCTGCAACCAGCCTCCGGTCGATCCGGTCGAGCTGTGCTCTGCGGGCATGGCCCACCCCCACGGCAGGTCCGGTTGATTCCCGGCTCTTGCTTCACTTAATCGCGACAGGCCGGGTCGGTTCCCCCTAGAATCTCGGAGGCGTGAAGAGCCGCGTGTGACCCTGCGTGTGTGGAATCGCGCGTTCCCAGTCCCGCCGCTGTATCTAGAAAAGGCGAGATCGACCGGAACCCGGTGCGAGCCGCGGTGTTGGATTTCCGTCCGGCGCAATATGCTTCCCCCGAGCAGCGCCGGCAGGGGTGCCGCAATGGCATCCCGGCCCCGAACCGAGCCCCGGTCGGCACTCCCCTGCCGGCCGGGGCGGCCGCTCCCTGGACCCAGCCACTTTGACTGGCTAAGCCGCAACCAGTGTGGCGATGGCATTGAGCACATCCGCCGGCTGGAAGGGTTTGGCGAAGACCGCGGCAGCACCGAGCTTGCGCGCAGATTCCAAGGGATCGAACAGCCCGCGGTCGACCGTGCCACCAGAGAGCACGATCACCGGCACGCTCACGTCGGCGCTGTTGAGCTTGGTCAAGAGCTCGAGCCCATCCGATTCCGGCATGTAGATATCCGTCACCACCAAGTCGGGATGTTCCGCCTGGACGGCCCGCAGGCCTTCGGCACCGTCGGCGGCGGTGATGACACGGTGGCCGAAGGCCTCAAGCATGCAGACCAGCGAATCCCGAAGATCCGCATCATCGTCGACCACCAGAATCAGCGGCCGCGTGTCGGACGGGCTCAAATCGTCGCGTGGCTCCGAGTGTGAATCTGATATGGCGCTTTCCATGCTTCCACCCTAGGCCAGGGCGCGATCCGGCTTTATGATCTGCCGCAAAGCGGGGACGCGGGAAGGATCAGGAAAACCCCTTATGGAGCGCGACGAATCAGCGCTGGACGACATCTTCGCCACGGCCCGCGCCATGGTGCAGCGGCACGGCCACCTGGCGCCGGTCGCCTGCGGGCGGAAGGCCGACAGCATGCACTTGACCGGCGACAGCGACCGCGAGGCGCTGTGGCTCGCGGTGCGCGAAGTGACGCAGGCGCTGCTCCAATTCGGTCCGCCGGCCGACATTCCCGGACTCCCCAGCGGGTGAGCCAAGGGCGGGCGGAACCCGACTGCCAAGGCGCGGTTCACCGGAAGATGCGGCCAAAGCGCGGCGCGCCGCTAGTGCTCGAGCAGTCTGAGGCCGAATTTCAGGTCGGCGGAGACTTTCTTGTCCTCCGGCGATCCGGTGTCGAGGGTTGCGATACGCTGCTGCATCAGGCGCTCCAGTCCTGACTTCACGACGTCGAAGCCCGGTGCGAAGGCGATCGCCATGACGTAGTCCTTCAGCCGCGCACTGGGCACCGCCGGGGCGCGGCGCGCGATCTCCGCGACATCCGCCGCGGTCCAGAGCGACGCCAGCAGGTCGTCGGCCACCGTGTCCTGCTTGAAGGCCGTGACCGCCACGGCTTGTTGGAACCGCGGCTCGGGTAGCGCCAGGATAAGTACTGCCGTCTCCTTTCTCTGGTCCGGTCCGCCATGAGCCGCCACCGAGAGCAGCGCCAGCACTTCAGTATCAGTGAGGTCGGTGCGGCTGCGGAGCGCGTCCAGGGCAGCCTGCCGCCGCGGCTCGGGATAAGCGCCGCGCACCTTCTTCAGGATCTCGAGGAGATTCGCGGGCTCGTTCGCATAGGCATCGCGCCCCTTGCCGGTGACGATCGCGCCGAGCGCATCCTTCGCGAATCCGATATCGGGCGTGTCTAAGGCGAAAAGAGCGCTGACACCCCACTTCATCAAGGCGGGATCGTCGGAGCCGAGGAGATGCAGAATAGCGGGTCGCGCGAAGTCCCGGCTCTGGCCCTTGAACGAGCCGAGGGCCGAGACGCCCAGTTGGACGCGTTGCGGATCGGTGGAGGCGAGCCGATCGCCGATCGCCGCCATCAGGACTTGCGCCGCTTCCGGTTCCTGCGCGATCCACGGGAATCTGCGCCAGGCGTCGGTGACGGTGTAAGGAACGTCGGGCGCCTGCAGCAAGGCATCGAATTCCGCGATCACGGCCGTGGCCCGTTCCGCGGTCAGCGGCGGGAGCGCCGGTCCGGGCAGTTTCAGCGCCGCGGCGTAGAATCCGGCCTCGTCGACCGGCGGCTTCGTCCCCTGCTCCTTCTGGTCCGACAGAAAGGGCGGCGGCACACCACCCCAGACGATGCGGCCGAGCAGCTCGTCCCGGCCATCGATCCGCTCCAGAAACTCCCAGGCGGTTCCGCCGAAGCCCTTGGGGAACTGCCGCTTGATCGGCGCATCCTCGGATTGGTTCTGGCGGATGATGAGCGCATCCGCACCCGGCGCCTGCGGCGCGGCGACCGCACAGACGCCCGGGAACCCCGAGGCCAGAAATTCGAGGTAGTCCTTCAGCTGCTCCGGCGCCGAGCAGACCGCGCGATCGCGAACCAGCCCGTAGACATACCAGGTCGGGCCCTTCGGGTCCTGGATCGCATACGCATAGTTCGAGGTCAGGAGCACCAATCGGCATCGCTCCTGGCATTCCGGGACGACGTCGCGTCCACCGGCAGGATAGGAATCGACGATCGCGACGATGTCATGCGAGCGCTTCGGCTCGCCGAACGGATAGAGGTTGAGCGTCTCCGCCTGCTGCACGGCGGACCTCGCCTCCTCCGCGCGCAGCATCAGGTTGTAAGCGCGATAGCCGAAGAGGCCGAGGACGAGCAAGGCCGCACCCAGGGAATAGCCGATGCGGCCGCGCAGGATGCCGAAGACGAAGACCAGCAGCGGGCCGACGAAGAGAGCAGCGAGAAAGAGCGGGAAGATGAAGGCCAGCGCCATGATGTCGACGTGGCGGAAGAATCCGTAGGCGATGCCCATCAGCGCGGCGCTGACCAAGAGACCGGCGACGGTCTGGCCCAGGACTCTCAGCCAGTCGACCGGCTGGCGCTTCGGTCGGGTGGACAAGGCACGCAGCGCGGCGGACGACTGCGCGGCGGGCGTCGCGGCCGATGCCGGCACGCCATACGAGCGCGCAACGGAAATTGCCAATGCGCCGAGCGAAAGGACCAGAAACAGGGCCGACATCGCCGTGTAGCCGATCACGACGGTCGCGATCACATCGTGCATGATCGGAAGCTCGGTGATGTCGCCGACCCCTTGGCTGACCGCCATCGTCGCCACAGCGAGCATGAGGATCGACGTCGCGTCGATGCGTACCGCTCGGGTGATGAGGTCGGGCCGGCGCGCCAGGGCCAGCGCCGCCCAGACCTCGGCCGCGCCGATGGTCAGGGTTAGACCGGATTCCAGGAGACGCTGGCCCAGCGAGGGCGAATGCGCAGGCAGCGCAAGCAGGTCGCCGAGGCCGATGACAGTGAGCAACGACCAGCCGAGTTGAAAGAGCGTGATGGCAGCGACACCGTAGCCCAGCCACTTGTCGAAGGGCGCTCGCTTCTCCGCGAACAGCAGGCGCGCGGCGACGATGGCGCCGGCAAGCGGCAAGAGCAGACCGACCCACTGCCATGCCTGCTGGAGGGGTGTCAGGCGTCGGACGAGGTAGACGTACGACGGCGCGAAGACCTGCAGCGCCGAGAAGAGAAGCCCGGTTCCATAGTCACCGAGCAGAAACGCCCAGATGAATTGGCGCCAATGCTTGCGAAGATCGAGGGTCGCGCGCAGCGAAGCACGAATCCCACCGCGCGGCGTCGTGGCGACGATCAGCCAGAGGATCCCCAGCGCACCGAAGCCGAAGCGGATACCCTCCGCCAACAGCCATTGCCAGGGATGCACCGCAAACCCCGGCTCGAAGAAGAGGACGAGATCGTGGAGGGCCGGGATCCTATAGGCGATGGATAGAAAGGGGCTGGAGACCAACAGAAATACCGCCACCAGGGCGACCCCCGGCGCCAGCATGAGCAAGCCCGATCCGCGCTTCTCCACCTCGCCCACCCTCTTCGCGCCGGCGCTTCCCCAAGCGCCGGCTCCTGCCCCAACCGAGGATTGCAGAGTGATGCGCGCGATGTCCAGGTACGAAAGCGCGCAGACGACCGAAGTGAGTGAGGCTCACTCACTTCGGTCGTCCATTCAGCGCCGAGGGCCTGACGCCGGCCCAGCAGCTGGCGGCGGGCCGAGGCCGCCTCCCGGACACTGGGAGATGCAGGTTTCGAGCGCCGCGCCGGCAACCTGACCGGAATCGAGCGCGGCCTTGAGATCGGCCTCGACCACGAGGCCGCCGCGGGTGCAATTGATCCACCGCACGCCGGGCCTGCGGGAACGGAACTTCCGAGGAGAGGTTGGACTCCGAAATGCGGCGGAATGGCCGCGCTTCAAACCCAGGCTCATGGAGTCCCAGATGAAGGCAATCCTCTCTTCAGGCATCATCGCCGGTGCGGCCGCCGGCCTGCTCGCCCTGGCGCTGCCCGCTTCGGCGCAAACCCCCACGGCGCCCACCCCGAACGAATGCTCGACCGGCAGCGCGGCAAGCGGCATGCCCTGCCAGAACCGGCTGCAGCAGCCGGGGCAGATCAACAACAACGGCCAGACCCCGACCATGATGACTCCGCCGCCGATGCCGGGCGCCGTCGGACCGCAAGGTGGGTCCGGCGTCGGCACCGGGACCGGCACCGGCGGCAGCAGTGTGGGCGGATCGGGCATGAGCGCACCGAGCTCGAGCGGCGGCGGGGTCGGCGGCGGCACCGGAGGCTCGGGCAGCTCCGGCGGCGGCCTCTGAGGCTGCGCTCCGATTTCATTGTCTAGCCCAAGCGCGTCGGGTGCGGTCATGCAGGAGAAGCTGAAGATCGCACTCGACGAGCTGCGTACCTTGATGCTGGGCGCGCAGGTCCTGTTCGGATTCCAATTCCGCGCGCTGTTCGAGAAGGGCTTCGATCGCCTGGACGCGCTCGAGCGGGGCCTGCTCGCGGCGGCGATCCTGCTGATGGCGAGCGTGCTGGGGATCCTGATCGCGGGTCCCGCTTTCCATCGCCTGGTGGAACACGGCGAGGCGACCGGGCGCATGCTGCGGATCGCAACGGACCTCGCCGGGATCGCGCTGCTGCCGTTCGCCTTGAGCCTCGGCTGCGATGCGAGCGTCGTGCTGGCGAGGATCGCGGGCCCCGGCCTCGGTCTGGCGACGGGTGCCGTGCTGGTCCTGCTGGCGCTGGGCTTCTGGTATGCGCTCGCCCTGGTCATCCGCGAACAGGAAGGAAGCCGCATGGTGGATCACCGTACCGAACATGTCCCGATCCGCACCAAGATCGACCAGATGCTGACCGAAGGCCGCGTGATCCTGCCCGGCGCGCAGGCGCTTCTCGGGTTTCAGCTGATCGCGATGCTGACCGAAAGTTTCGATGCCCTTCCCGCCTCTTCGAAGGCGGTCCACATCCTGGCGACGATCGCGGTCGCGCTGGCGATCGTGCTGCTGATGACGCCGGCCGCGCTGCATCGGCTGGGATTCGCCGGCGAGGCGAGCCAACGCATGCTGGCGCTGGGCTCGCGGATGATCACGGCGGCACTGCTGCCGTTGGGTGCGGGCATCGCGGCCGACACGCATGTTGCGATCGCGCGCATCACGGAAAACCTCGGCCTGGGCGCCGCGGCGGGCATCGCGGTCTTCCTGTTGCTGGCCGCACTCTGGTACGTCTGGCCGCTCGGCGTCGCGCTCTCGCGGAAGGCGACGCCGGCGTGACGGCTGCAAACCTGCTCGCCCTGCTCGCCTTCGACGAGAAGGGCGCCGTCCATGTCGTCATCGGATGCTGGGGCCAGGCACGGTCGATCCCCAAGACTGGGGCTTCGTGCCGGGAACCGCGGCGGAGGACGGCGATCCGGTCGATGCCTTCCTGATCGGTGCCGCCGGCACCTTCCCCGGCATCGTGATCCGGGCCCGGCCGATCGGTTTGCTGAAAGTCGAGCAACGAGAAGCGGGCGAGCGCTTCCGCAACGACCGCCTCATCTTCGTCCCCTGGCAGACGGCCGCGAGAACCCCGATTTCCGACGTGCGCGAACTTCGGCGCGACGAGAAGGACGCGCTGCAGAGACTTCTTCGTGCATGCGGTGGGGGGCACGGGGAAGGCGCTCGCTTTTCGCGGCTGGCAAGGCGCCAAGGCCGCCGCAGCCGAGATCAAGCGCGGCTAGCGCCGCTTCCGGGAACAGCGCAAGCAGAGATGAGGACCGGCGCCATGGACGAGAAGTGCAGCGGCGGGAACGGAAAATCCGGACCCCGGGCCAGTCGCTCGGAACGAACCTTGCGCGTGCCGATTGAGTGCTCATGCTGCGCATGAGGAACTGCATATGAAAGCGCTGGCCTGGCACGGCAAGCACGACATCCGAGCGGAGATGGTCCCCGATCCCGTGTCCAAGCCGCACCCGCTGCATTGAACGTCAGGATCGCGCGATGACCGGAACCTCGCCCCACCCCCTCGCCGTCGTCACCGGCACCTCAACCGGCGGCGTCAGCGTCACCCGCCTAATGCCGGGCGCCAACGAGACCGCGTTCTTCGAGCGCGCCGGCATACTCGACACCAAGATCGGGGCCTCGAAGAAGGACGATCCCGCCGAGGTCGCCCAGGCCGGGTTCGATGCCATGAAGGCCGGCGAGGCCGACATCATCACCGGCTGGAAGAACAAGATGCAGGTCGCGGCGGCGAAAGTGACGCCGGCGACCATGCTGGCCGAGAGCCACCGCAAGCAGGCGGCACCCGGCACGGCGAAACACTGATCACCCACGCGTACAACCCAACCCAGGAGGGGAAAACATGCCCGCACGCAAGAACGCCCGCGCCAAGACCAGCCGCAAGACCGCCGGCAAGCGCAACGGCCGATCCAATGAGATGGACGCCGTCGCGCTCCTGAAGGCCGACCATCGGAAGGTGGAGGAATTGTTCGAGAAATTCGAATCCTCGCGCGGCGAATCCTCGAAGCAGAAGATCGCCCAGCAGATCTGCATGGAGCTGATGATCCACACGGTGATCGAGGAGGAGATCTTCTATCCCAGCTGCGCCGGCCAGATCGAGGACGAGGAGCTGGTCCAGGAGGCCTATGTGGAGCACGACGGCGCCAAGGTGCTGATCGCCGAGATCCTCGCCAGCCAGCCCTCCGACGAATTCTGGGAGGCCAAGGTCACGGTGCTCTCCGAGATGATCAAGCATCACGTGAACGAGGAGGAGAAGCGCTCCGAAGGCCTGTTCGCCGAGGCCAAGGCCGCAGGGCTCGACCTGGAGGAGCTCGGCCAACGCATGCAAGCGCGCAAGATGGAGCTGATGGAGGAGTTCAAGAGCGGCGAGTTGCCGCCTCCGCAGACCCGCTCCTTCCATGGCCACGAGCTGACGCAGGGGGAGCCGGTCGAAGCTGCGATGTAAGGCTGGTTCCCACGCACTCTCCGTGAAGGGTGGGTTGGCGGCGCGAGATCGCGCAATGCCCCCACCCTAACCTCCCCCTTTGAGGGGAGGACGGGCGACCGAAAGAGGTGCCCTGGCAGGGGCGAACCGTTCGCACCGGGATCTGGAAGTCACCGGTCGCAGGCCGCGAGCGGGTTTCCAGGCTCAACCTGGAAGGCCACGGCCAGGCCAATCTCGCGGCCCACGGCGGCGAGCAGCGGGCGATCCTGGTCTATCAGACGGAATCCTATCGCTTGCGGTCGCAGATGCTCGATCGCTCGGACCAGCGCCCGGGCATTTCGGCGAGAACCTCACGGTCGACGGCATGGCGGACGCCGAAGTCTGCCTCGGCGATCGCTGCCGGATCGGCAGCGCGACCGTCGAGGTCACGCAGCCCCGCGTGACCTGCTAACGGGTGGGGATCCGGCTCGGCGTGCCCTAGTGAAGCTTCGGCCCGCGCATCATCTTGGCGCGGTCGGTCGATTTCAGCGTGACGTCGAAGGTGACGCCGCGGCTGTGCAGGGTCAGCGGCACGTCGACGCCGGCAGTGCCGAGCGCCCAGAGCTTGCGGTAGAACGCGAGCAGCGTCGTCACCTTCTCGCCTTTCACCGCGAGGACCACGTCGCCGGTCTTGAGCTCCGCCTGCGCGGCAGGACCCTTGGCAGCGATGCCCGACACCACCACGTGGTCGTCGATCTCCATCGCATAGAGTCCGAGCCAGGGCCGCGGCGGTTTGTTGGGGCGGCCATAGGCCTTCAAGTCCGCGAGCACCGGCTTCAAGAGGTCGGTCGGCACCATCATGTTGACATGCTGCGCCGCCTTGCCCTCGGACGCGCCTTCGAGCTGCAGCGAGCCAACGCCGATCAGCTTGCCATGCTCCGATATGAGCGCGGTGCCGCCCCAGTTCGGATGCGCGGGCGCGACGAAGATCGCCTCGTCGAGCGCGTATTCCCAGTAGCCGGCGAACGGTTCGCGCGCGATCACGTTGCCCGCGAGCGAATGCGCCCTGCCGCCGGCACCGCCGGTGATGACACGGCTGCCGATCTCCGTGTCGCGCGAAGCGCCGAGGGCGAGCGGCGGCAGATCGAGCCTTCCCAGGGCCTGGACCAGACCGAAGCCGGACTCGTAGTCGAAGCCGAGCACATGCCCTTCCACGGCACCGCCTTCGTTGCGGTGGATCCACACGGTCTCGGCTTCCATGATCAGGTAGCCGATGGTGAGCACCAGGCCCTTGTCGATCACGACGCCATTGCCCGCGCGTTCGGTTCCCAGCGTCTGCGCGGTGAACGCATCCGCAGGCACCAGCGAATGCAGGCCGACCACGGCGTCGAGCGCCGCGTCGAGGTCGAAACTGTAGTCCCCGGGCCGCGGCTGTGCCGCGGGCGGGACTTTGTTTTCGCTCAAGGGTGCCATGAACCGATCCACGCTTGTGACAGGGGCGGCGTTTCGCCGGCAGACCCGATCTTACGCCGAAAAACCATCACCGAGCCTCTTTCCTCATGTAGCTATTGCGGCCTCAAGTTCACCAGGAGCGATCCGATGGCAGTCAGCGACGATCCGAACGCGCCGCGATACTATCATGGCACCAAGGCCGACCTGAAGCGGGGGGACCTGATCGCGCCCGGCTGCAGCTCCAACTACGGCGAGAGGAAGCAGGCGGCCTATGTCTATCTCTCGGCGACGTTGGATGCCGCCACCTGGGGAGCCGAGCTGGCCCTCGGCGAGGGAGCGGGTAGGATCTATATGGTGGAACCGACCGGCCCGATCGAAGACGATCCCAATCTGACGGACAAGAAGTTCCCGGGCAATCCGACGAAGTCATACCGCACCCGGGATGCGCTTCGCGTGACGGGCGAGGTCATGGATTGGCAGCGACACTCCCCCGAACAACTGAAGACCATGAAGGACAGCCTCGAACGGCTCCGGTGCCTTGGCATAGAGGCGATCGAGGACTGAGCCGGCTGCCGTGTTGCGCCGACAGGAGGGGGGCAAGGCAGGTGCCGCCCGCTCCCTATATGTCGAGGCGCCGCTCGACCCGCTTGGCGAGATCTGCCAGGCAATCCGCCATCCGTTCCAGCGTGTGCATGACGCTCTCGTCGATCAGCTGCCGCCGTGCCCGGGAGAGCGGCAGCGATATCGCCAGGTCCAGGAGATCCGACTGATGGTCGGGATCGAGCGCCGCATGGACTCGATGCGTCCGGAAAAAACTCTCCGGCAAGCCGGAACGCCGCTTCAAGCCCGCAATGGTCTCCGCGGTGGGCGCATTGCATTCGAGCATCAACATAAAGCCAATGAGCGCGACCGGATCGTGATGATGAATCCAGTAATACTGCGCCCCGACCATCGCGGCGACCGCGGGTGGCGGCGCGGCCGAAACGACTTCCGCGCGCGCGACGCCGACGGATTCCAGGTCTTCCAGGAGCCAGACATCGTGGTGCCGTTCCTCTTCAATATGCCGTTCGAGATAAGCGGCGAGTTCGGCAGCGGCCGGATCGCCAGGGCGCAGGCGACAGGCATGGAGCGCCGCCTCCATCAATGGACCGCTTGCTCGGGTGATCTGGTGGATCAGGATGCCATGCGCCACCAACGCCTGACGGAGGTCGTTCGGCCAGTCGAAGATCCGGGCCAGGGCCGCAGCCAGCGGTGCCGACACGAGCGCAATCTTCGCGCGCAGCTGCGCGTCTGAGCACCCATCGGCCGCTGTGGCCGAGGCCGCCTCCCGGACGCTGGGAGATGCAGGTTTCATGACAGCTTGACCCCGGAAAAATCACTTGAGTTTACCTTGCAAACCCTTCTGCCGGCAGCCTAAAGTTTCGGCCTCCGAGACAGAGGGGTAAGCGATGACAGAGAGATCCAACGTTGAGCGCCTGGTGGAAGCCGGCGTCCTCGATGCCAAGACCCTGAGAAGGGATGGTCACGACGCCATCAATGGCATCCATCTCTCCGACGAGGAGATCGAGGTGCTCAAGCGCATCAAGCTCAAGCTCAAACTCGAACCGCTTATCCTCGAGGGACCCGAAGGGCCCGTCAGCCGTTCCATTCACGCTTGGCATCTCTAGGCTGGCATCCAAGGGCGCGTGAGCGCATATCCTAGCCACCCGCGCCCGGGCTCTCTTACTTGGCGGCGTAGTGGATGGGTGCAGGTCTTAACACGGAACACACCTCGACCGCGGGGTGGGGCAGCGTTGCTTCGCCGCCCGCCCGTGCGCTCACGCTGCTCTTCACCGACATCGAGGGCTCGACCCAGCTGCTCGAAGCGACCGGCGAGCGATATGGCGACCTGCTCAATCGTCATCTCGAGCTGCTCCGGGAAGCGATCGCCAAGTTTCGCGGTCGAGAAGTCGACGTTCACGGCGACGCCATGTTCGCCGTATTCGACGAAGTCGAGGATGCCGTCGCAGCGGCGGTCCACGCCCAGCGTTTGCTCCACGAGGAACCGTGGCCGCACGGCGCCACGCTCCGCGTCCGCATGGGGCTCCACACCGGCTATCCGCGGCAAATGAGCGGACCGCAAATAGGCTTCGTGGGCATCGACGTGCACCTCGCCGCCCGCATCTGCGACGTGGGCCATGGCGGTCAGATCGTCCTCTCCAATGCGAGCCGCAACGCGCTTCTGGGCAGGCTTCCGGCCGCAGTGCGAATCAGGGATCTCGGCACCCATCGCCTGAAGGACATCCGCTTTCCGGAAACGCTCTGCGACCTCGTCATCGAGCATCTGCCGACCAACTTCGCGCCGATCCGTTCGCTCAGCAATCGCCCCAACAACCTGCCGACCGCTTTGACACCCTTCATCGGCCGCGCCGCGGAGAAGGCCGAGCTGGTGAGAATGCTCTGCCGGGCCGAAGTCCGGATGGTGACGCTGACCGGCGTCGGCGGCTCCGGCAAGACCAGGCTTTCGATCGAAGTCGCGCGAAGCCTGCTCGACAAGTTTCCGGACGGCGTATTCCAGGTTCCGCTCGCCGCCGTGCCCCAGGCGCGCCTGGTCGCCCCGACCATCGCGCAAACCATGGGCGTCCCGGAATTTCCCGGCCGATCCGTGGTGGAGACCATCAGCAGGACGATCGGCGGGCGTCGCATTCTCCTAGTCATCGACAATTTCGAGCAGGTTCTGCCGGCCGCCGATGCGCTGGAGCAACTGCTCAATGATTGCCCCAACCTGAAGCTCATCGTCACCAGCCGCGAAGGCCTCAACATCGCGCCCGAACGCGAGTTTCCCGTGCTCCCGTTCACGGTTCCGGATCCCGCGCAGAACTCGCCGGAGGCATTTCTGGGGTGCGACGCCGTCCAGCTGTTTCTCGATCGCGTGCGCGCCGTCCGGCCTGATTTCCAGCCGAACCGCGAATCCGCGTCCGTCCTGGCCGAGATCTGCAATCGCCTCGACGGTTTGCCGCTGGCCATCGAACTCGCTGCCTCGCGCCTGCGCGTGCTCGAACCGCCCGGCCTGCTGAAGCGCATGGCCGGGCGCCTCAATACCCTCGGTCGTGCCGACGGGAACCCGAGCGGGCGCCACCGCACCATGCGCAACGCGATCGCCTGGAGCTACAATCTGCTCGACGAGCCCGAGCAACGCGCATTCTGCGCCGCTTCGGTCTTCGCGGGCGGCTTCAGCCTCGACTCCGCGGAGGCGCTCTTCGGCGAAAGCGATGGCGACGCCGTCGAGCACCTGACTTCCCTGGTCCGCAAGAGCCTGATCCAGAGCGAGACCGTGGAAGGCGAAGTCCGCCTTCGCATGCTGGAGACCCTGCGCGATTTCGGCCACGAGCAGCTGAAGCAATCCGGCACCCTTGCCGACTTCAAGCGTCGCCACATGCTGCACATGCTGGAGATCGCCGAACGGATGGCGCCGGACCTTGCCACCCGGAACCAGCGCCGCAGCGTCGGCAAGCTGCTGACCGAAAGCGACAACCTGCGGGCCGCCATGGATCATGCCATGGACCTCCGGGACGGCGACGTGATCAGCCGGTTCCTGAAGAGCCTGCTCTGGCTCTGGATCTCCAGGAGCCAATTCACCGAGGGCGAGGCCTGGATCACCAAGGCCCTGCAGCGCACCGGCGGCCTCGTCGGCAGTCGCGAGCGCGCGATCGTGACCGAGGTCGCCGGCTGGTTGAAGCTCATCGCCGGCGATTGGAGCGGCGCCTTGCCGTTCTTCCAGGATTGCCTGCCGATCTACGAACGGCTGCAGATGCAGCCCGAGGCGACCAAGGCGAAGATGCTGGAAGGCATCATGCGCCTCACCACCGCGAGCGACCGATCGGCGCTCGCGCCGGTCCAGGCGGCGCTCCAGACGTTCAAGGACCTCGGCGACCAGACCGGAATCGGGCTCACCCTGACGGCGCTCGGCGAATGCGCCAGGCTGGAGGGACGCAATCAGGACGCGGAAGCGTGCTTCCAGCAGGCGCTCGATGCCATGCGCGCCGTCGGTAACACCTATTGGACGCTTGCTTTGCTGGAGAACATCGCCCAGGTCCGCCTTCAGAATGGCGATTGGGTGACCGCATCCGGCCTGCTCAAGGAAGCCTTGTCCTTGAGCGACGACTACGAAGACCCGACCCTGGTCAATTCCTATGTCGCCGCCATGGGGCAAGTGGCGCTGATCCGAGGGCTCCCGGATGAAGCCGCGCGGCTGCTGGGGGCGGCGGATCATTTCCTCAAGACCGCCGGCGTTAAGTTTGCGCCCGCCGACCAGGCGCAGTTCGAACAGTGCATGGAAAAGACCCGCGCCCTTCTCGGCGACCCCCTCTACGGGACGAGGATCGCCGAAGGTGCGTCCTGGTCGCCAACGGAGGCGATCGCCGCCACCGTCAGGCTGCAGTCCGCGTGAGCCGGTAGAGTCGCGCAGGAAGGCGCTTATTCGGCTTCCCATCTGAGCGACAACCTCGCCCGCTTCCGTATCGGATTCCTGGCCCGCGCCTAGCGCGCATGGCCGTGAAGCCGCGGCCACGTCCTTGGGAATGCTGCGCTCTGTCCGGAAGCGACCGGCACGGTCCGCTGTGCGCCCACTTCGCCACTTTGGCATGGGCGACGGTGGTGACTTATCGCGAGGCGCCGCCGATTCCCGAGGCGATCGTCGACCCCACCGGCCAGGCGCTGATGACCGCGGACGACATCGTCGGCGGCAAAGGCGGCTTGCAGAAAGCCGACCTGATGGATTACGGCGGCATCTACGGCATGGGAGCGCGGGGTGGCCAACGTCACCATTGGAGATGCTGATGCTGGGTGCTCGACGGACGTGACACCGCCAGCGTCTCCACATCGATTGATGCAGATCAAGAGTGACGCCCGGCCCCAAAGCCCCATTTTACGGAGCCACGAAAGGCCATAGTCTTTTCACAGGAGTCTTGCCACTGGGCCGAGACATCGCCGGGGTCCGACCGTGCCGGTTTGGACGGAACGCGCATCCACGAGGTCAGCCGAGGTCCTCGCTCTTGCGGCGCGGTGGCAATCGACTCGCGTGCCGAAGGGCGCGCCGCATCGCGTCGACCGCGATCCGACCGGACCCAAGGCGCTTCGTCCGTCCGTCATCATCGCAGAAGCGAGATGCCGTCGCGGCGCATAGTTCCGGCGGCCGTGTTGCTCGGTCTCTTCGTTCTGGGCATGGCCGGCGCCGCCTTCGTCGTGAATGCACGACGGCTGACGGCGGAGATCGAAGCCACTTTCCACACAAGGAGCGAGCTCCTCGCCAAGTTCGTGGTGCTGCGCCGGGACCAAGTCACGGTCATGCGCAACCTGCTGCTCGGAGATTACGCCAGGCAGCAGGTTCCCGATGCGGCGGCACTGAGGGTGATTCAGCACCCCGACAAGAATCTCTGGGAGGTCGATCCGACTGGAGACCGCGTTGCCGGGCGCGCAACTGGAAGCGGCCCTCTGGACCCGGAGACTCTGCGCGAGCTGGACGGCGCCTTCGCCATGGCTCCGCAGATCGAAGCCACCCTTCAGCTCAATCAGGAAGTCATCTGGCTCTACTATGTCTCGAGCCGGAACTTCATCTTCATCGCGCCGGGTGTTGGGGTCGAGCAGTTCCACTTTACCCCCGAGCTCTACGAGCGGGGCTACTGGAAGTTGGCGCTTCCCGAAGCGGACCCGGAGCGAAAGATGATCCTTCAGGGACCGGTCGAGGATCTGGCCGGGAAGGGCCGGATCCTGACTTTTTCCCAGCCGGTCTACGACCAGGATCGCTTCCTGGGCGTGGTGGCCATGGATCTCGGACTGGGCACCATGCGGAAGTTGATGACCTTCGGCAGCGCGGTCGGCGAGACCGTGATGTTCACCGGCGGTCATGAGCTGATCACGCAAAGCGATACGGAAATCGTGACCTGGCCCGAGCCGCCGGTGACGCTCGGCCTGCTGGACTGGCGCGAGGACCAGAACGGGGACCTGTGGCTCAGCAGCTCGGCGGTCGATCGCGAGCTGTGGCTGCTGCATCGGGTCCGTCGGGGAGAGCTGTTCTGGGCGACGGTCCGGGAGAGCGCTCCCGAGTGGGTGTTGCTGGCACTCCTGACCGTTCTGGCATCGATCTCATGGCGCCTGCGTATTGCGCTGGCGGCGATGCGGCAGGTGGTGCGGGTCGACCCTTTGACCCGGACGCTGAACCGCCGCGGCTTCTATGAGAGCACAGAGGGTGTGCTCTCCGTCGCCCGGCGCAAGACGCTATGCCCCGTCGTCCTCATCATGGATATCGACCACTTCAAGAAGATCAACGACAGCCATGGCCACGGGGTCGGCGATTCCGTCTTGCGGGACGTGGGTAAGCACCTGCTCGCCGCCCTCCGGCCCTCCGACCTGGTCTGCCGCTGGGGCGGCGAGGAGTTCGTCGTGGTCCTGGTGGTCGACCGGGCGGACCAGGCCTTGGCGGCGGCGGAGCGACTGCGTCACGAGGCCCAACGCGCCCGCATCGCGTCGGACCATGGGACCGTGACCTTGAGCGGGGGCCTGGTGATCATCGGCGGGGATGAAGCCATCGACGCCGCCATCAAGCGCGCGGATGCGTTGCTCTATGACGCCAAGAGGCGCGGCCGCAACCAGATCGTCTCCGATCTGGCGTCAAGCCGCACACCCCTGCCGGCGGAGGCGTGAAGCCGCCACAGGTGGTGGATTCAGGATGCCCACCGCCTCACGTCGGGACAATAAGCAACGATTGCCGGCAAGCTGATCGCAACGGTTTCTTAGCCGTGTTGGCTCTGCCGCGCACATCGCGCAGCATGCCCGTGCGGCAGCCCGTGCCTCATGTGGCAAATCGCGTGCGCGACCGCTCCCGTGCCTTCTGCGCCTCGACTTCGCGGTCGCGCGCCGGCGCGTGGGTGTGGAGCGAAGCCAGCAGCCGCCGCGCGGCGTCGCTGACCTCGATCACCGCGCGGTCGAACGCCTCGGCATTGGCCTGCGAAGGGCGGTTGAAGCCGGAGAGCTTGCGCACGAATTGCAGCGCCGAGGCCTCGATCTCGTCCTTGGTCGCCGGCGGCTCGAAATTGAACAAGGTCTTGATGTTCCGGCACATGTTGGCGTCCTCAGAGGCGTGGTTGAAGCAAGAGAGCAGTGGCGGCTAACCGAGATCGGCCAGCATTCTTGGTGCCGCCGAGCGGATCAGGCGCTTGCGGGCTTCCCATTGGTCGGCGGGGTCGAGGGTCGAGAGGTACTCGACCTTGCCGCCGACCAGGGTCGCGACGGGCACGCCGTCCCGGAAGGCGAGGCGATTGCCGCGCAAGGCCGCAATCTTGGCGCCGGGCGTGAGGATGCCGGCGAGATTGAGGGGATCGGCCCCGGAGAGCGAGACCCACTCGCCGGTCGGCTGCTTGCGGCGCATCTCGCGCAGCGCGCCGACGGCTTCGGGAAGCGCGTATTGCTCGCCGGAGAAGCCGGCGACGAAACGACCGCCGCGGATTTCGCCGCGCGCCTCCATGCGGCGATAGACGCGGAGGAGATCGCGCCAGGCCGGGAGAAAGGCGGGCTCTCGTCCAAGCAGGCGCCAGAATACGACGCCGTAGCGGCGCAGCAACGTGCGGGCCATGTGCTCGACGGCGTTAGTCCTGGTCTGTTGATCGACTGCAGCATCCAGCGGGCGGCGCATCAGCGCCCAACGGCCGCCGTTCTCCATGTCGAAGGGCAGGATCTTGCCGCGACGCCGCGCGCCGGCAAAAGGCTTGCGCTTGTCGGCGGGGACGAGCAGCGCGCGGAGGCCGCCGAAGCTGTCGGAGTTCACGAGGCCGAGCGAGACCAGCTCGCCGAGGGCGTCCTCCACCTGCGGGCGCAGCAGGCCGCTCGCATCGACCAGCTCGTCGAAGAAGGAGGCGCCGTGGGCGCGCAGGGCTTCGAGCACCGCCGAGGCGCGCGGGCTCGGCTGGGTGGCACTCGCGGGACCGGCGAGGGCCATCCAGATCGACCCGCGTTTGCGCTCCATGAAGGCGATGGGCGCGGTGCGCACGGGTGCGGCGACGCGGTCGCGGCCGTTGTTGGCGGCGGCGGGTGTCAACCGCGCCCAGGCCAGGCGCCCGGCGAGGCAGAGCTCGTCCAGCCAGGAGGGCTCGTAGTCCTTGATGCGCGCGGGGAGGATCTCGGTCTCCCAGGCGCCGGCCGGCGCCTCGAAGCCTTCCAGCGAGCCGATGGCGACGGTGAGCGCGTCGGGTCCTTCCTGCCGCGTCTCCTCGGTGACGTGATGCCACGCGAACAGGAAGCGCAGGAAATCGCGCGCGGCGACGGGCTCGATCTCGGCGCGCAGGCGGCGCACGGTGTAGTGATGGATGCGGGCGAGCAGGCGCCGATCGCACCATTCCTCGTCGTTGCCCCCGGAAGAGAAGCGGCCACGCATGACGAAGCCTTCAACTTCGAGCGCGCCGAGCGGTGCCGCCATGTCGGCGGGCTCCAGGCCAAGCGGAAGCGCCAGCGATGTGGCAGTGACTGGGCCGAGCCCTTCGAGGCGACCGCGCACGATCTCGATCAGGGCTTCGTCGCGGGAAGCCGGTCGGGAGTCTTGCGCGGCGATGTCGGGCTGCGCGGATGCGTTCGGAAAGATGGACTTGAATTGATTCAGTCTTTCCGCCGTGACCCACAAACCTGGGGAGACCGATCGACCCCTCACCCCGTCCCTCTCCCTCAAGGGGAGAGGGGGCGCTGCGTCGCTTTCCTTGGTAGACAGCCTGCCAGCTCGCATCGGATCGACGACGTCCGCTCGGTCCAGAGCCCTCTCCCCCGCCGACGAAGTCGGCATACACCGACGGGGAGGGAGAGGGTAGGGTGAGGGGTCGACGGGTGCATCCAGCACCAGCCGGGTCACGCGGCGGTCCTGCGCGAGCGCCTCGAGCCAGCCCTGCCATTCCGGCCGGGCGGCGGCTTCTTCGTCGCTGACGGCGCCGAGCCAGAGCATGGCGTCGTGGAGCTCCTCGGCATTGGCGGGATCGGGCCAGGCCTCTTCCTTCACCCGCGCGATGGCTTCGGCGTCGAGCCGACCCAAGTCGGCGGCGCTTTCGGCGTCGAGCCAGCGGCGCGCCATCACCGCTTGCGTCCTGCGCTCCTCCAGCGGCGCATCGTCGAGATAGGCGTAGGGGCGCGCGGAGAGGACTTCGAGCGCCAAGGGCGACGGCTGGGTGAGATCGACGGCGACGACGCGGATCTCGCCCGCCTCCAGCCGCTTCAGCAACGCTTCCAGGCCGTCGATATCCATGGCCTCGTGCAGGCAATCGCCGATCGCCTGGTTGGTGAGCGGGTGATCGGGGATCTCGCGCTCGCCCTGGAGATTCTCGGCGCAGGCGATCTGGTCGGGGAAGACCGCGGCGACCAGGTCCTCGGCCTGCATGCGCATGAATTGCGGCGGCACCTTCTTGCCGCCCTGGAACCGCGGCAAGGCCAGCGAGATGGCCGCGACCCAGCGCCAGCGCGCATTGAACATCGGCGCATCGAGCATGGCCTGGATGAGGATCGGCCGCACCGTGTTGGAATGGAGATAGTGCGCGACCTCGCCCAATTCGAAGCTGTGGGCGGTGGTGAGCGAGAGGATGATGTTGTCCTCGGTCGCCGCCGCCTGGAGCTCGAAGTTGAACTTGCGGCAGAAACGCTTGCGAAGTGCCAAGCCCCAGGCGCGATTCAAGCGGCTGCCATAGGGCGAGTGGATCACCAGCTGCATGCCGCCCGCCTCATCGAAGAAGCGTTCCAGCACGATTGTGTCCCTGGTCGGCATGGCGCCCAAGGCCAGCAGCGCCGAGGCGAGATATTCGACCAGCTGCTCGGCGGCGGGGCGCGCGATGCCGATCTCGTTCACCAGCCAGTCCACAATCGGCGTGTTGTCGGCGTCGCGCTTGACCCGGTTGGCGATCTCCTGCCTGAGGCGCGAGACGGAATCCGAGAGCTCGTTGCTGCGGCCCGGCGCCTCGCCCAGCCAGAACGGGATGGTCGGCGGCTGGCCATGCGCATCTTCCACGCGCACCATGCTGCGCTCGACCCTGAGGATGCGATAGGAGGTGTTGCCGAGCTGGAACACGTCCCCGGCGAGGCTCTCGACGGCGAAATCCTCGTTGACCGTGCCGATCACATGGTTCTCGGGCTCGAGCAGGACCTGGTAGTCGGCGGTGTCGGGGATGGTGCCTCCCGAGGTGAGTGCCGTGAGGCGCGCGCCGCGCCGGCCGCGCAGGATGTGGTTGACCGTGTCCCAATGGATCAAGGAGCCGCGCCGGCCGCGCCGCGTGGTGAAGCCCTCGGCCAGCATCTGCAGGACGGCGGTAAACTCTTCGCGCTTCAGGTTCCGATAGGGCCAGGCGCGGCGGTAACGGTCATAGAGCGCCTGCTCTTCCCAATCCTGCGCCGCGACCTCGGCCACGATCTGCTGCGCCAGCACGTCCTGCGCGTTCTCCGGGATCGAGAGCCGGTCGAGCTCGCCGCGGCGCACGCTGTCGAGCAGCGCCGCGCATTCGACCAGTTCGTCGCGGGACAAGGGAAACAGCCGGCCCTTCGGGGTGCCGCCGACGGCATGACCTGAGCGCCCTACCCTTTGCAGGAAGCTGGCGATCGAGCGCGGCGAGCCCAGCTGGCAGACGAGATCGACATCGCCGATGTCGATGCCGAGTTCCAGCGACGCGGTCGCCACCAAGGCGCGAAGCTGGCCATGCTTCAGCCGCTGCTCGGCATTGAGCCGATGCTCCTTCGACATGCTGCCATGATGGGCGGTGACGGCGGCCTCGCCGAGGCGCTCCGAGAGCGCTCGGGCGACGCGCTCGGCCATGCGGCGGGTGTTGACGAAGACCAGCGTGGTGCGATGCGCCTCGACCAGGGCCTGCAGCTGGTCGTAGACCTGCAGCCAGACCTCGGCCGACATCACGGATTCCAGCGGCGCGCCGGGTACCTCGATGGTGAGGTCTCGCTTGCGCTGGTGGCCGGTGTCGACGATGCGGGCCTGCGGCTGCTTCTCGCCTTCGGGCGCCACGCCGATCAGCAGGTTCTTCACCGCCTCGATCGGATTCTGGGTGGCGGAGAGGCCGATGCGCTGCAGCTTATCCCCGCAGAGCGCCACCAGCCGCTCGATCGAGAGCGCCAGATGCATGCCGCGCTTGTTCGCGGCCATGGCATGGATCTCGTCGACGATCACCGCGCGGGTCGTCTCCAGCATGCGTCGGCCGGATTCCGAGCCCAGCAGGATGTAGAAGCTCTCCGGCGTGGTGACGACGATATGCGGCGGCCGTTTCATCATCTTCTGGCGTTCGCCGGCGGGCGTGTCGCCGGTGCGGACCCAGGTGCGGATCTCGACCGGCGGCAGCCCGCGCGCTTCAAGGGCGGCGGCGATGCCGGCCAACGGTGCCTCGAGATTCTTCTGGATGTCGTTGGAGAGCGCCTTGAGCGGCGAGATGTAGACCACCTGGGTCGCATCCGGCAGCCCGCCCTCCCCCAGCCCTTGCCGCACCAGGTCGTCGATCGCCGCGAGGAAGGCGGCCAGCGTCTTGCCCGAACCGGTCGGGGCCGCGATCAGCGTGTGCTCTCCCGCCTTGATCGCCGGCCAAGCCTCCGCCTGGGCCGGCGTCGGCTCGGGGAAATGCCGGACGAACCAGTCGGCGACGGCGGGATGAAACAGGTCCGGCGGGAGGGTCATGGCGGCTCTGGACCTGCGCAAGGGTGCGGAGTTCGGGGTTAATGTGGTTGCTGTTCTGTTCTTTGGCAATGGGGAATGTTGGGGTAGGTCGGATCCACGTCCGGTCACAGTTACTCTACCCTGCCGCCCGAATCCGATGTTATCCCGTGTCACCGCGAGCCTTGAGGGTTACTCACGTGGTCTGGATACGTGCCACGCTCCTGCTTCTCTTGTCCGCCCAACTTTGCTGTGCGGATCCGTCTCTCACGCTTCGGCAGCTCGAATTCAAAGGATGGTTCGGTGCGCGAAGGGGCGATCCGACGACCGTCTACAACTTGCTGGGTTGTTGTTACCTGCTCAACACGCCGATCGCCGATGACGCGGAGAAGTTCGCCGCTGCCTGGATAAGCATCCATCCCGATGCCGAACTCACGATCGTGGATCGAGCGCCCATGACTATCGGCGGCGACGTATTTCAATCCTATGTCTGGATCCAAGATGGCGATGAGAACCTAAATTTGCTCCTGGTCAGACAGGGGCTCGTACCGGGAGGCGTGATGCAGGATGGCGTCGCTTATCTGAGCACGCTTCCCGACATCGACGAAACGACCAAGAACTTCCCCAAACGCTTGATCTCTGACGCTCAGTACGATGCTTTCATGAAGCGTGTGATTGATGCCGAAGCGGTCGCAGCCAGAGAGCATAAGGGCATCTGGAGCGACAAGGCACTCCGTCAAGAAAACGGATATGAGTAGGGGTGCGCGTCCACAGCGGGAAATCTGGGACGTCAGGCATGGATGTGGTCGAGAACCCGAATGCGGCCATGGGCGCGGTTGCGCGGCTTCTCGCGGACCATGCCGCTGAAGACGCGGCTCGCGATCGACGCTCTCGCCGCCGCACTCCCCGCCAACGCCGAGATGTGACCTGCTGCGCCTCTTGACTATCCGTAAGCCATCACTTACTGTAAGTCATGGCTTACGGAAATGCCTTGGCCGCCCTGGCCGATCCGACGCGGCGCGCGGTGTTCGAGCGGCTGGGCGCGGGGCCGAAACCGGTGGGCGAGATCGCGCGCGGGCTTGCGGTCAGCCGGCCGGCGGTGTCGCAGCACTTGAAGGTTCTGAAGGAGGCGGGGCTGGTGACCGACCATCCGGAGGGAACGCGCCGCATCTATGTGATCGACCCCAAGGGGCTCGGCGCCTTGCGCGCCTGGCTCGACCGGTTCTGGGACCAGGCGCTGGAGAACTTCCGCGCCGAGGTCGAAGGCGAAGGGAAGACAGCCAAGAAGAGGAGCAAGCCATGAGTGCCGCTGCGGCGAAGACCATCACCATCGCGCCGGTGAAGAAATCGATCCGGGTCAAGGCGAGTCAGGCCCGGGCCTTCGAGGTCTTCACCCAAGGGATCGGCTGCTGGTGGCCGAAGGATCACGGCATCGGCAAGAAGCCGATGCAGGAGATGGTGCTGGAGGGGAAGCTCGGCGGGCGCTGGTACGAGCTTTCACAAGATGGATCGCAGGCGACGGTCGGCCATATCCTCGCCTGGCAGCCGCCGCATCGCTTCGTCGTCACCTGGGAGATCAGCTGCAACTGGGAGCCCGATCCCGGCATGGGATCGGAAGTCGAGGTGCGTTTCACCGCGGAAAGCGCCGACACGACGCTGGTGGAGCTCGAGCATCGTCTGTTCGAGCGCATGGGCGCGGAGCCCGGTGCCAAGATCCGCAACGACGTCGATCGCGGCTGGCCGGCGATGCTGGAGATCTTCAGGCGGGAAGTGGAGAAGTGACATGCCCGATATCGTGCATCTCATCCGGATCAAGGCCGCACCGGCACGGGTCTATGAAGCCCTGACGACGGCGGACGGCATCGCCGGCTGGTGGACGCGGGACGTGACGCTCGACGGCGCGGTCGGCGGCATCGGCGCGTTCCAATTCTACGGCTGCACCTCGATGACACGGGTGCGGATCGACACGCTGGAGCCCGAGCGGCGCGTCGCCTGGACCGTGCTCAACTCCGATGCGCCGGGCGGCTGGGACGACACCACCATCGCCTTCACACTGCGGCGTGACGGCGAGGAAACCGTGCTTTCGCTCGCGCATCGCGGCTTCGCGAGCGAGAGCGAAGGCTTCGCGCTGGTCTCGACCGGCTGGGCCTACTACCTCGTCAGCCTGCAGCATCTACTCGAGCGCGGCGCCGGTAAGCCGCAGCAGGAGAAGGACTTCGCGATCCTCGCCGGTTAGACCGATGCGCTCTTTGCCGCGGCCGGCCGACGCGGCAGCAGCCAGCCGAGGCCGAGGAGTGCCGTCAGCAGCAACGGCGCGCTGGCCGGGATCGGGGTCGCCGCCACCGTTGTCGTGCCAAGACCGCCGAAAGGACGCAGGTCGTCCTCGAACTCCCCGTCGGCGAGGCCCGCGATCGGGAAGGTGACGTGCAGCGTCGCCGGGAACGGGTCGGTGCAACCAAGCGGACCGCAGATCTGCGGATCCTGGCTGGGCAACGTGAGATCGCCCGTGCCGATGAAATCATAGTCGTAGCTGTTGGCGGTCTCGAAGACGTGGAAGTGCTCGTGACCGGTCACCGTATTGTAGGTGCCGGTCAGGGTCGCGTTGCCCCAGATGCCCCCCGTCATCGTGATGCTGACGCTGAGCGTGGTCGCGTGCGCCGTCGTCGACAGGCCGGCGCCGAGTGCGAGAGCAAGTATTGTCGTGAGAAGAGTGCGTCTGTGCTGCATTGGAATATCCCCACCGATGCCAGCGCAATGAGCGTCAGCAATCTAACACGACCCCACGCGTGTGCGGCGTTTCCAACATGGTTAACGACGATCAAATCGCGGCGCGAGCCGGCCGCGCAGGTCGGCGCGGCCGGGCTTTTCCCCTCTTCCGAATGTCCGGCGGACGAAGCGCGGAATATGGTCAGTGCTGGCGCTTGCCCGTGGGCAGGCCGGAGGCCGCGTCGCGGCCGCCCGACACTCTCGCGAGCTCTTCGATGCTCAGCTCGCCGCGCGGCTTCGGCTCCTTGCGCGCGGCGGACGAAGCCGGTTGCTCATCGCGGGTCTTGCTCCCGGCCATCGTCAGCGGCCGCCCGCGCACGGATCCTCGACGATGCTCGAGCCCTTGCCGATAGGGATGTGACTGCCGACCGTCACGCCGCCGGTCACCTTGTCGAGGTCGGCGGATTTCAGCTCACGCGACTTGGGATCTGCGGCTCCGCGCGAGGCGGGCTTCTTCTTGGAGCTCGGTTGCTTCGAAGGCATTGCGTGTCTCCTCGTGGATAAACGTCATGAATGACAATTAC
The DNA here is from genome assembly GCA_035542015.1 of Candidatus Cybelea sp. Classification (GTDB taxonomy): domain Bacteria; phylum Pseudomonadota; class Alphaproteobacteria; order Dongiales; family Dongiaceae; genus Dongia. The sequence continues at coordinate 29,865 of DATKMF010000008.1, forward strand.
GCCTGAGGTGATGCTTGCGCTTAGCTGCGGAGCGTCCCACACTTTTTGCCCAACTCCACAAGTCGACTCTACCTCTGGCAAGTCTGCGCCACAACACCAGACCGGGCAGCAACCTGTAATGGTCCGCACAGTCTCGCGCGAAAACCCCGACATCTACATGTGCGGCTGGCGCTTGCGGACCGGCCTTCCGCTGCCGGGCGCCCTGCTTTGGCCGGACCCCGGCACAGGTTCTCTCGACTTCGCCTTCGAACCGGGACCGGTGCCCATCGGTCTCAAGCATCCCGTGCTCGACCTCGAGGTCCTGCAGATCACGGCGCGCGGGACGGCGCTGGTGCGGTTCCAGGGAATCGGCCGCTTCCTGATCCAGCAACGGCGCATCACCTGCGATCTCGAGATCGGTCGCAACGCGCCGGAGCTTACTGCGGTGATCACCGGCAACGTCGCCGCCTGCATCGCCTGGCGACGGGGCCAGCTGGCGCTCCATGGCAGTGCGGTGGCGATCGACGGCGGGGCCGTGCTGCTGCTCGGCCGTGCCGATACGGGGAAATCGCTGCTGGCGGCGGCGCTCGCGCTGCGCGGTCATTGCGCCTTGAGCGACGAGGTCGCCGCGGTGAGGCGCGGGCACTGCTTCCCCACGGGCTCCATGCTGTCGCTCGCCGATGACGCACTCGACGCGCTCGGGATTCCGCGACGCGGGCTCGCGCAGTACCGGAGATGGCGGTTGCCGAAGCGGCTCTGGCGCACCGGCCCCGCCGCGGAGCCCCGCCCCTATCCGATCGCCGCCGTGCTCGTGCTCCGGAAGGGAGAGCCCGATCGACCGAACGGTTTGCGGCGCCTCAAAGGCGATGACGCCGCAGAGGCGATCATCGACCAGGTCTATCGCCGCGGGATGCTGGAAATACTCGACAGCGGAAGGACCGCGCGGCGCGAGGCGAAGGCGGTTGCGGCCAAGATACCGGTATTCCGCTTCGCGGTCAGCCGCCGGCTCGATCGCATCGGCGATGCGGCCGGGCGGATCGAGGCGCTCCTGCGTTGATTCTTACAGCGCCCGGCCCCTCCCCCGGAATCGGGGGAGGGATTTGGTCGCGTGGCTCAGGACATTTGGCCGCCGGCGCAGGGATCGTCGTGCCTTCTCACTCCGGCGGTGACCTTGTCGAGCTCTTCCGACTTGAGCTCGCGCGACTTGGAAGGTTCGGCGTCGCGCTTGGCCGGGGATTTCTTCGGTTTGGTCGGCTTCGAGGTCATCCGTGGGCTCCTATGTTCAGATTTTGCTGCACTCGTGTTGCGGAGTTCCCCACACGATTTGCCCGACTCCACAGATCGACTGTAGGGCGCGCACGATTCGATGTCATGGCGGGTCGCTTGTCGGTCACCGCGTCTCCCGAACTTGTGATGCCCACAGAACCAAGTTGAGGGACCGATCGCGCACTGATTTGATGGCGGCCCACGCATCACCCGATGGATGACACCAAGATGACCGCTGCACCCGACCTCATTGTCATCAACGCGGACATCCGCACCATGGACCAGCGGCGGCCACGCGCGACGGCGCTGGCCGTTCGGGATGGGCGGATCGCAGCGCTCGGCGACGATGCCGAGATCCGCGACCTGAAGAACGGACACGGCGCCACCCAGGTGATCGATGCCGGCGGGCGGCTGGTGCTGCCCGGCTTCCAGGATACGCATATCCATGTGCAGGACAGCGGCACCGCGCGGTCGACCAGAGTCAACCTCGAAGGCATCAAGACCATCGCGGAGATGCAATCCGTGCTGCGGGCGCATGCGGCCAAGCATCCGCCGAAACCGGGAAGCAACGATCAGTGGCTGCGCGGGGTCGGCTGGTATACCGGCATCTTCGGCGCCCACAATCTCGACCGGCAGACGATCGATGCGGCGGTGCCGGACCGGCCGGTCTGGCTCTACGGATCGGACGGGCATAACGGCGTCATCAACACCGCGGCCTGCAAGGCGATCGGGCTCGATGCGACCGTCGCCGATCCCAAGGGCGGCCAGTTCGTGCGCGACGCCAAGGGCGAGCCGACCGGTCTCATCTACGAGGACGCGATCGACTGGGTGCGCCAAAGAATGCCGAAGCTCGGCCTCGACGCCTACGAGGACGGCGTGCGCTACGCGCAGGGGCTGTGCAACCGGCATGGCATCACCGGGATCATCGACGCTTTGGTGGGCGAGCGGCATATGAAGGTCTACCGCGGGCTCGACGACGCCGGCGCGCTTTCGCTCCGCGTCCACGCGACCGCGAAGGTGTTCCCGCATGAATCGGTGAAGGATGCGCTGGCGAGGGTCGAGACGTTGCGGCGCGAGTTCCGTTCCGCGATGATTGGAGTCCATTCGGCGAAGTTCTTCCTCGACGGAGTGATCGAGAACCGCACCGCAGCGATGATCGCAGACTATTCCGACACGACCGGCGGCAACGCGCCGATCATGTTCGACGAGGATCTGCTGAAGCAGCTCTTCATCGCCTTCGATGCGGCCCGGTTCCAGCTCCATGTGCATGTGATCGGCGACCGTGCGGCGCGGGTCGCCTTCGACGACATTGCGGCGGCCAGGGCGGCGAACGGCGTCTGGCCGGCGCTGCATCAGCTGGCGCATGTGCAGATGATCGATCCCGCCGATATCCCGCGGTTTAGAGAGCTCGGTGTGGTCTGCAATATGCAGCCGCTCTGGGCGCGCTGCGAGCCTTCGGTGACCGAGATGGCGGTGCCGCTGGTGGGCGAAGACCGTGCGCGCTGGATGTATCCCTGGGCCTCGATCGTGCGTTCTGGCGCGCCCTATGCAGTGAGCTCGGACTGGGGCGTGTCGACGCTGAATCCCTTCCCCATCATGCAGGTCGCGGTGACGCGTCAGCCGCAATCGAAGGGAGCGGACTATCCGGTGTTCTTTCCCGAGGAGCGGCTGACCGTGGCCGAGGTGGTCGAGGGCTATACCACACGCGCGGCGGCGGCGGCCTGGCGCAGCGAGGACACCGGCACGCTCTCGACGGGGAAATGCGCCGACCTGATCCTGCTCGATCGCGATGTGTTCGCGGTCGATCCCTACGAGATCGGCAAGACCCAGGTGCTGCTGACCCTGCTCGGCGGCAGGGAAGTGCATCGGGCCGAGGGATTTGCGGGTTAGGCGGTGCGGCGCTTCGGCCATGCGGTGAGCTGCCTCGGCTGGGGCACGCACGCCTTGGCGCCACTCTCCTTCCGGACCGCCAGCTATTCCGGCGTGTTCACCCTGCTGCCGCTGCTGACCGGCGAGGGCCGCGCATCACGGCGAGATCTTGCGCGAGGCGAAGCGGCTCGCCGATGCGGGCAAGCTCGCGGCGAATCTCGATCCCGAGCGCTACACTCTGGAGACCGTCGGCGACGCCTATCGCGCGATCTCTGAGCGCACCGCCGCGGGCAAGCTGATCGCCGATATCGGGTAGCTACGGCACCACGATCACGGTACAGGGCGCGTGGGTCACGAGCTTCTGCGAGACGCTGCCGAGGAGCAGGCCTTCCAGCTGCCCGAGGCCGCGGCGGCCGATCACGATGGCGTCGGCGTTGCTGTGCATCGCGGCGTTGATGATCGCCTGAGAAGGGTCGCCCCAGGTGATCTGGGTCTTGATCTCCGCGACGCCGGCCTTCCGGGCGATCTCCTGAGCATCGAGCAGGTTGCGGTTGAGCACGAGATCGAGCGCCGCGCCGAGATCGCCCTCGACCTTGGCGATCGGTTCCAATGCGCTGTCCGCGCTGTCGCCGACCGTGACGATGGTCAACCTGGCGCCGGCCGCCTTGGCCATGTCCGCCGCCACGGCGACCGCGCGCGCGGCTCCTTCCGAGCCGTCGGTCGCCATCAAGATCCGCCGCATGAATCAGCCCCTCCTCAGGCACTGAACCAAGCCTATCGCCAGCACGAGGGCGATCAATGACCTAGATCAAATGAAGGTCGCAAGATGGTCGCTGCCATACAGTGCGGGCGGCATGTCACGCGGGCCCAGCCGCGTCGTAGACCCGCGCGGTGAAGCGCTGGCTCAAGGCTTTGAGCTCAGGGCCGAGCACGCGGTCCTCGACCAGCGGCGGCACGACCGACCGCACTTCCGTGAGCAGCTTGCGCAAGGGCGGCGAGAGATCGTCCCGCCGATTGAGGTGCAGCGCCTGCGACGCCGTGACGGCGAGGACGGAGAGCGCGCGGTCGAGCGTCTCGCCCGCCTTTACCACCTTGGGCCAAGCGAGGAAGGCCGGCGCGCCGACGTCGTCCTGGCCGAAGACCGAGGCATCGACCGCGGGGATGAAAGTGCGTTGG
>DATKMF010000009.1:0-5471 GCA_035542015.1 Candidatus Cybelea sp.
TGAATCTCCCGCGGGCGTTGTTCGAAACCGGCACGGGGCGGGAGCCGCTCTATCACATCGCCTTCGAGGAGCGGGCGGAATGGGCTTATGGCGGCGCACCGCTCGGCCCGCTCAAGGGCTATCCCGGCGTCCTGTGGGAGCGGCCGAAGCGGCGAAAGCGCGCGGTGCTCGGGGAGCCGTTCTGAGCGCCGCGCCTAACAAGCGCACACCATAGTCTGATAGCGTGACGGCCTTGGCACGGTGCTGCTCGGCCTCGGTCCCGGTAGCATGCCGTGGTGGCTCCCGACATGCCCCCGTGACATCCGTCGTGCCGATCGGGCTTGCGGTTCAAGCCGGATCTTGCAGTCTCCGGTGATCGCCATCACCGCGCCGTGTGCGCGATATTGACCGGCGCCACGCCGCCTGCAACGCTTCTTCCGTCACTGGCGTGGCTCTCTGCAAGAGGGCTCTTTCGAAGAGGAGAGTGGGAACATGGCCAAGGGTGAGCAACAGCGCAAAGGCGCCGGCAAGCCGCCGACGGCTAAGAAGCCGACCAATCTCGACAAGCCCGGTCTCAGCGAACAGCAGCTGGGCAAGGTCGCTGGCGGGCTGGCCGCAAAAGAAGAGAGCAAGAAGTAGGGGAGGAGCCATCATGGCGAAATCTGAGCAGCAACCGCGCAAGGGCGCCGGCAAGCCGGTTCCGGGCAAGAAGCCGACCAATCTCGACAAACCGGGCATCGACGAGCAGCAGCTGGGCAAGGTCGCGGGCGGTCTCGCCGCGGCCGAGTCCAAGAGGAAGTAGACGAAGCCCGCGTTAGGCGCGTTTCGCCGGATCGGCCGAGGCGAGAGCCTGGGCCTTTCGGGTGAGGTGATCGAGCATCATGCCGGCGATATCGACGCCGGTGACGAGCTGCGCCTGGGGGTAATAGCAGGGGAAGTTGGCTTCGAGCAGCGCCAGCCTGCCGTCGGGCGCGCGCAGGATGTCGACGCCCGCCATCTCGATCCCGAGCGCTTCGGTCGCGGCCACGGCCACCCGCGCCATCTCGGGATCGATTTCGATCCGGTAGTCCGCCGGGTCGTCGCTCCCGGCGCTGCGGAAATCGTCGATCTGCTGGGCGTTGCGATAGGCGGCGACCGCGCGGTCGCCGATGACGATCAGCCGGAAATGCGTCGCGTCGGCGATGCATTCCATCAACAGCGGCGGATTGGCGCCCGACCCCGCATAGTCCATCAGCGAGAACAGCGCCGGAAGCGAGTCCACGCGAAGCACGGCGACACCGCTCGAATGGCCGAGCCATTTGGCGACGATCGGGAAGCCGCCGAGCCGCTCCACCGCGCGCCGCAGGAGATCGCGATCCGGCGTCGCCGCATAGATGGTCCGCGGGATCGGCAGTCCGGCGCGCTCGAACAGCAGCGGCCCGTTGAGGCAGTCGAAAAACGGCCCGAGCGCATCACAGTAGAACGAGGCGACGCCGGCTCCCTGCAGCAATTGCTCGACCCGGATCGCCAGCGCCGAAGCGGCCGGGCGATAGAGCAGATCGCCGTGCCCGAGCCGTCGCGCGGCGCTGAAATCGAAAGTGCCGGCATCGATCGCGACAAACTCGATGTCGCGATGCGCGCAGGCGTTGCGCAGCAGCGCGATCGTCTCCTCGGGCACGCCGTGATCGATGCAATGGAAGCGGAGCCGAGCCACGCGCGACTCCTATTCCGCCGCGACCTGGGTGTCGCCGACGAATTGCGAGATCCACGCGCCGCGGCGCTTCACCATGTCGCGATACATCGCCTCGTATTCCACGGGCGGGAAGCTGTGCGTCGAGTTCCGCTCCGCGAGCGCCTCCGCCCAGGTCTTGAGGCGGGGATAGCGTTCGATATGGCCGAGGCGCTTGATCCGCTCCAGGAAGAGATGGCGTTGCAGGAACGGCGCATAGGCAGCATCCACCAGTGAATATCGGCCGCCGTTGAACAACGGCCCGGCGCTGTGTTTCGAGGCCTGGCGTTCCAACGCCTTCTCCACCTTTTCGAAAGCAGCGGGGATCTTGGCCGCGGCTTCATGGAACGCGGTTTCGCTCACGGCATAGGCGTGGGCCGAGGCGATTTCCATGAAGCTCGGCATGTACTCGATCCAGGCGCGATTGATCGCGCGCTCGATCGCATCCTCGGGATGCAGGCGCGGCGCATGGGTCTCGTCGAGGTATTCGCAGATGGCACCCGACTCGAACAACGCCGTGCGCTCGTCCAGCCGCAGCACCGGCACCTTGTTGTGCGGCGAGATCGCGCGGAACCAGTCGGGCCGGTTGTCGTGCTCGATGTGCCGGAACTCGAAATCGATCCGCTTCTCGCGGAGCACGATCGCCACCCGCTGCACCCAGGGGCAGCCCTTGAAGCTGACCAGCACGTATTTCGCCATGGCAGTCTCCCTGACCGATTGGTGACAGAACGCATCCATGCGGATTGGAAATGCTCGCACATGGCACGGGGGTGGGGAAGCGGGCCGATGTCGCTGGGGCAAGCCGCAAGGCGTCCTTGCGACGGCGCCAAGCAATGCTCGGTTGGCTGGATTGAATGCGTAGGGTTAGCTCGATGGATGGAGCGGAAGAACCGGCCTTCAAGGGAGCAGAAATCCGTGTCCTCGGTCGATTTTGCTATCGAAGGATAGCGCAATCCTGTACGTACAACGTCCCAGGGCAAAGCGGGCGCCCAACAAGGGTCGTAACGTGCATTACCTGCTGGTGCGCGGCGTCGAGCATACCCGCTCCTCTATCAAGTCCGCCGCCTCCGGCACCGCAATCGGCGCAAGAACCCTGACCGGTTGCGGGAACCTGATACCGAACCAGCAGTTCATCTTCGTCGAGCGGGATTTGGCCACGGCGGAGTCCAAGGCAGTCGCAACCGCTGTCGCCGTCATTACCTCTCGCGAAAGATGGGTCAAGGCGGCTGCGAAGCGCGCAGCGGAGGCCGAGTGTCCCGACATCGGAATCCCGGCGCGGTCTGATCCCGAACGCCACCAGCCCGGCCGACGAGGCGGGTGTCAAGCTCTGCTCCCGAAGCGGCCGGATCTTCCGGAAAGGGCGTCGATATGAAGCAGCTCCATCCGCGGCGCAATCGACGGGGTCTGAAGCTGATGACGCCGGTCGAGGAGGCCGGCCATCCATGGGAATCCGATCTCGCCGCTGATGACGCGGTGCCCTCCGATACGCTGCGCGACGAACCTGCGCGCTTCTCCGCCGTCCGGCTGCTCCCCGCCCTACGGTCGAGCCGAGGCGGAGCACCCGTCGCCAAGCCTCGCCCTCTGGGGGATATGGCGCTCACCTGGCTGCTGCCGGTGCTCTTGCTGGCGGGCTGGGAGGCCGCGTCGCGCCTCGGCTATCTCGCGCCCCGCATCCTGCCGGCGCCCAGCGCTGTCGTTCTTGCTTTCCGGGAGAATCTGCAGAACGGCGCGCTCATCCACCACACGCTGATCAGCATCCAGCGCGCGCTTGTTGGCCTGGTGATCGGCGGCGGACTGGGCTTCATGCTGGGCATCGTCAACAGTGCCGCGGCGATTGGGGGAAAGCGGACCGGTCTCACGCCGCGAATGCTGCGCGCCATGCCGCATCTCGCGGTCATCCCGCTCGTCATCCTGTGGTTCGGCAGGGACGAGAGTGCCGCGCTGTTCCTGATCTCGGCCGGCGTCTTCTTTCCCGTCTACCTGAACACTCGGAACGGCATCCGCTCCGTGGATCGCGGTCTCATCGAGATGGGCCGCGTCTGCGGCCTCTCGACCGGAGCGCTCTACGCTCGAATCATCCTGCCCGGTGCGCTGCCCTCGATCCTGGCCGGCCTGAGGTATGCGCTCGGCGTCATGTGGCTGGCCCTGATCGTCGCAGAGACCGTCTCGGCAAAGTGGGGTATCGGCTCCATGATCAAGAACGCTGGCGCAGCCGCGCAGACCGACGTGGTCTTGCTCGGCATCCTGGATTTCGCGCTGCTCGCCGCGCTCGCGGACATGGCCGTGCGCTGGATCGAGCGTCGCGCGCTCGCTTGGCATCCGTCAACGCAGACCGGATTCGAGGTTGCCCGGTGAAGTGGACCGCAATCCGCCCCGGCCGCCGACAGATGGAGGTCGAAGGCCCTGCTGCAGTGCAGCTGGACCCTGTGCGCGAGAGCGTCGCCATCACCCTTGACGACGTCACCAGGAGCTTCGGCCGGCGCGATGTCTTGCGCGCGCTGTCGCTGCACATCGCTCCGAACGAGTTCGTCGCCGTGGTCGGCCGCTCGGGCTGCGGCAAGACCACGTTGCTTCGGACGATCGCCGGCCTTGAATCGGTGGACCATGGCCAGGTCGCGATCGACGGCGTGCCGGTCGTGGGTCTGCGCCGCGACCTGCAGCTGCTCTGCCCGGAACCGCGCCTGCTTCCCTGGCATCGCATCATCGCCAATGTCGGCATCGCCCGCGGCCAGGGTTGGCGCGGCCGTGCGCTGGCGGCCCTCACCGAGGTCGAGCTGCGCGAGCGGGCCGACGATTGGCCCTCGGCTCTCTCCGTCGGGCAGAAGCAGCGCGTGGCGCTCGCCCGTGCCCTGGTCTCTCGGCCGCGGGTGCTCCTGATGGACGAGCCGTTCGACGCGCTGGGCGTCCCGGCCCGGTCGGAGCTACAGCAGCTGCTGATCCGGCTGCGCGGGGATTATCGGTTCACTGCGGTCCTCGCAACCCGTGATGTGCGCGAGGCGCTGACCCTCGCCGACCGGGTGCTGATCATGCGCGACGGCGCGGTCGCCAAGGAGTTCACGATCCAAACACCACTGCAGCTGCGCCGCGCCAGCCCCGCCCTCGCCCATCTCGAGCAGTCGATCCTCGCTGCTGTCTGAGGGAGGCCCTCTGGGAAAGCCCTCTGGGAAAGCCCTCCGGGAAAGCCCTCTCGGGGAAGTCCTCTGGTACATCACGCGCCGCACCGCTAGGGTGCCGGCTTTGCCAGCAAGCTTGCGTGCTCGTCATGCGTATTCTCGTCACCGGCAGCTCCGGGCATCTCGGCGAGGCTCTGGCGCGGACGCTTGAGCCGTTGGGGCACGAGGTGGTCGGCGTCGACCTCAAGCCCGGCAGGTTCACGGCCAAAGTCGGCTCGATCGTCGACCGTCGATTCGTCGCCGACGCGATGCTGGGTGCTGAAGCGGTCTGCCATGCGGCGACCCTGCACAAGCCTCATGTCGCGACCCATGCGCCCCGCGCGTTCGTCGACACCAACATCGCGGGCACGCTCAATCTGCTGGAGGAGGCCGCGGCGGCGAAGCTCAAGGCCTTCATCTTCACCAGCACGACCAGCGTGTTCGGCGATGCGCTGATCCCGCCGCCCGCGGCCCCTGCCGCCTGGATCACGGAGGAGGTGCGTCCGGTTCCGAAGAACATCTACGGCGTCAGCAAGGCGGCGGCGGAGGATCTCTGCCAGCTCTATCACCGCAAACATGGCCTGCCGATCCTGATCCTCCGCACCTCGCGGTTCTTTCCCGAAGCGGACGAC
>DATKMF010000010.1:0-2520 GCA_035542015.1 Candidatus Cybelea sp.
TGGCTTCGCCCTGGCCGGACTGTTCTCCGGGCTGGCCGGAATGGCGATGGTGGCGCGCGACTCCAGCGGAAGCCCGACCATCGCGGACAGCCTGCTGCTTCCGAGCATCGCTGCCGTTGTGATCGGCGGCACATCGATCACGGGTGGCGTAGGCGGCCTCGGGCGGACGTTTATCGGTGCGCTGACGATCACGGTGTTGCGGGTGGGGTTCGCGACGATCGGTCTCGATCCCGCCTACGAGCCGATCGCCTATGGTGCACTGGTGATGGCGGCGGTGGCTCTGACAATCGATCGTTCCAAGGCGCAAATCGTGAAGTAGTGCAGATGCAAGCGCGTAATCTCGGAACTGGCGAACCTATTGCGACGGCCACCCACATGGTTCTCGGCAAGGTAGGAAATCCTTCACGATGGCGAATACTCTCCGGTACTGTACCTGACAAAACAGCAACAGCCCAGGTCGATAAAGGATTGCACACCCGGCGTTCGCCAGCATTAGTTCGGCATGGCTGCGATGCAGGTCGGCCCACACCTGCCGCATCGGTCCGGTCGCAGGATTCACAAGCACGGGCGCGGCGCCTTCTGATGCCCGTTCAGTTGCTGAGATCGGGGCACAAAGATACGCAAGCAACTCATCATTGCCGGCGTCGTGCTGATTGCAGGCCGGCGGCCTCGGACTTGCCGCCACACAATTCCATTGTGCTACGAAACCGGTCGAGGCCGCCATTACGCCGACGACGGTGGCGACCCTTTGGTGATCAGCCGGCAGCCCCGGTGGGCCTTGGAAACCCGCCGGGCCGGCTGGATTCGCTCGGTACCCCAACGACATGGTCATACAACGTTGGCGATGGCACAATCCGCGGCTGGTTGACCAGACTGACCGCGAACGGCCAGCTTGCTAGCGGAGCACGGTGATTGGAGCTATCGTTTCGGTTCGGCACTCAAGGAGACGACGGCCTTCAGGTCTTGTCGGAGGACGGCGAACGCGTCTTCTGCCGAGGATGGCGCCTAGGCGCCGACGGCAGCCATGACTCCGTGCTGGTTGTCCTACCTGCCGCAGAGCGCCCGACACCATCGAGCCTCGATCGCCTCGCCCACGAATACGCATTGAAGGATGAGCTGGATCGTGCATGGGCCGTGCGGCCGCTGGAGCTTGGGCGGGAAGGCGGTCGCACCATGCTGCTGCTCGAGGATCCGGGCGGTGAGCCGCTCGAGCGGCGGCTCGGAGCCCCCATGGAGGTGGGTCCGTTCCTGCGCATCGCTATCAGCATCGCCTCTGCTCTGGACAAGGTCCACCAGCGCGGCCTCGTCCACAAGGACATCAAGCCGGCCAATATCCTGGTGAACGGCGCGAACGTAGAGGTGCGGCTCACCGGCTTCGGCCTCGCTTCGCGCCTGTCCCGCGAGCGGCAGGCGCCCGAGCCGCCCGAGACCATCGCCGGCACGCTCGCCTATATGGCCCCGGAGCAGACCGGGCGCATGAACCGGTCGATCGACTCCCGCAGCGACCTCTACGCCCTCGGCGTTACCTTCTACCAGATGCTCACCGGCACTCTGCCGTTTACGGCTGCCGATCCGATGGAGTGGGTGCACTGCCATGTTGCCCGGCGGCCGGTGCCGCCCGCCGGGCGGCGGAAGGAGGTGCCCGGCGCCGTTTCGGCGATCATCATGAAGCTGCTCGCCAAGACGGCCGAGGAGCGCTACCAGACCGCGGCCGGCCTCGAGCGCGACCTCCGGCGCTGTCTTGCCGAATGGGAGGCTCAGCGCAGCATCGACGACTTCCCGCTCGGCGAACACGACACGCCAGACCGGCTTCTAATTCCCGAGAAACTGTACGGGCGAGAGCGCGAGATCGAACTCTTGCTCGCCGCCTTCGATCGTGTGGTCGACGGCGGCACACCGGAGCTGGTGCTGGTGTCCGGATATTCCGGCGTCGGCAAGTCGTCGATCGTCAACGAGCTGCACAAGGTGCTGGTGCCGGCTCGCGGCCTCTTCGCCTCCGGGAAGTTCGATCAATACAAGCACGACATCCCGTATTCGACGCTCGCGCAAGCCTTTCAGACCCTGATCCGGGGTCTTCTCGCGAAGAGCGAAGCCGATCTGGCACCGTGGCGCGACGCCTTACGCGAAGCCTTGGGGCCGAACGGACAGCTTATGGTCGGTCTCGTGCCCGAGCTGAAGCTCATCATCGGCGAGCAGCCGCCGGTCCCGGAGCTTCCGCCGCAACAGGCGCAGGGGCGGTTCCAGTTGGTCTTGCGGCGCTTCATCGGCGTCTTCGCGCGGCCCGAACATCCGCTGGCGCTGTTCCTCGACGATTTGCAATGGTTGGACGCAGCGACGCTCGATCTGCTCGAGGATCTATTGACCCGGTCCGATCTGGAGCACTTGCTGCTGATCGGCGCCTATCGTGACAATGAGGTCACGCCCGCCCACCCGCTGATACGCAGGCTTGAAGCAATCAAGACCGCCGGCGCCAAGATAGGGGAGATCACGCTTGCGCCCCTCGCCCCTGACCACATCAGG
>DATKMF010000011.1:0-17749 GCA_035542015.1 Candidatus Cybelea sp.
CTAGTCAGGCGCGGCCGTCGCAGCGCGTCCGGACCTCGGCGAAGCAGTCCTGCAGGCTCTGCGCGTCTTCTTGATAGCTTTCGACCGTCATCAGCCGGTTGATGACACCGCCGTCATCCGACAGCGGGAGGATGATCCGGAGATAGCTGCTCCGCAGGCCGCCCACCTCCAGCAGCAGCCGATGCGCGAGCGGGGCCTTGCGTTCGACCGCCTCCGCATAGTGGCGGTGGATCAGCGCGCCATAGGGGACCGGCTTGAGATCGCAGGCGCGCGTATTGGTGAGTTCGGCGCCATGAATGTCAAAGATGCCGGTGCCGGCAAGCCGGTACCGGAAATCCAACGGCTCGGCGCTGACGTCCACCAGCGTCACGCGCGGCAGCAACGGCGCCAGGTCCAGCGGCTCGATATCGATGCGCGCGGGAGCAAGGCGGTCGCCGCGCTTCGCTTGCCAATAGTCCAGAGCGCGCTTCAGCTCGGCCCCGATCTCGGCATCGAGCGGCAGCTCGATCGAATCGACCTTGATGTCGTCGCCCGACCCCCGTCGCGGCCCCGCCCGGAGACGCAGGCTTTGATCGCGCGATCCCTGGTTCCGCGGCAAGCGCTCCGCCTGGCTCAGCTCGACTCTCATCACTCGGGTCCGGTCTCATTTTCTTGATGATGCGGCCCCACTCCCTGCTGGGTTGCCGCAGCGTTGGCGGCCACAATACACGCGATGATCGCAGAGTCCACCCTCGTTAAGGAGATCCCATTGCCGAAAAATCTGGCCGAATACCGAGAGAATACAGTATCCAAGATCAGACTATTACGTGTAATATATCGGAAATGCCAGCCGCAATGCGGGACACGCCGACAAGCCCTTACCGCAGCAAGGTTTTCCACCTCTCCGGGTCTCTGACGCCTGTGCACAGGTCTGTGGAGAAGCCGGGGATGGAGCGTGGACAGCGGAGCGCAGGGGCATCCGCTTGAAAAGTTAACGCCGGCGACCATTTATGTTCCCGTGGCGCTTGGCGCGGGCCCCCAGGACATCCCGGGGGATCGGCGAGGCCGCCGCGGATGGGCCGGAAGCGGACAGCCGCGCAGATCGACCAGGCTCGCTCGAGAAGGAGGGGCACAGATGTCACGGCTTTCGCTCTTCAACAGCCCGCTTCTGTTGGGCTTCGACCATTTCGAGCGCACGCTCGACCGGATCTCCAAGACCGGTTCCGAAGGTTACCCGCCCTATAATATCGAGCAGGTCTCGGACAACGCGCTCCGCATCACCCTGGCGGTGGCCGGTTTCGCGATCGAGGACCTCGAGATCCAGATCGAGGACAACCAGCTGGTCGTCCGCGGCAAGCAGGCCGACGATTCGGAGCGGGTCTATCTCCATCGCGGCATCGCCGCACGCCAGTTCCAGCGCAGTTTCGTGCTGGCCGAAGGGATCGAAGTGACCGGGGCCAGCCTTGATAATGGACTGCTCTCGATCGACCTGCAGCGGCCCCATGTGGAGCCCCAGACTCGCACGGTGCCGATCAGCAAGCGGGCGCCGCGGCCACGCGAATCGCAGAACGGCGCCGGGATCACGGTGAACGCGCCGGGCAAAGGTTGACGCTTGCGGCTCGGCAATCACCAGGAGTTCAACAGAGGAAGGGTGAACTGGGGCATTCCCAGGAGGATCAGCCATGGTATCGCTTGAACAGATTCGCAAGATTTCGATGGAAGACCTGCTGGCCCTCGGCGTCCGGGATGTCGCCTACCTGAAGGACATCCAGGTCGACGGCGGGACTGCGGTCGCCATCTTCGCCGCCAACGGCCAGCAACTGGCGCTGCTGCCAGACCGCAACACCGCGATCGCCGCGGCGGTCGAGAACGGCCTGGCGCCCGTCACGCTGCACTGAGAACCGGAAGCCCCGAAGGGGGAGCGCGGCGCCGCAGCCGCCGACGACCTCAGGGTGCTTCGCCGAAATCGTTCGGGCCGTCCGTCCCCGGCCAGAACAGCAGATACAATCCGATCAGCAGGGAAATCAGCCCCGCGACCGCGCTGATCGCGAGCTCGTTGGTGACCTTGCCGACCGCCTCCATGGCGGCCGGCACCAGCGCCATCCAAGCATAGTGCCAGCCGGACAGATTGAGATCGTGCAGCCGTTTCACGCCGAGCGAGATCGAGCACCATGTCCCGATCACGCCAACGACGGCAAAAACCGCGATCAGCGCATTCACGTTGTTTTGCGGGTTGTGCACCGGCAGGAGCAGCAGGAACGCGAGCACGGCCAGGACGAGACCGAGCAGGAGGGAGTACCCGAAGTAGGCCAGCCTGCCGAGGCGCCCTTCCAGTGCGAACAGAGCTTGCAGCATGCGCGACCCCCGATTTGCCGCAAGCTGCAATCTATCAGAGATCGCAGCGTCGAGGCAAAATCGGCAGATCGGTGCGTCTAGGCGGCGTGGCTGTGGGCGCGGTCGGTCAAGAGTGCGTAGATCGCTTCCGCCTGGTCGGCGCCGCGCAGCTTCTCGCAGATGCTGCGGTCCCGGAGCAGACGCGAGACGCGCGCCAGCGCCTTCAGGTGGTCGGCGCCGGCCCCTTCGGGCGCCAACAGCAGGAAGATGAGATCGACCGGCTGCTCGTCGATCGCTTCGAAATCGACCGGATGCTCGAGCCGGGCGAAGAGGCCGAACATCGCCTTCACCTCGGCGAGCTTGCCATGCGGGATGGCGATGCCGTTGCCGACTCCGGTGGTGCCGAGGCGCTCGCGCTCGAGCAACACGTCGAAGATGCGGCGCTCCTGGACGCCGGTCAGCTCGCCCGCGCGCTTGGCCAGCTCCTGCAAGGCCTGCTTCTTGCTGCCCACCTTGAGCCGTGGCAGCACATGCGTCGGCGACGGCAATAGATCTTCGATTTCCATCGATCCCTCGTGCTCAGCCCTGCGCGCGCCGCAGCTTCACGCGGCCGCGGCTCAACGCCGCCCCGGCTGCGCGACGTTGCGCGGTGCGGCGGCGATTCCGGGCTTCAGCGCCGGATCGACCCAGCCGATATTTCCGTCGTTGCGACGGTAGACCATGTTCAAGCCCCCATGCGCCCGATTGTGGAACAGCATCGCCTGCGTCCCGGCGAGGTCGAGACGCACCACCGCCTCGCTCACCGTCAGGGTCGGTATGTCGGCCTCAAGCTCGGCGATGATCACGGGCGCCTCGCCGTTCACCGAGGCCACGCCGTCGACCTCGCCTTCTTCGCCGAGATCCGGCGCCAGCACGAAGGCCTTCGCGAGATAGGATTCTTCCGGGGCGCGGTGATGGTCGCGCAGCCGGCGCTTGTGGCGGCGCAAACGCTTGGCGATGGTCTCCACCGCGGTGTCGAAGGCGGCATAGGCGTCGCCACCGTCGGCCTCCGCCTGCATCTGGATGCCGCGGCCCACATGCACCGAGATCTGGGTGCGGAATTGGAAGCCTTCTCGCGAGAAAGTCGCGGTCGCTTCGATCGGGTTGGAGAAATACTTCCCGAATACCTTGTCGAGATTCTCCGCCACGTGAGTCTTCAACGCCTCGCCGACGTCGATGCCTTTGCCATTGACGGTCAAGTTCATCGCTGTGCGTCCGGTTGCCAACTCTGGTTCGATTTCATCTTGTCCGACAGTGCGGGTTGTCCGAAAGCGGCAACGGCGCTTGCCGCGCCAACTCAATCTGCCGCGACGGCCGTTTCGCGCGCCGCGCTCCCTGAAGCCTGGCGGACGAATGTCCGCCTTCGCGGACCGGGAGCCTTCCTTGCAGCCTGCCCAGCAACCGACCTCGCCCCCGCAAAGCGGCCGGGACCATAGGAACCGTGCCCGGCGAAGTCAATACCGACCCAGGTGCAGCCTGGGCCCCCTTCAAAAAGCATGTGGCGACGATCATGCGGAACGCAAGGCCTTCTCGCGGCGACGCTGAACCGACGACGGTATTCTCAACGATTCCCGATATTTAGCGACGGTGCGGCGGGCAATGTCGATGCCCTGCCCCTGCAGGACCGAGACCAGCCGGTCATCGGAGAGGATGCCATCGGCGGGCTCCGCGTCGATCAGTTCCCGGATCCGGGAGCGCACCGCTTCGGCGGAATGGCTGTCCATCCCGTTGGCGCCCTGAATCGCCGCGCTGAAGAAGTAGCGCAGCTCGAACAGACCGCGTGGAGTCGCCATGTATTTGTTGGTGGTGACGCGCGAGACCGTGCTTTCGTGCATGCCGATCGCGTCGGCGATGTCGCGCCGGATCAGCGGCTTCAGATGCTGCACGCCGTGCAGCAGGAAATTCTCCTGCTGCCGCACGATCTCCGACGCGACCTTCAGAATAGTCGTCGCGCGCTGGTGCAGCGTCTTCACCAGCCAATTCGCCGCGGCGAGCCGCTCGCTCAGATACTCGCGCTCGGCCTTGTTCTGCGTCTTGGCCGAAACCAGGGCGTGGTACTGCTGGTTGATGAGGAGCCGGGGCAGCGTGTCGGTGTTGAGCTCGACCGACCAGCTTCCGTCGGGCCGGCGATTGACCAGGATGTCCGGCACCACGGTCTCGATCTCGACCGTCTCGAAGGAGAGGCCGGGTTTCGGGTTCAAGGCGCGGATCTCGGTCACCATGTCGGCGAGATCCTCGGCATCGACCCCGCAGAGCTTCATCAGCTGCATGCGGTCGTGCCGCGCGAGCAGGTCGAGGTTCGCGAGCATGGTCTGCATCGCCGGATCGAGCCGGTCGCGCTCCTTCAACTGCAGCGCCAGGCATTCGGCAAGATCGCGGGCGAACACGCCGCACGGGTCGAACTGCTGCAGCTTCTTCAGCGTCGCCTCGACGACCGCGAAGGGACAGTTCAGCCGCTCGGCCAGCGCACCGAGCTCGCCGCTCACGTAGCCTGCGGGATCGAGCATGTCGATGATCTGCAGCCCGATGATGCGCTCGGTCGGATCGGCGATGTCGAGATGCAGCTGCTCCTCGAGATGGTCGCGCAAGGTGGGCGCGCGTTGCGCTGTCTGCTCGACGCCGAACTCGCCGTCGCCGAAATCGCTGCGGCCGCCGGTGCCGCGCCAGGCGCCGTCGTAGAGATCCCCGCCGGCGACGCTCTCCTGGGGGGCGCTGGCATAGAGATTGTCGTAGTCGGTGTCGAGCGGAGAATCCTTCTCTTCGGGCATCGCCTCGCGCGCGTTGTACTCGGCGGCGTCGAGCATGCGCTCGCCGGAATCGCGCTCGGCAGTTCCTTCCGTATTGTCGCCGGCAAAATCTTCCGTACCATCGGCAGAAGTTTCCCCAGGACCGTCGGCGCGCTCATCGTCGCCGCGATCGAGCAGCGGATTCTGCTCCAGCTCGCCTTCGACATAGGCGACGAGATCCTGGTTCGACAGCTCGAGCAGCTTGATCGCCTGCTGGAGCTGCGGCGTCATCACCAGGGTTTGGGCCTGCCTGAGATCGATCCTCTGCGTCACCGCCATGAGGCAACGGTACTACAGCGAGAATCTTTCTCCAAGGTAAACACGACGGACCTGCGGGTCGCGGACGATCTCGCGCGGCGTGCCTTCCTTAAGCACGTGGCCTTCGTGGAGAATGTAGGCGCGATCGACAATCTCCAACGTGTCGCGCACATTGTGATCCGTGATCAGCACGCCGATGCCGCGATCCTTCAGGTGCGTGACGATGTCGCGGATGTCGCCGACCGCGATCGGATCGATACCGGCGAGGGGCTCATCCAGCAAGATGTAGTTCGGCCGGGAGGCGACGCAGCGCGCGATCTCGACGCGTCGCCGCTCGCCGCCGGAGAGCGCCAGCGCCGGCACGCGGCGCAAGTGCTCGATCGAGAACTCGGCCAACAGCCGGTCGACCAGCGCCTTGCGCTTGGCCCGATCGCGCTCGACCACCTCGAGCACGGTCATGATATTGTCCTCGACCGACATGCCGCGGAAGACCGAGGCTTCCTGCGGCAGATAGCCGATGCCGCCGCGCGCGCGCTGATACATCGGCAGATCGGTCACCTCCTCGCCATCGAGGTAGATGGCGCCCGCATCGGCGCGGATCAGCCCGGTGATGACGTAGAAGCAGGTGGTCTTGCCGGCGCCGTTCGGACCCAGCAGCCCCACCACCTCGCCGCGCCGGACGCCGATCGAGACGTCGCGCACGACGGGGCGACCCCGGTACTGCTTGCCGAGGTGATAGCCGATCAGCCCTTCGACGCTGCGCGGGTCGACCGTCTCGCCGTTGACATGAATGAGCGCGTGGCCGTCCGGCGCCTTGGTTTCGACCAGATCGACCGCGACCGCGCCGTTCAGCGTGAAGCTGCCGACGTCCTTCGCCTCGAGCGAAGCCGGCTCCTGCTCATGGTCACCGAGGGCGCGAGCGCGGTTCATGGGTTGGCTGCCGGCTGGGGCGCCACGGTGTCGAGAGCGACGGCGCCCGCATTCGAGGAGGAAGACGGCGCGGCACTCGGCGCAGGATTGGTGCTGGGCTTGTTGCCTTGCTTCGGATGAATGGTGCTGATGACGCGGGCGCCCGGCGCCGGCATCAAGCGGCTGATGCCCTTCTTCATGTCGATCTCGGCGCGGGCGCCCTTGAACACGTTCTGGTTCTGGGTCATCACCACGTTGCCGGTCAGCACCGCGATCTCGGTCGCAGGATCGTAGACCGCGCGATCGCAGGTGACGGTCTCCTTGCCGGTGTCGATTCGGACATGGCCCTCGGCCTTGACCTGGAACGGCTCGCGCTTGCCGGTATCGGCGTTCTTGTGGAAGTAGCTGGTGACGCGGTCGCCGTCGATGGCCGTGCCGTCGGTCTTCACGACCTTGACGTCGCCCTTGGCCACCAACGCATCCTGGTCCTGCCAGTATTCGAAGGCGTCGCGCGCCGTCACCGTCTGGTTCGGATCGACGATCTTCAGCGCGGACCCGGTCATCACCAGCAGACGGCGCGCGTGGTCGTAGTCGGCGCGGTCGCCATAGGCCGTCTGGGTGGGATTCATGATCTTGACCGAGCCTTCCGCCAGCACACGGTCGATCTGGCTCGTTCCGGCGCTGTAATAGGCGACCAGCATGTCGGCGTGGATCTCGGTGTTGCCCTGGCTCGCGACCGCGTTGCCGTGGGCAACGTAGGTCTTGGAATCACGGTTCCACT
This sequence comes from Candidatus Cybelea sp., assembly GCA_035542015.1. Lineage (GTDB taxonomy): Bacteria > Pseudomonadota > Alphaproteobacteria > Dongiales > Dongiaceae > Dongia. Next base: position 7,087 of record DATKMF010000011.1, read on the forward strand.
CGATGCCGTTGTCGGCGCTGATCTCGATCGGCTGCGAGCCGCCGAAATCGAAACCGGCATCGGTCGCACTGCCGGCGGAGCCGGACGAGGTCTGCGCCGGTTCGGTCTGCGCGCCCGCGGTGCCGGCGCCGAGCAACGCAGCGGCCAGCAGGGCCGGCGCAAGAACCGCGGCGAGGCGGGCGGGCGAGCTCATTGCGCCCCGCCCTTGGGATTCGCCGCAGGCGTGGGATAGAGCTTCAGATAGGCGCGGCCGGTGAAGACCACGGTCGCGCCATCGTCGCGCACCTCGAATCCCTCGGCCGCAAGCTCGCCTTGCGGATGCGCGCCTTCGATCGGGCTGTCGCCGCGCGCCACGGCATTGTTGAGGTCGATGGTCGCGGCATCGGTCTGGAACGAGAGTCCGGTGTCGTGAAAGAGGGTCACGTCGCCGGTCAAGTCGACCGTACCTTTGCCACGGTCGTAGACGCCGTCATCCGCGGTCACCGCGACCCAGGCGCCGTTCACCAGCGTCATGTCGGCTTCCAGCTGATGCAGATTGATGACGTTGCTGGCGATGACCCCCGGCGCCGACTTGTCGGGCTTCGTCGGCTTCGCCTGGCCGGTCGCCTTGGCCACGTGATCGCTGTTGTCGTCATCGTTCGACGGCGCGGGCGGCGCCTGGTCCTGCGGCTGGTCCGCCGATTCCGCCGTGATGGTGAAGGGCCGACTGCTGTTGTCGATGCCGTCATACTTGACGCGCTTCACCGTGACGTCGGAACTCTGCTTGCCGACGTCCTGCACCACCTCGACCGGATTGATGACCGACTGGTGGGTGCGCGACCAGACGACGATGTAGCTGACCGAGGCGACCGCGATCACCGGCAGCACGAACTTGAGCGTGAGCACCAGACGGCGGTTCGGCTTGCGCTTGAAGACGCGGCGCGGTGCCACGAGGTCGTCGAGGCCGTGCGCCGGGCGCGGCGCCTCGTCCGTCGGGACGTCTCGCGGATCGCGCGCGTCGGCCATCAGGCCACCCCGGCCTTGAGGCAATCGTGCAGCCGGATGATCCCGGCCGGCTTGGTGCCGTCCACCACGAAGAGGCTGGTGATCGAGCGCTCGTTCATCACGCGCACCGCCTCGGCGGCCAGCGCGTTGGCGCGAATGGTCAGCGGTCCGCGCGTCATCACCGCGCCGACCCGTGCGCCGAGCAGATCCGGCCCCATATGACGCCTGAGATCGCCGTCGGTGACGATCCCGACGAGATCGCCGGCGTCGTCGACGACGCCGACGCAGCCGAAGGTCTTCGCGGTCATCACCAGGATCGCGTGCGACATGTCGGCCTCGGTGCCGATCAGCGGCACCTCGCCGCCGGCATGCATCAGGTTGGCGACCTTGAGCAGGATCTGGCCCAGCTTGCCGCCGGGATGCAGCTCGTGGAAATCCTCGGCCGAGAGTCCCTTGCGCTCGAACAGGCTGATCGCCAGCGCATCGCCCAATGCCAGCATCATGGTGGTCGAGGTGGTGGGGGCGAGGCCCATGGCACCCGCCTCCGGAGTCTTCGGCAAGGCGAGGGTCACATCGGCGGCGGTGCCGAGCGCGCTCTCCGGCTTCATGGTGATGCCGATCACCGGGATGTTCCAGCGCCGCGCATAGCCCAGGATGTCGGAGAGCTCGGCGGTCTCGCCGGAATTGCTCAGCGCCAGGATCGCGTCGTGCGAGGTCACCATGCCGAGATCGCCGTGGCTCGCCTCGGCGGGATGGACGAACTGCGCCGGCGTGCCGGTGGAGGCCAGGGTCGCCGCGATCTTGCGCGCGATATGGCCGGACTTGCCCATGCCGGTCACGATCACCCGCCCGGTCGCGACGGCGAGGATGTCGACCGCGCGCAGGAACGCGCCGTCCAGGCCTTCTGCCAGACGCTCGATGGCCTCGGCTTCCTGATGGAGGACACGCTTCGCCGCGGCGAGGTCGTCGGCGTTCGGCGGTTTGTTCATTCGTTCGATCCTAGCCTCGCCCCCAGGGGCGATTTTGTCAGATATCCTATGGGAGCAGAAGGGGATTTCAGCGTTTACGGCCGTCCCGGCCGATCCATGCGGTGAGACCCAACCCTCTGAAAAGCCGATCAAAACCAAGGGAGCGACGCCCCCTCGCGCGCCGCCGGCGGCTCAGTGCGCGAAAATGTCCGGCTCCTCCCACCCGAGGAGATCAAGCTCCGACCGAGTCGGCAGGAACTCGAAGCAGGCGGCGGCGAGCGCCGTGCGCCCTTCGCGCGCCAGCAGGGGGTCGAGCTTCTCCTTCAGCCGGTGCAGATAGAGCACGTCGGAAGCGGCGTAGCGCAGCTGGTCCTCGCTGAGCTCCGGGCTGCCCCAGTCCGAGGACTGTTGCTGCTTGGAAAGCTCGACATCCAGGAGTTCCTTACAGAGGTCCTTGAGCCCGTGGCGATCGGTGTAGCTGCGGACCATCTTGGAGGCGATCTTGGTGCAATAGACCGGCCGGCAGGTGACGCCGAGATAGGTCTTCAACGTGGCGATGTCGAAGCGCGCGAAATGGAAGATCTTGAGGACGTTGGGGTCCTCGAGCACCGCCGCAAGCCGCGGCGCCACATGGTGACGCCCCATTTCCGGCTTGGGGATCTGCACCAGGTGGCTGACACCGTCACCCGCCGACATCTGCACCAGGCATAGCCGATCGCGGGCCGGATTGAGGCCCATGGTCTCGGTGTCGATCGCGATCGACGCGCCGAGGTCGAGACCCGCCGGCAGGTCGCCCTTATAAAGATGGATGCTCATCGATTCACTCCGGGATTCACTCCGGAAATCCCCCCGTGGAATTTCCGCGCGAATCTCCCCCCGTGGAATCCTTCAACGTGAATCCCACAATTGGCCGATCCACCGCCGGGCGCGGCAGCCGCACCCGACCGGCCGCCGCCGAAAACCATCTGCGAGATGGTGCCCAGGAGAAGACTCGAACTTCCACGGGTTGCCCCACAGGTACCTGAAACCTGCGCGTCTACCAATTCCGCCACCTGGGCACAGGTGCGTTGTCGGCGCCGGATTTCCCGGCGCAACGGCCGGCGCATTCTGTCGAGAAACGCTGCGATGTCAATCGCCAAAGCGGCGTCCGGAAGCCGCTGCTGGCGGGCGCAATGCAGCCGGTCCCGCGGTTTACAAAGTGCCGACGATGGCACATATCTAGCCCGCAAATCGGGGCGTTCGGCGAGGATGGCGATGACGCGCGGTCTGGTGACTGTGTTCGGCGGTTCCGGCTTCATCGGCCGCTATGTGGTGCGCAAGCTCGCGCGCGACGGCTGGCAGGTGCGGGTTGCGGTGCGGCGCCCCGACCAGGCCCTGTTCCTCAAGCCCGCCGGCCAGGTCGGCCAGGTGACACCGGTCGCCGCCAATGTGCGCAACGACGCATCGGTCAAAGCCGCCGTCCAAGGCGCGGATCGGGTGGTGAACCTGGTGGGCATCCTGTTCCCCGCCGGGCCGCAGCGCTTCGACGCGGTCCACGTGGAGAGCGCCGAGCGAGTCGCCGCCGCGGCGACTGCAGCCGGCGTGAAGGCGCTGGTTCATTTCTCGGCGATCGGCGCCGACCACAATGCCGATGCGAACTACGCCCGCACCAAGGGCGAAGGCGAATATGCCGTTCGCCGCGGCTTCCCGAACGCCACCATCTTCCGGCCCAGCATCGTGTTCGGGCCCGAGGACGGCTTCTTCAACCGCTTCGCCGCGATGGCGCTGGTGTCGCCGGCCCTGCCGCTGATCGGCGGCGGCACGACGCGTTTCCAGCCGGTTTATGTGGTCGATGTCGCCGAGGCGGTGGTGCGCGCACTCGAGGATCCGGCTTGCGCCGGGAAGACCTTCGAGCTGGGCGGCCCGCGCATCTACAGTTTCCGCGAGCTGATGGTGCTGCTGCTCTCCGAGATCGGCCGCAAGCGCTTGCTGGTGAGCCTCCCCTTCCCGCTGGCGACGCTGCAGGGGGCGCTCCTGCAGGCGATTCCCTTCATCCACCCACCGTTGACCGTCGATCAGGTGCGGCTCCTGAAGCGCGACAACGTGGTCGGGCCACAAGCGCTCGGCTTCAAGGAGCTCGGGATCACGCCCACCGCGGTCGAGCCCATTCTCCCCACCTATCTCGATCGCTATCTGCCGGAAGGCTACTACAGCCGGGTGGCGTGAGCCGCCTCCAGCATCCAAGATCCTAACATCCAAGATCGGGCAGCTTGGTGAGCGCGTAGAGCAAAGCGGCACCGAGCAGCACGCGGTAGACCGCGAAGAGGGTGAAGTTGCCGCGCCTCAGCCAGTACATGAGAAAGGCGATCGCAAGGAAGCCGGCGACGGCGCTCACCCCCGCCATCAGCAGCAGCCGGTCCGGGTCGACGGCCTCGCCGGCGGCAATGCCGAGACCGGCGCGATAGAGGCCGGAGGCTGCCATCCACGGCATCGAGAGCAGCAGCATGAAGCGCGCCGCCTCGGCGCGCTCGTAGCCGAGCGAGCGCGCCACCGTCACGATCATCCCCATCCGGCTGATGCCCGGCAGCACGGCCAACCCCTGGAACAGACCGATGACCGCAGCCTGGAGCGGATCCATCTGATCGAGCCGGCGAACGGTGAGCCCCGCCTGGTCGGCCACGTAGAGCACCACGCCGAAGGCGACCAGCAGGACGACGGTGTAGACCGGATCGCGCAGCGTGACGTCCAGCCGGTCGCGCAGCACGAAGGTGATGGCGAAAGCCGGAAGCGAGCCGAGGACGAGCCCCAACAGCAGCCTTGCCCCGGGGTCGCGCTTGCCCCGCATCGCCCGTCCCAGGCTGCGCAGGAGCTGCAACACGTCACGCCAGAGATAGAGCAGCAGCGCAACGAGAAGCCCGAAATCGCCGGCCGCATCGAGCAGATCGCCGAGCGCCGGCCAGCAGAACAGTCTCGTCAGCAGTGTAAAATGGGCTGCCAGATCGATGGGGAAGATCTCGGAGACGCCACGCAGGATCGACAGGATCAAGATGTCGGTGTTCGGCACGGCGGCGGCTCAAATTCTTGTGTGTCGCCCTTATAACACCGCGACTCCAACCGATGCAGCGGAGCATTTAGTATCGAAATGGTACTAATTGTCCTGGTGACAGACCGGAGCGGCGCGGATACGCCCGTTCTTTGCGGCAGACCTCAGTCAACTAGGTCAGCTTTTTTGCCCTAAGGCGCGATTCTCGCTCGATTGCTGGGCTTTGATCGGTTAATTTGCCTCGGCGGATGCGGCACCTCGCCGGCCGGACTCGGAGCTGGGAGTGCGCATGGCCGAGAAGCTGCTGAAATTCGTGACCCTGCCCCGGTCCATGCCGGAGAAGCGCGGCAGCTTGGTGCGCCGCACGGATTTCGCCGAAATCTATGCCGAGTTCGCCCCCCAGGCCGCGGCCGCCCAGGCCAGCCGCTGCTCGCAATGCGGCGTGCCGTTCTGTCAGGTGCATTGCCCGCTCTCCAACAACATCCCGGATTGGCTGAAGCTGACGGCCGAGGGGCGGCTTGAGGAAGCCTATGAGATGGCGGCCTCCACCAACACCTTCCCCGAGATCTGCGGCCGCATCTGTCCGCAAGACCGGCTGTGCGAAGGCAATTGCGTGATCGAGCAGTCGGGCCACGGCACGGTGACCATCGGCGCCATCGAGAAATACATCACCGATACCGCCTTCGACATGGGCTGGGTGAAGCCGGCGAAGCCGGCGCGCGAGCGCACGGAATCGATCGGCATCATCGGTGCGGGGCCGGCCGGCCTCGCCGCCGCAGACGCGCTGCGCCGCAAGGGCTATCGCGTCACGGTCTATGATCGGCACGACCGGATCGGCGGCCTTCTGATCTACGGCATCCCCAACTTCAAGCTGGAGAAGCCGATCGTGCTGCGCCGCGCCGAGCTGCTGCGCCAGGCCGGCGTGGTCTTCAAGACCGGGTTCGAGGTCGGCCGCGACGCGACCTTGGCCGAGCTCCGCCGACGCCACGACGCGCTGCTGATCGCGACCGGCGTCTATCGCGCGCGCGAGCTGCAGGCACCGGGTTCGGGCGCCAAGAACATCGTCCCCGCGCTCGACTACCTGATCGCCAGCAACCGCAAGGGGCTCGGCGACAAGGTGCCGGAGTTCGATTCCGGCGCGCTCGACGCCAAGGGCAAGGACGTGGTGGTGATCGGCGGCGGCGACACCGCGATGGATTGCGTGCGCACCGCCGTGCGCCAGGGGGCGAAGTCGGTCAAATGCCTCTATCGCCGAGACCGGGCCAACATGCCGGGCTCGCAGCGCGAGGTCGCCAATGCCGAGGAGGAAGGTGTGGAGTTCCTCTGGCAATCGCTGCCCGAGGCCTTCCTCGACGGGCCCGATCTCGCGGTGCGCGCGGTGCGTGCAATGCGCATTCATCTGGGCCCGCCCGACGCGACCGGCCGCCAGGTGCCGACTCCGATCGAGGGCTCCGCCTTCGATGTGAAGGCGGATCTGGTGGTGAAGGCCTTGGGCTTCGACCCCGAGAACCTGCCGACGCTGTTCAAAGCGCCGGAACTCACCGTCACCGCGGCGGGCACGATCAAGATCGACTGGCGCACGCTGATGACGGCGATCCCCGGCGTGTTCGCCGCCGGCGACATCGTGCGCGGCGCCTCGCTGGTGGTCTGGGGCATCCGCGACGGCAGAGACGCCGCGGCCGGCATCGACCTTTACCTGCAAGGCCAGTTGAAGTCACAATCCGGCACGCCGAGAGCCGCGGAGTGACCAATGGCCTTGCCAAACCGATCGAAGGCACCGCGCGTCCTCGCGCTCGCCACCGGATTGGCGGTCACGCTGATTGCGGCCGGCTCCGCCACTGCGGGGCCGCCTATCGATCGCGAGCGGGCCACGGTGTCTTTCGCGGTCGCGCGCCGGAACTGGATCGAGTCCGGACTGGACAAGCTTCCGTCGGACTACAGTCCGGACCGGTTCCAGAAGGCGGTCAATGGCGAGGACGACCCCTACAACATCGTCGCCGCCATCGCGGTCGCCACCTTGCATGCCAATCCGGGACGCGAGGACGCGGTGCAGCGCTACCTGAACGAGGCGCTGCTGCCTTACGCGCTCGCGCACAAGGCGCAGTATCTCTGCCTGGTGGCCGAGGTGTTCTACAACTCGACGGCACGCACCGACGAGCTGAAGGGGCTCGCGACCAAGGGCCAATCCTCGGACACCTGGGGGATCGCTTTCATCGACTATGCCTTCTTCCTGATCAAGACCGAGCCCGATCGCAAGAAGCTGAAGCTCGTCGCCCCGGCCGACAACGGCGTTCCCGAAGCGGTCGGCGCCTTCGAGAAAACCCTGACCCCCACCGGCGGCGCGCTGGTGCCGGAGAGCGCCGTCAAGCTCGACTGCGACCACCAATCCTGACTCGAAGGCAACGCCCATGACCACGAGCGAACTCGACCTCTTCCGCCGCAACGCCGCGCATCTCGCCGCGACGGGGCTCTACGATCCCGCCGATGAACACGACGCCTGCGGCGTCGGCTTGATCGCGGCGCTGGACGGCAAGCCGCGGCGGGAAGTGGTGCTGAAGGGGATCGAGGCCTTGAAAGCCGTGTGGCATCGCGGCGCCGTCGATGCCGACGGCAAGACCGGCGACGGCGCCGGCATCCATGTGCAGATCCCGCACGCCTTCTTCGAGGACTTCATCCGCAAGGGCGGCCAGGAGATCGGCCCGGCGAAGTTCGCTGTCGGCCAGGTCTTCCTGCCGCGCACCGACCTCGGCAAGCAGGAGCGCTGCCGGGTCATCGTCGAGCGCGAGATCCTGAACTACGGCTACACGATCTACGGCTGGCGCCAGGTGCCGGTGAATATCGGCGTGATCGGCGAGAAGGCCAACGCCACGCGGCCCGAGATCGAGCAGATCATGATCGCCAACAACCGCGGGGTCAGCGAGGAGAGTTTCGAGACCGATCTCTACATCATCCGCCGGCATATCGAGAAGGCGGCGCTCGAGGAACATATCACCGAGCTCTACATCTGCTCGCTCTCCTGCCGCTCGGTCATCTACAAGGGCATGTTCCTCGCCGAGCAGCTGACCGCCTTCTATCCGGACCTCACCGACGATCGCTTCGAATCCAATTTCGCGATCTATCACCAGCGCTATTCCACCAACACCTTCCCGACCTGGAGCCTCGCCCAGCCGTTCCGGGTGATCGCGCATAACGGCGAGATCAACACGCTCAAAGGCAACGTCAACTGGATGCGGGCGCATGAGACCCGGCTCTATTCGCCGGTCTATGGCGACCACATGGCGGAGCTGAAGCCCGTGATCCAGCCCTCGGGCTCGGATTCCGCGGCGCTCGACAACGTGTTCGAGATCCTGACCACCGAGGAGCGCACGCTCCCCATGGTGAAGTGCCTGTTGATCCCCGACGTCTGGGACGGCCGCACCGCCATGCCGCAGCCGATCCGCGACATGTTCAGCTATTGCAACTCGGTGATGGAGCCCTGGGACGGGCCCGCCGCGCTCTGCGGCTTCGGCGGCGGCTGGGCGATCGCCGCGATGGACCGCAACGGTTTGCGGCCGCTGCGCTATGCCATCACCGACGACGGCCTGCTGGTCGCCGGCTCCGAGGCCGGCATGATCAAGCTGAACGAGAACCAGATCCGGGTGAAGGGCCGGCTGGGTCCGGGCCAGATGCTGGCGGTCGACCTCGCCAAGGGCAAGTTCTACGGCAATGACGAGATCATGGGCGAGCTCGCCAGTGCCGAGGACTATGGCGCCTGGGTGAAGAACATCACGGTCATCGACGACCTCATCAAGAAGCGCCGCGGCGAGCCGGCGATCTTCGGCAAGGATTATCTCCGCCGTCGCCAGGTCGCGGCCGGCCTCTCGCTGGAAGACCTCGAGCTCGTGCTCCAGCCGATGGTGGAGGAGGCGAAGGAGGCCGTCGTCTCCATGGGCGACGACACGCCCTTGGCCGTGCTCTCCGACCACTATCGCGGCCTGCACCAGTTCTTCCGCCAGAATTTCAGCCAGGTCACCAACCCGCCGATCGACAGCTTGCGCGAGAAACGGGTGATGTCTCTGAAGACCCGGCTCGGCAACCTCGGCAACGTGATGGACCAGGAGGAAGGCCAGTGCCACCTCCTGCAGCTCGACTCACCAGTGCTCACGACTGCCGAGTTCCAGGCGATGAGCGCCTATATGGGCAAGAGCGCCGCCGAGATCGACTGCACCTTCGACGTCAACGGCGGCGACAACGCCTTGCGCGAGGCGATCCAGTCGATCCGCCGCCAGGCCGAGGATGCGGTGCGCGGCGGCGCCACGCATCTGATCCTGACCGACGAGCGGGTCTCGGCGACACGCGCGGCGATCCCGACCATCCTCGCGACCGGCGCCGTGCATGTGCATCTGCTGCGCCAGCAGCTCCGCACCTTCACCTCCTTGAACGTGCGCTCGGGCGAGTGCCTGGACGTGCATCATTTCGCCGTGCTGATCGGCGTCGGCGCCACCACGGTCAACGCCTACGTGGCGGAGGCCGCGATCGAGGACCGGCGCGCCCGCGGCCTGTTCGGTGTGATGAGCCTCGACCAATGCCTCGACCAGTATCGCAAGGCGGTCGATCAGGGTCTCCTGAAGGCGATGTCGAAGATGGGCATCGCCGTCATCTCCTCCTATCGCGGCGGCGCCAATTTCGAGGCGCTCGGCCTCTCGCGCACGCTCGTCGCCGAATATTTCCCGACCATGGCCTCGCGCATCTCCGGCATCGGCATGACCGGAATCCAGCGCCGGGTGCTGGCGCTGCATGCCCGCGCCTGGTCGGAGGACTTCGTCGCTTTGCCGGTGGGCGGCTTCTACAAGTTCAGGAAGAGCGGCGAGACCCATGCCTGGGCGGCCGAGCTCATCCACATGCTGCAGACCGCGGTTACGACCGAGTCCTACCAGACCTTCAAGAAGTATTCGGAAGGCGTCGCCAAGGCGCCGCCCGTCGCGATCCGCGATCTCCTCGATTTCGTGCCGACCGGCCATCAGGTGCCGATCGACGAGGTCGAGAGCATCACCGAGCTCCGCAAGCGCTTCGTGACGCCCGGCATGTCGCTGGGCGCGCTCGGCCCCGAGGCCCATGGCACCTTGAACATCGCCATGAACCGCATGGGGGCGAAGTCGGATTCCGGCGAGGGCGGCGAGTTCGCCTCGCGCTTCAAGCCGCGGCCCAACGGCGACAACGCCAACTCGGCGATCAAGCAGATCGCCTCGGGCCGCTTCGGCGTCACCGCGGAATATCTCTCCAACTGCCGCGAGATCGAGATCAAGGTCGCGCAGGGTGCCAAGCCCGGTGAGGGCGGCCAGCTGCCGGGTTTCAAGGTCACGGTGGAGATCGCGCAGCTCCGTCACGCGACGCCCGGCGTGTCGCTGATCTCGCCGCCGCCGCATCACGACATCTACTCGATCGAGGACCTGGCGCAGCTGATCTACGACCTGAAGCAGATCAACCCCAAGGCCAAGGTCTGCGTGAAGCTGGTGGCGCGTTCCGGCATCGGCACCATCGCGGCCGGCGTCGCCAAGGCCAAGGCCGACGTGATCCTGATCTCCGGCCATGTCGGCGGCACCGGCGCCTCGCCCCATACCAGCATCAAATATGCCGGCGTGCCCTGGGAGATGGGCCTCTCCGAGGTGCATCAGGTGCTGACCTTGAACCGCCTGCGCCATCGCGTGAC
>DATKMF010000012.1:0-20874 GCA_035542015.1 Candidatus Cybelea sp.
CGATCTGTGAATTGTTCAGTGCCATTTCGCGCGCCCCCATTCTTCAGAACCAGGGATTGTGGACCGAGATCGCCTCGACCGCGATCTGCACGTCGCGCCCACGATCTGGCCCGTAGCGGGATCGGTGGGCGCCGTCCCGGAGACGAAGACCAGGCCCGCGCATTTCACCGCGTTGCTGGTGGTGGGCGGCGTCTTCGGCAGGCCGTCCCCGCTCACGATGCTGCGCGCCATGTTGCCTGCGGATGGGACCGCTGGGTGCGCATGCCGGTTGACCGCAAAGAACAAAAGTGGTACATTTTCCCGTTTCGCTGACCTTCCGAAACCGTCGCCAGCTTATACCGGACCTATACCAAGCGAGCTTCGCGTTGCGCCTGTCGATCAGGACTTTTCCTCGAATCCGCAAAGACTTATGCCGCCCTGACGGGGTCTCGAAAGGGCGGCAGCCGTAAAAGTTGGGCCTGCGCCCGCCGACGCCCCACAGGGGAAGACCGCCCCAGGGAACACCACCCAGGGGCGCACCAACCAGGAAGAATCGCCGGGGAAGACCGATGCCGAAGAAATCGACCGATCCGTTCATGGGCGGGCTCTGGAATGCGCTCATCGCCGACAAGCTCGGGCCCGGCGGCAACGAGACCGGCTGGGACGAGACGCCGGTCCGGGTCCGCAACCGCTTCACCCGCGCCGTGCGCGCGGTGCTGCAATCGGGCGCGGCACTCCAGGCCAGCATGGAGATGCCGGCAAGTGTCACGCAGAAGGCCAAGCCGAGCGGCAAGAAGGCCCCCGGGTCGACCACCGCCAGGCGCCCCGACCCGCGCGAGCTCCAGCTGCCGCTGATGAGCCGCGTGCAGGACAAGGCGAGCGGAGCGAAGAAGGCGCGGTGATCTTGCGGGGGAGAGACATGGTGCCGGTTTGCTCAAGGCACGGACCTCGCTTGCGCCGTCCCGGCCCGCGCGGCGAAGAGCGGTCGGAGTCGAGATTCCCCTGGCCCGCCGGCTTACGCCTTGGCGCTCCCACGCTTGGCATGGAAGCGTTCCCGATGCCGCGGGTGGCGCGGATGCCCGTCCGCGGGCTTGTATTCGCCGGTCCGAGCGGCCATGATGGGCCGAGCGGCTCGGGACGAGCCCATCCACGCGTGGCCTCCCGCAACCCTGCGGGGAGCCCGCCTTCCATCCGTGACGCTGTTGCGCTGTTTCGCTGCCGCTTCATGGCAGTGTTCATGGTTCCACGATAAAGGTGCGCATATGCCCAGCGGCAAGGTCAAATGGTTCAACGGCCAAAAAGGCTTCGGTTTCATCCAGCCGGATGACGGCGGCAAGGACGTCTTCGTCCATGTCAGCGCCGTCGAGCGCGCCGGGCTGCACGGGCTGAACGAGGGCCAAAAGGTCGAATACGATCTGCAGCAGGAGCGCGGCAAGACCTCGGCCGCCAATCTGAAGCTGCTCTGAACGCGCGCCGCTCCTGTCCCCGGCGGCGGGGCGGGGGCGGTTTTCCGCGCCGCCATACCCGATGCCGCGCCAGGGGGAGCGGCGCTGCGGGCATTTCGCAATGAGGAGGGTCTGTCATGTTGCGACCCACGCAAGCCCGCAGCGAGGAAGCGCGCCGGCAGGCGGAGGATACGCGCGTCCGGGATCGGGCGAAGGCGTCCGAGATCGTGAAGGAGCGGGAGAAGAACTTCGCCGCCCAGACGCAGAAGACCTCGCGGCTGCGGGCGCTGCGCCTCGCCCGCGAAGCGGAACAGCAGGCCGCCCTGGCCCGCGGTCAGGCCGAGAAGAAGCCCGCCCCAAGCAAGCCCGCAACCCAGGCCAAGCCCGCCCAGCCCAAGCCCACGCCCACGCAGGCCAAGCCCAGCCAGGCCAAGCCCAGCCAGGCCAAGCCCAGCCAGGCCAAGCCCAGCCAGGCCGAGCCCAGCCAGGCTAAGCCCACCCGCGCCAAGCGGGCGGCCAAGAAGCGGGTCTGAGCCTTGCCGGGCAGCCCGATGCGCAAGTCGCGGCCCGGCGCCGCCTTCCTCGCGCGGGAGCGCCGTCTGTGGCGCCGCTGCCTCGCCTGCCTGGCGATGTTCGACAGCGCGTGGGTCGGCGAGCGGATCTGTCGCCGCTGCAAGTGCAAACCGGGCTGGCGCGAGGGCAGCGCCGACACCTAGCGCCGCGCACTTTCACTTGTCGTCATGGCCGGGCTTGCGCTTGTCGTCATCGCCGGGACCGCAGGACTTGCTGCGCCATGCATCCCGGTCCACTAGTCTGGCCGCTCGGTTCAGCCAAGCAGCCGGAATGGAGCGGGGGCGAGGGGAGATGCCGGAGGAGAAGATCGAAGCGCTGGTGGTCGGCGGCGGCCAGGCGGGCATCGCCATGAGCGAGCATCTCGGCAAGGCCGGGGTGCCGCATCTGGTGCTGGAGCGGGGAAGGATCGCGGAGCGCTGGCGCTCCTGGCGTTGGGATTCGCTGGTCGCCAACGGTCCCGCCTGGCACGACCGCTTTCCGGGCCTCGCCTTCGACGCCCTCGGCATCGGCCCGGATGACTTCGCCGGCAAGGAGCGCGTCGCCGATTACTTCGTCGCCTATGCCGAGAAGTTCGCGGCGCCGATCCGCACCGGCGTCGAGGTCACCGCCGTCACTGCGCGCGAAGGGCGGCCCGGCTTTCGCGTCGAGAGCTCGGCGGGCAACTTCGAGACGCGCTATCTGATCGCCGCCACCGGCCCGTTCCAGCGTCCGGTCATGCCGACCATCGTCCCCGAGACGCCCGGCCTGCTGCAGATCCATTCCAACGCCTATCGCAATCCGCAGCAGTTGCCGGAAGGCGCCGTGCTCGTGGTGGGCGCCGGATCGTCGGGTGCGCAGATCGCCGACGAGCTGCTGCGCAGCGGCCGCCGCGTCTTCCTCTCGATCGGTCCGCACGACCGGCCGCCGCGCGCCTATCGCGGCCGCGACTACTGCTGGTGGCTCGGCGTGCTCGGCCTCTGGGATCTGGCGACCCCGCCCGCCGGCGCCGAGCACGTGACCATCGCGGTCTCCGGCGCCTATGGCGGCAGCACCGTCGACTTCCGTCGCTTCGCCGCGCGCGGCATGCTGCTGGTCGGCCCGGCCGCGTCTTGCAAGAACGGCGTCGTCACCTTCAAGCCGGATCTGCCCGCGAGCATTGCCCATGGCGACGCCAACTATCTCTCGGTGCTCGACCAGGCCGACGCCTATGTCACCCGCAACGGCCTCGACCTGCCGGAGGAACCAGAGGCGCGCGCAGTCCTGCCCGATCCCGAATGCCTGACGCATCCCATCCTCGCGCTGAACCTGAAAGCGGAGGGCGTCACCGCGATCGTCTGGGCCACCGGCTACGCGCTCGACTACGGCTGGCTCAAAGTTGACGCCCTCGACGGTAAGGGTCGGCCGCAACACCAGCGCGGCGTCTCCACCAAAGTCCCCGGCCTCTATTTTCTAGGCCTGCCCTGGCTCTCGCGCCGCGGCTCCAGCTTCATCTGGGGCGTCTGGCACGACGCGAGGTTCATCGCCGACCAGATCGCCATCCAACGCAGCTACCTCGCCTACGACGCGGAAGCGCGCCGGCCCTCCCAAGCGCGCCGCGCGAAGGAGGGCGGCAGGGGAGCATAGCGGAGAGTCACCACGTGGTCTTCCATCCCGCGGGCAGTGTCACCCAGGCGCATCGCGTCTCGTTGCCGACCGTCATCGTCGGCTCGGGCAGCGGGGTCTCGGTGAAGCAGCCGCCGGCGATGCCGGTCAGACCCTCGAAATCGCGCGAGCGCCAGAACAGCGTCGTGCCGCAGGTGCCGCAGAAGACTCGCTCCTGCGTGTTCTCGGTTCCGGCCTCGCCGCGGATCGAATAGGTGCGGAAGGCGCCGAGCGTCGCGGTGATCGCAGCATTCGGGAAATAGGCCGACCAGCCGAAGGCCGATCCGGTGCGGCGCTGGCAATTGCGGCAATGGCAGATCGCGTTGATCTCCGGCTCGCCCGCGACCGTGATCGCGCAGGCGCCGCAGCAGCAGCTGGCTTTGCGTATCATCTCTGATGCTCCTGCCGATTCGGCTCCTGAGGCAATCCGCCGGGTTTCCACGGCCGGACCCAGCGGCTATAGTCCGGCCCCTCCGGCTGGGGAAGGGGGCGCGTTGCCCCCGTGCCGCTCCGGCGCGAAACCGCGCCGCGGCATTTTCACGAGATTGGATGGGGCAGCACCATAGGTACGCACCGCAAAGACAGCGTCCTGCGCCAGGGCAGGAAGGCTGTGAAGAAAGCCTTGAGACCCCTCGGTCTGTTCCGGACCAAGAGAAAGTTCGTATCGTCGGCCGAGCGGGACCGTTACCGGCAGCTCTTGGCTGAAATGATGCAACGCGATTTCGGCCTCGCGATGCACCCGCTGCAGACCGATCCCAATTTTATTCCGCCGCCCGCCGTGGTGTTCAAGATCCAGGGCAGCAACGCCGCCGATCCGAACACCTTCTTCGGCGGCGCCTACCGGAGGATCGCGAGCCATCTCGACGCGCTCCGCAGCAACGGCTTCGACGTCGCGCGCATGCAGCGCTTGCTCGACTTCGGCGTCGGCACCGGGCGCATGCTGGTGCACTTCCTGCCGTTCCGGCTCGAGCTCTACGGCGTCGACGTCAATCCCGCGGCGGTCGAGTGGACCGCGCAGAAGCTGGGCGGTCTCGCCAGGATCGAGCTTTCCCGGCTCGAGCCGCCGCTGCGCTTCGAGAGCGGCTTCTTCGATCTGGTGATGGGGAACTCGGTTTTCACCCACATCCCTTACGCCGCCCAGCCGGGCTGGGTCGCGGAGCTTGCGCGCGTGTTGAAGCCCGGCGGCGCCGCGCTCATCCTGGTGCACGATTTCGCGAAATTTCCCCCGGAGCGCCGGAGCGAAGGCTGGGCCGAGCGCGGCGAGGGGCGGGGACTGCACCACAACACCTACGTCACGCGCGAGCATCTCGCGGTCTTGTGGGGCCCGCATTTCGAGCTGCTCGAGATCCGCGAGTTTCCCCCGGGCCAGGCCCTCGTCGTCGCCCGCCGCCGGGCGCAGCACTGACCGTTTGCAGTGCAACGGAGCACCCGCTAAGTCATTGACGATTCACTTGGGGCGGCACCGAATGCAGGTGCCTTCGGGCTCACGATCTTGTTCCCCGATTCCCGTGTGACGATCGCCTCATCCCGCAGCCATGGCGCTTGCCGGCGTTTGATCGGGGAACATACTCGGATACGCAAATCCACGCATAGAGCGGCGGGCCCATCATGGCTGTCCTCGTCGAGCTGGTTGGTGCCGCGTCCCTGTTGCTCTGGGGATTGCGGATGGTGCGGACGGGCGTGCTCCGGGCCTTCGGGAGCCGGCTCAACGCCTGTCTCTCGCGCGTTGCCGGGAACCGCTTCAGCGGCTTCCTCTGCGGGCTCGCGGCGACCCTGCTGCTGCAATCCTCGAGCGCCACGGCGCTGCTGACCTCGTCCTTCGCCGCGCGCGGCATGCTCGGTGCCGGGCGAGCGCTCGCCGTGATGCTGGGTGCCGATGTGGGCACGGCGCTGGTCGCCCAGGCCTACGGCTTCCGCGCCGACTGGGTCTCGCCGCTGCTGGTCTTCGCCGGCTACCTCATGTTCACCACTTGCGCCGAGCCGCGGCTGCGCGACCTCGGCCGCGCCATGGTCGGCCTCGGCATCGCCTTGCTCGGCCTGACCCTGATCGCGATCGCCGCGGCGCCGCTGCGCAACGCGCCGCTCTCGCCCGCCGTCGTCGCGCTGATCTCGAACGCGCCCGTGATCGGCATGCTGATCGGCGCGGCGCTGACCGCGCTCTCGTCTTCCAGCCTCGCCGTCATCCTGCTCACCGTCTCCCTGGTGACGCACGGCATCGTGCCGGTCGATCTCGCCTATGCCCTGGTGCTCGGCGCCAATCTCGGCAGCGGCATCATGCCGGTCGTCGCGACCCTGGGCGCGCCGCCGGAGGCACGCCGCGTCCCCGCCGGCAACCTGCTGTTCCGCATCGCGGGCGTCGCCTTGGCCCTGCCGTTGCTGCCGAGCGTCATGCCCTGGCTGGCCGCAATCCAGGCCGAGGGCTGGCGTCAGGTGCTGAACTTCCACCTCGCCTTCAATCTCGGGCTCGCCGTTCTCTTCATCGGCTTCGTGGGCCCGGTCGCCGGATTGACGGCGAAGCTCTTTCCCGAGCCGTCGCAGCCGGTGGATCCCTCAAAGCCGCTCTATCTCAACCGCTATGACGGGCGGGATTTCTCCGTCGGTCTCGCCAATGCCGGCCGCGAGGCCTTGCGCATGGGCGACATCCTCGCCCGCATGCTGGATACGTCGCTGCAGGCTTTGCTCACCGGCGATCGCGGGCTTGCCGGCACGGTCTCAGAGCTCGATACCCAGATCGATCGCCTGAACGAGGCGATCAAGCTCTATCTCACCCGGATCAGCCGCGACGCGATCGACGAGGCCGGGCAGAAACGCATCACCGACCTGGTCGGCTTCATCACCAGCCTCGAGCATGCGGCGGACATCGTCGATCGCAGCCTGATGGAGCTCACGGCGAAGAAGATCAAGTACCATCTGCGCTTCTCGCCGGAGGGGGCTGCCGAGATCGAGGAGATCCACCGCCGCCTGAATGCCAATGTCGATCTCGCCATGAACGTGTTCCTGACCGGCGATCTCGCGCTGGCCCGGCGCCTGTTCGCCGAGAAGCAGATGTTCCGCGAGCTGGAGCGGGTCGCCGCCGCGAACCATCTCAAACGGCTGCGCGAAGGCCGGACCGAGAGCGTCGGCACCTCCGGTCTCCATCTCGACATGCTGCGCGATCTGAAATGCATCAACTCGCACCTGACCCTGATCGCACAACCTCGGCTGGAGCAGGCGGGCGAGCTCCACCCCTCGCGCCTCAAGGCGGCGCTGGCAGGGTGAGTCTGCCGGCCGGGAGCGACGGGTTCTTGCGGGTCACGCCTGCGGCTGCGGTCGCTCCAGGTCCACATGCGCGGGAGCCTCATGGACGAGCTCCACCTTGATGGCGCCGAGCGGACCGGGCGTCGACGACATGAGCATCTTGGTGACACGGACGATGAGCTTCACGGGCAATTCCGGCACCAGCTTCTGCCCGAGCACCGTGTCGAGGTCCTTGAAAGGCGGATTGTCCCCTGTGGTGAAGTGCTCGGCGTCTTCGCGCGGCACCAGTCGTTGCCGGAACGCGTGCGGCCGAAACGAAAAGCCCCGCAGCTCCCCCGGCATGCGCCGAGGGAGGGGCGGGGCCCCGCTGGACGAGCTATGCCGCGGCAGCTAACCGGGTCGCCAGTACATCCGTGGTCGACCCGATCGGCGCCGCGGCGCCGTGCTCAGTCCAGGTTCTTCAGGTTCTCGGCCGCCATCTTGCCGGTGCGGCGATCGGCCACCAGGTCGAAGCCGACCTTCTGGCCCTCGCGCAGGCTGCCGATGCCCGAGCGCTCGACGGCGCTGATGTGCACGAAGGCATCCTTGCTGCCGTCACTCGGCGCGATGAAGCCGAAGCCCTTCTGGGTGTTGAACCATTTCACGGTTCCCGTGGTCATGTGGGAATCCCTTTCTCAGTCGTAGTTGTGGTGCTTCCGCGCCAAGCTCACGCGGAGCCTTGCGCGGAACGTCGAAGTTGCATCTTCGGGGGGAGGGAAATCAGCGTGGCGCGAAGCATCTTCTGCAAGAAGTCCCTTCGGCGCTCGGCCCAAGATCATCCGGCCGTCTATCGACGGCAGTGATATGGACTTTCCACCGGGAGATTGCAAGAGGCCGCGCGACAAAAATCGTCGCTGCGTCGCGCGACGGGTTCAGCGCCGGCGTGTCCAGCGCTTGGTCTTCGCCTCTTCCTCGGCGATGCGCTTGGTGTCCTCGACATGGATCACCTGCGCCCGCGCCAGCTCGTGGCGCCGGTTGAGCTCGCGCCAGACCGCGCGGTCCTCCTCATAGGCTTCCGGTGTGGTCCAGGGTTTGGAGACGCCGAGCCGCTGGGCCAACTCCTTCTCGGCATGTTCCTGGTACCACGCGGTCTCCTCCGCGGTGAGGCCGCGCAACACCCGCGCGCCGTTGTCGTCGGTGGTCCAAAGGCGGAGCTCCGCCGCGCTCGTTGGGTCGCTCAAGATGGTCCAACCTGCTGTCGTTCCGAGTTGCTAGAGGTGTAGCGGCATTCACCCGCGGAGTCGACAGTGCAAGATTCGGAGCCTGCGCGCCGCAAAATCCGATTCCGCCAGCGCGTGCAGCCGTATAGCGTCAATGGTCTCGCACAATTGTCCGTGAAGGTCCCTCCCATGATCCATGTCGTCGCCATCATCACGGCGAAGCCCGGAATGCGCGCCCACCTGCTCGAAGTCTTCAAAGAAGTGATCCCGACCGTCCGGGCGGAGCAAGGCTGCATCGAATACAATGTCGCGGTCGATATCGACGGCGCCGATCCGGCCTTCGGCCCGGAGACCTATCTTGTCATCGAGCGCTGGCAGAGCCTGCCCGCCTTGAAGGCCCATGCGGTGGCACCCCACATGGTTGCGTTCGGCGAGAGGGCGAGAGACATGATTGCCGCCCGCGCGGTCCACGTGCTGGAGCCGGCATGAGAAATGCCACGGTTCCAGGGGAATCCCGCCTGGCAAGCCATTCTCTTTCCATCGCTTGATTTCCGCGCCGGTTAGGGGCTGAATTGCTTTATTGGGTGTATCGCAAGCCGACGGTTGGGTGTGAACGGGCGGCTCATGGACGGACGCAGCGTCTCGGATGAGGTGGCGGCGCTCCTTGGTTTGATGTCGCGCCGCGGCGTGGCGATCCTGTGGGATCGCGGCGGCTACCGACTAGGTGCCTTCAGCACACGCGGCCCCGGGGTCGAAAGCTTGCCCGGCGTGCTGGGAAAGCTCGGCCTCAAGCAACTTGATCTCCCGAAGGCGCCCTCGGTGGAGATCATTGCCGCGATGCTGCACGCCGGGTTGATCGCGCCGGCCTTCGAGCCGAAGGACCAAACGCTCGGGGTCTACGTCCTCACAGCGGACGGGCTGCGCCGCACTCTCGCGGCGCAACACGGCGCGGCGTGCGACTTCATCATCAAACCGACCGGTCCGGCGAGGCTGCCGCGCGATCGATACACCGAGTGACCCGCCACGGCAGCCACCGTCTTCCAGTTCGTGGATTCCTTGGCCGTGCAGCGCGAGCGATCGCGCGTCGAGCTGCAAGCGCGCCGACTGCGCGAGGCGCGGAAGCGCCTGGAGAGGCAGCTCGTGGTGGTCCTCTCCTTGCCGACTTGGCATCCCAGCGCGCGTTTGGCGCAGGATCTTCTCGAGACGATGCGCACGACCTATTCCAACCTGGAATCGCTGCACCGCTTCTCCACCGAGCGCAGCACGGTGCAGCAGCGCCGCGCCATGGGCCGCGCGGCGCCCGGCTAGGGCGCGGCGTCCAAGCGCGCCGCTTTTGCGTGCCGGCCGAGCCGACCACCCGCGAAAGCTCTCGCAGCAACTGATATCGTCCTTCGCCCGTCACCGCTCGAGGACGATGTCCCATGCCAAGTGAATCGCTCGATCCCCCTGACTGGTCCGCCTTCCGGGCCGAGGCGCATGCGGCGCTGGACCTTTGCCTCGATCATCTCAGCACCGTCGCCGAAGGGCCGGTCTGGCGACCGGTGCCTGATTCCGTGAAAGCCGTGTTCTCAGCCCCTCTCCCGCGCAACGGCACGCCGCTCGATCGCATTCTCGACGACTGCCGCAGCGCAATCGTGCCCTACGCGACCGGCAATCTGCATCCGCGTTTCTTCGGCTGGGTGCATGGGGCGGGGACCCCGGTCGGGATGGTCGCTGAGATGATGGCGGCGACCCTCAATGCCAATTGCGGCGGTCGCGACCACGGCGCCATCTATGTCGAACGCCAGGTGATCGAATGGTGCCGCGCGTTGTTCGGGCTGCCGGCAGGCACCAGCGGTGTCATGACCGTCGGCACGTCGATGGCCAGCGTGATCGCCATCGCCGCGGCTCGGACCCGCACCCTCGGCGCCCGCGAGGACGCATCGCGCCTGGTGGGCTACTGCTCGTCGCAGGGGCACGTCGCGTTGAAGAAAGCGTTCAAGCTGCTGGGCTTCGGCGCATCGCAGCTCCAAGTCATCCCCACCGAACCCGATTTCACGCTCTCAGCCGAGAAACTCGCCGCCGCCATCGTCGCCGACCGCGCGGCCGGGCGCGAGCCCTTCCTCGTCATCGCTACCGTCGGAACGGTCAACACCGGCGCCTGCGACGATCTTGCCGCGCTCGCCGATGTCGCCGCGGCCAACCGTGCCTGGCTCCATGTCGACGGTGCCTTCGGCGCCTGGGCCGTCCTGGCCGATGCCCCGTGGCGCGATCTCGTCCGCGGTATCGAACGCGCGGATTCACTCGCCTTCGACTTTCACAAATGGCTCTCGGTACCCTACGACGCCGGCTGCGTGCTGATCCGCGACGCGGCCGCGCATCGCGCCGCCTTCGCCGAGCAGCCGGACTACCTCGCGCACGGCCTCGCTCTCGCCGGCGGCGACCCCTGGCCCTCGGATCTCGGCATCGATCTCTCCCGCGGCTTTCGCGCCCTCAAGGTCTGGATGACCTTGAAGCACTATGGCCTGGACCGCCTGGGACGCATGATCACCAAGAACTGCGAGAATGCGCGCCATCTTGCGGGGCGGATCGAAGCATCGGAGCAGTTCGCGCTCGCGGCACCGGTGACGCTGAACGTCGTCTGCTTCGGCCTCAAGCGCCGCGGAGCCAGCGATGAAGACGACCGCACCATCGCCGATCTGGTCGCCGGCCTGCAGGTCGACGGGATCGCAGCACCCTCGACCACGCGGATCGACGGCCGGCTCACGATCCGCGCCGCCATCCTCAATCACCGCACCATGAATGGCGATCTCGACCGCTTCCTCGCCGCAGCCGAGGAGAACTTGCGCCGGGCGACGTGAATCAGCCTGTGATCGATGCCTTGTCGATATGCTTCCCGGTGGCGCACGCGTTCATGAGTGAGGTGCCGCCGGTCGCGGCATCGAGCTCCTTCTCTTCCAGCGTGATCTCGCCCTTTGCCGTCTTGGGTTTCTCGGGCGACGTGCGGCGCTTGGCTTCCGTCGGCTTGCTCGTTTCGGTCATGCGGAGCGCCTTTCGCTAAGGCGTCGTCTTGTCGACCGGTTTGGTGACGACAATGCTGCTCAAGCTGACCTTGCCGGACGACGTGGTGCCGCCGGCGACCTTCTCCAGCTCCTTTTCGCTGAGGATCGGCCGGTGGGATTTCGACTTGTCGTTCGATGAGAGCTTGGACTTCGGATCATTGGCCATATGGTCCTCCTCTCCGTCCCCTGTTGGAGATTAGCCTATTTCCGTGGCAATTCCCACACGAATGCCGTACCAGGCGCGGCTTTCCGTGGTCAGCGTGTTGCGCCGGTCCGTTCATTTCCGTGTAGGCTTGGTCGGAAAGCTTACAACGGTGGATCATGCCGACCCGTTCGGAGAAATCACACCGCAACCGGCCGGACTTTGCCGACCCGCCCGAGACTCCCATCTCGGACGTCGCCGCGGTGCGCGCGCTGTTGATCGCGGCGGCGAAGGCGGGCAGGGCGGTGAGCTATGCGGGCCTGCTGGACGCGCTCGGCCATCGCTTCACCCGGCCGAAGATGCGGGCACTCTGCCGCACGCTCGACGCCGTCGACACGGAGGCGGTCGCCGCCGGCGAGCCCGAGCTCGCTGTTCTCGTGGTGCGCGAGTCCGACCGCCTGCCGGGCCAGGGCTGGTGGGTCGGCAAGGTCCAGGCGATGGGGTATGACGGGCTCTGGACCGGCGCCAAAGCGCTCGCTTTCGTCAGGCGCGAGCAAAAGCGCGTGTTCGATTATTGGGGCGCGAAGCCGAAGCGGAAGCCGGCCAAGGCGAAGAAGACGAAGCGATAGCTCACCGGCTGCGGCAGCCTCAAAAGGCCATCGCCTTGCGCAGGCCCTCGATCAATCGGGCGCGGGGCTCGGGATCGCGGTAGGGTTCGTTCTCCACGGCCGCGATGAGGTCGCATTTCCAGCCCGCCGCCTCGATGCGCTGGCGCCAGGCGAGGGCTTCCTCGCGGTTGCCGAGATGACCGAGGCAGGCGAGGCCATACATCGCATCCCAGGCACACACGTCGGGGATCGCTCTGAATGCGGGCCAGGCCTCCTGGTAACGACCCTCTACGAAATAGGCCACGGCACGGAACTCGGGAGACCATAGCGGCGGGAACGGATTCAGGCGAAAGCTCTCGGCGAAGAACCGATGCGCGACGTCGAGCTCGCCGGCATAGGTCTTGAACAGTCCGAGCTCGATCAGCACGTCGGGATCGCCCGGGTTGAGCGCCACGGCTTTTTCATAGGAAGGCCGAGCCGCCTCGACTCCCTCGACCCAGAGCCGGGCGAGGGCGTGTCCGGTATGGCAGCGGGCGCTCGCGGGATCGAGCTCGACGCCATGCGCGGCCATGGCGAGGGCGATCAGCAGGTCGGGGCGCGAGAAGCGGAGGAACCATTCATTGATATGACAGGCGCCACGCCAACGGTGCGCCTCCGCGTTCATCGGATTGGCGGCGATCGCGCGGTCGAAGCACATGGCGGCCTCGGCAACCGAAGTCTCGGTCAGCTTGGCGAAATGCCATAGTCCCTGCAGAACGTGCTCATAACTGGAGAGACCGATCCGGGCCCTGCTGGGCACGCGGGCGGCGAGCTCCAGGCCAACCCGGCTTGCCAGCGTGCTGGCGATCAGGCTGGTGACCTCGTCCTGCAGGTCGAAGATGTCCTGCAGTGGCCGGTCGTACTGCTCGGCCCACAGCGCGACGCCGCTGCCTGCATCGGCGAGCCGCGCCGCGATCCGGATGCGGCTGGCGGACTTGCGAAGGTTGCCGGTCACCACGTAGTCGGCGGAGAGCTTTGCCCCCGCATCTTGCGCATCGGCACCCTGGTCGCGGAAGGCGAAGGCCGATTGCCGGCCGATCACCGAGAAGATGCGGTAGCGCGACAGCCGGTCGATGATGTCCTGGGTGATGCCATCGCTGAAATATTGCTGCGACGGGTCGCCGCTCATGTTGTCGAACGGCAGGATCGCGATGGTCGGCTTTCGGTCCATGGCCGCAACACCCACGGCTGCCACGCTGTCCCGGGTCGCGGTGTCCAGCGACCGACGCAGCGTCTGCAGCGCGACGCCGGGCTCGACTCCGAGCTCGCGCTTCAGCAGAAGGGCACAGGTCTCGTATTGCTTCAGGGCAAGCGCCCTGTCGCCCGCGGCGACACGAGCTTCCATCAGAGCGAGATGCGAAGCCTCGCGCAAAGGGTCGAGCCCCACGAGGCGCTCGGCCATGGCCACGCGTTCTGCGCCGCTTGACGACGCGGCGAGTGCGGAGAGGATCTTCATCGCCCGGCCGGCAAGATCTGCGCGCGCCTCGCGCAGCCAGTCATCAAACGCATCGCCGATTCCGCCGAGCCCATCGAGGAACGGGCCACGATAGAGCGCCGCCACGGCGCGGTGCTCGGCGGGATCGGCACCTGCCGAAGCGGACAGAAATTCGAGCGCGTCGATGCTGATGTGTTCGGGATCGAGTGCCACCCGCTCGGCCGGCAGCAGCAGTGCCTCCGCATCGAGCGTGGCGAAGTCCTTGCGCAGCGCCGCAATCGCCTGGCGCAGGCTGCCGCGCGCCTGCTCCTCGCCGCGATCATCCCATAGCAGGCCGGTCAGACGCTCGCGCGTCGCCTCCATCCCCGGCGACAAGGCAAGGATGCCGAGCAGCGCCCGGTTCTTCTTGGCCGAGATCTCCACGGCACGCCCGCCGGCCGAGAGACGGAAGCCCCCGAGCAGCTCGAGTCGCGGTGTGGTCATGGCGAATTACCGCGATTTCCGGCCTTTTCCGCGACTTTCACGCAGCGATTCACATGCGCCTCACGGACCGGGTGTGAAGGTGCCCCTGCATCAAGCAGTTAACAATATTCGAGGGAGAAACGCCAATGTCGATCATGTCCCTGATTGCGCTGAAGCCCGTTGTCTTCCTGACGCTGCGCTCGGCACGCCGTTCGGCGATCCGCGTCGGTCACTGGTATTGCAACCTGCTCGCCGATGCCGCGCTGGAGCGCGGTCGCGCCGTCACCTCCGCCTATTTGACGGCGATGGGGATCGACGCGAACTACCTCTCGGCAGAAGACGGCCGGCGCCGTGAGCGGGACTATTGAGGTGCCTGGCGCGCCAAGGTTCGCGCGTCTGATGAAGTCAAGCTGCGGCGTCGCTAGCGCTCGTCATCCTCGTCCATCTTCATCATCGCCTGCTGATGCGCCCGCATGACGGCCTGCACCTTGCGCTGCAGATCCTCGTCGGCGCGGATCGGCACCACTTTGGCGGCCTCGACGGGCGGTTTGCCGAAGCTGTAGCGCGCCGTCAGCCGGTCCTCCTCCTCCTCGGCGATCTGAGTCTCCGGCGGTGCCGGCGGCGGCGGTTCGGTTCCGGTTGTAGCCGGCTGCTCCGCCGCGATCGCCTCGATCTCGCGCGCGGTCTCCTCTTGCGCCTCCGCGGCGACCACGCTGTCGGCCTTCGCCTCGGCGGCCGCGCGCAGCGCCGCGACGTCGTAGCCGAGGTCGTGCGCCGCCCAGACCGCGTCGCTCTCCGCGTCAACCGCATCGCCGCCGCTCGCGGAGCCTGGAGATGTCGCCTGGCTTGCCGCTGCGGCGAGGCTGGCGCCGCCATTGGCTTCCAGCAGTGCCATCAGGTCGCGGGTCGCGCGGGCGAGCGCATCGGCGAAGCGCTCGCAGGCGGCAGGGCTCTTGTTCTGGCCCGCGGCATAGCGCTTCCAATTGAGGCGGCAGAAGGCGAGATGGGATTCGCGCTGCGCCGGCGGCTTGGCGAGCGCCGCCCGCGCATGGCTTTCGGCGATGCGCATCAAGCGCTCTACTTCCTTCCTGTCAGGCATCGCCGTTCCTGACTCGGCATCGCATGTTTCCATGAGGCGATGCATAGCGTGCTGCCGGCGCGTTTCCAACCCCGCGCATTCTCGGCAATTTCGTCGCGACTTTGCCGGATCCGACTCTACCCGTTCCAACCTTGGTTTGTGCGGGGGCCGTCACTCGCAAGCCTCACGCGCGGTGCAGCCGCGACCAATCGCGGCGGGTCTTGGGATCGAGCGGTTGGACGCGACGGTCTTCGAGCTTGCTCAATGCGCTGTAGTCCTCGATCGAGATGCACTGGGCGATGACACCGTTCACCTTGAGCGGGAAGATGCCGGCCCAGATCATCTTCTGGTTCGGATTATCGCCGACCCAGGCATAGTTCCAGACATGCGGCCGGCCGGTGCGGCTCGCCGTCTCATAGAAGCCGAGCATCTCCTTGACGGCCGTCGCATAGGCGCCGTCGGCGAACTCGTCGAGATAGCGTCCGGCAAGATTCATGCCCGTCATCTCATCCACCCGCGTGCCGCTCAGGCGGTAGCGTACGCGAAACGGCGCCGGTTCGAAATCGCAGAGCATCAGATAGGGCAGCAGCGGCTGCACTTCCTCGACGCGGAACTGGGCCCGCTCCGGCGTTTCGCCGCCGGCGAGCCGGTGCCAGTACTCGGACAGCTTGAGGATGTTCTTGGGGGTCCACTGCATCGACGGCCTCTCACTGGAAAGATAGCAATCCAAGGGCTCCAAGTCATGGGGTGTGAACACACCGATACATCGGCGTGTGATGCGTCTCACCCGCCGAAAGCGCCCATTCCATTCCGCGCAGGCCCCGGTGCGGGGAATGGTCGCACCAGGCCTCCTGACGGCTCGTCCGCCGCCCCGCGGCGATGTTCCGTAAGTCGCAGGCAAGAGCTCCCGTAGAGCAAGGCGGTGCAATGCGACCAGGACTGACGCACCATGCGCCGTGGGCTGCGCCCGCGCCGACCCGCCACGTCAGCCGCTCCAGCCGCCAGGCGTGGCATATCCCGATATGCGAGGTCGTCGTTCTGACGATCTGAGCGGAACGGAAGTCTATCCGTGCAGCGCTGCTCGCTTCATCAGCCCGTTGCGTTCCGCGCGCCACAGTGGGCCGCGCTATGCCCAAGCGAAGACGATGCGCGCGGGAACCGGGCCGCGCCATCGTGAATTGCGTCGGCTATGACCGAGATGAGCGTCACCCCAGGGGTTGCCGAAACCACCGGTATCGCCCTCACGCCGCCCATCGCGGCACGGCCCGTCACGCACGAGCCCAGCGCAGCGGAGCTGGAGGCATGCGCCGAGAAGCAGAGTCTGCGCGAGGCCGGGGCGATCAGTCGCAGCGGCGCGGCCTATCTCGATCTTGCGCGCGTCATCGCCACCAATCTGGTACTGGTCGGCCACGCGGCGTATTTCTTCGGCTTCGATCGGGGATTTCCGTTCGGTGGCCTCGGCGTCACCGTCTTTTTCCTGCTGTCCGGGTTCCTGATCACGCTCGCGGCGGTGAAGCGCTGGGAGCGGCCGGGGCCGCAATTCCTACCCTTCATGATCGACCGCTGCGCGCGGATCTTCGTGCCCTTCGTGCCGATCCTCTGCTGCGTCGCGCTGCTCGACCTGGCACTCGGCCTGGGCGGCCGCGGGCAGGTCGGCGTCAACAGCGGGCCGATCGCCTTCTTCGGCAATCTCTTCCTGTTGAACGACTATCCGGTGCTGCAGGCGGCCACCCATCTGGCGCCGGTCGCCGATCTCTATCCTCGCACCTATAAGACGGCGGAATCGTTCTGGACCATCCCGATCGAGTTCTGGACCTATGTCGTCTTCGCTTCCTTCGCCTTCGCGTTCCTGCGCCGCGAGCGGGTGTCGCCGCCGGTGATCGCGCTGCTGCTGGCGATCGCGTTGCCGATCTTTCTGTGGAACGCCTTTGCCGGCGGTGCCGGCTGCCTGAGCCTCATCTGGATTATGGGCGCCGTGACCGCCTATTTCTGGTCGACGGGCGCCGCCCAGCTCGAGCGGAAAGCGACCCTCGGCGCGGTCCTGCTGCTGTTCGGCGGGCTCTGCCTTGGCGGGCGCCTGATGAAGGTCGGCCTCGATCCCTATGAGTTCCAGCAGAGCTTCCTGATCGGCGTGTTGCTGTTCGGCGGCTTCCTGATGGCCGAGGCGCTGCCCGATCGCCTGTGGGCCCGCACGCTGGCCGCGGGGCGGATCGCCGCGCTGCTCGCCGGATACAGCTATTCGCTCTATCTGGTGCACAATACGGTCTTGGTCTTCTTCAGCGAGAAGGTTTCGGACGCGCAAGGTGCCGCGCTGCTCGCGATCCTCGCCGCGCATTGCACTGCCTTCGGCTGCTATTTCCTGTTCGAGCGCCGCTATCGCGCGGTCGGCCTCTGGCTGAAGCGCCGGCTCGCCGTCGAATAGAGGTCGGACCCTTCGGCAGCCGGGCCGGCTTGGTCAAATCGGATCCCGCGCGGCCGGCGCAGGTGCGCGATGCCCTTCTGCTCGATGAACTTGGTCGTCGCCTCCCAGAGATGATCGCCGTAGGTGACCGGCGCGAAATCGTCACCCAGTCCCAGCGGCGCAATGACCGTGTCGACCGCGGGCTCGTAGAAGAACGGCACCGAGAAGCGCTCGGCACCTGACCCGATAACTCTATGCCGCGTCGCCTTCACGCGCCCGCCGGTCCAGCGCTCCAGGAGCTTGCCGAAATTGACGACCAGCGTGCCCTCCTGGGGCGGCACGCCGATCCATCGGCCGGTCCGGTCCTCGACCTCGAGCCCGGCGACGCCGTCCTGCGCCAGCAGGGTGACGAAGCCGGAATCGACATGCGGCGCGCCCAGCATGCATCCGTCGCCGACCCGAAAGGCCGGATCGAGCGTCCTGGGATCGCGCGGCGGGTAGCGGATGAGGCGCAGCGACGAGATGCCGTCGGCGAAGGCCGCGTCGAAGCGGGTCTCCGCGAGGCCGAGCCCGCGCGCCAGCGACCGCATCAGCACGGCGCCGACCGATTCCATGGCGCGATAGTATTCGGCCGCGGTCCGGCGCCAGCCCGGCAGGTCCTCCTCGGTGGGCAACGGCGTCGGCTCGGTCAGCGGATCCTCCGCATCATGCGCGACGACGCGCACCAGATCGGGTCCGAGATCGATGCCTTCCTTGTAGGTCGGATGCCCTTCCTGCAGTGGGAACCAGCCGCGATAGACATTGGGATTGCCCGGAACGAAGCTGCGGCGGCTCATTTCGCGCTTCTTTGATTCCGGCAATGCGAAGATCGCGAGCATCGCACGCCGCCGGTCGGCGGACAGAACGTCACCGGGGAGTCCCGAGATCGCCATGAAGCCGATCTCGTGCGCGGCGTTCAGGACGGCCGCGTCTGCAACAGCGCGTGTCGGGCCAGAGCCGCCGAACAGCGGCGCGATGTCGATGGTCGGGATCATCGTCGATGATGCTAGCCTGCCGCATCGCCGACGGCCAAGACTTCCTGCGCCTCGCCGCACGGGCGGGCATGGCGGGTATGAGCGAAAACCGCATCCGGTTCGGGGGCGGGTGGGATATGGTCTCCGACCGGAACATGCCCGCCCCGCAAGACACCCGTCACCCGGATGCCGAAGCCCTGTTCGCCACCCAGCGCGATCCCAAGCTGCGGCTGATCATCCCGATCGTGGTCGCGTCGGGATTCCTGTTGGAGCAGATCGATTCGACCATCGTCACCACCGCCATCCCGCAGATGGCGCGCGATCTCGGCACGACCGTGCTGCGGATGAACCTCGCCATCACGGCCTATGTGCTGACGCTCGCGGTCTTCATTCCGGTCAGCGGCTGGTTTGCCGACCGCTACGGCGCCAAGCGGATCTTCGCGCTCGCGGTCTTCATCTTCACCCTGAGCTCGGTGCTCTGCGGCATGGCCGAGAGCTTCGGCATGCTGGTCGCCACCCGCGCGTTGCAGGGCCTGGGCGGCGCCATGATGACTCCGGTGGGGCGCCTCATCCTGCTGAAGAGCTTCCCGAGAAGCCAGCTCGTCACCGCGATGATCTATGTGAGCTTCCCGGCGCTGATGGGCCCGGTGATCGGGCCGCTCTTGGGCGGGCTGCTCACCACCTACATCTCCTGGCGCTGGATC
Source organism: Candidatus Cybelea sp. (assembly GCA_035542015.1). Taxonomy (GTDB): domain Bacteria; phylum Pseudomonadota; class Alphaproteobacteria; order Dongiales; family Dongiaceae; genus Dongia. Next base: position 18,977 of record DATKMF010000012.1, read on the forward strand.
TTCTACATCAACATCCCGTTCGGCCTGATCGGCATCGTGCTGGCACTCCGCTACGTCGATCCATTCCGCGCCGAGCAGCGGGTCGGGTTCGACTTCCCCGGCTTTTTCCTGGTCGGCGCCGACTTGGCACTGCTGCAGCTCGGTATCGAGAATCTGAGCCGGCCGTTCCTTCCCGTGTCCCTGCTGCTCGCGCTTGCCGTGGCTTCGGCTGCGCTGCTTTTCGGCTTCGTGTTGCATGCCCGTCGCGCGCGGCATCCCGCGGTCGATCTGACGCTCTACCGCTTCCGCTCGTTTCGCATCGGCACGGTGTTCGGCGGGCTCTGCCGCATCGGCATGAACGGCGTGCCCTTCCTGCTCCCCGCGATGCTGCAGGTCGGCTTCGGCATGACGCCGATTCAATCGGGCTCCTTGACCTTCTTCACCGCGATCGGCGCGCTGGCGATCCGTCCGGTTTCGACCCCGCTGCTGCGCCGCTTCGGCTTCGACCGGGTGCTGATCGGCAGCGCCATCGCGGCGGCATTCGTGGTCGGCGGCTTTGCGTTGATCGACGCCGAGACGCCGCGCTGGGCGATCGCGCTCTACATCACGTTTTTCGGCTTCGTGCGCTCGACCCAGTTCATGTCGTCGAACACCTTGGCCTACGCGGACATGCCGCCGGAGCAGCTCAGCCGCGCCACCAGCCTGGGTGGCGTCATGCAGCAGCTGACCGTCAGCCTCGGCGTGTCGTTCGGCGCGATGCTGCTCGGCCTCGTATCACACGCCGAGCACGCGCTCTCGGCCGCCGACTTCCACTGGGCCTTCCTGATCAGCGCCGCGATCCCGCTCCTCGGCCTGCCCGGCTTCTTCCAACTCCGCCCCGAGGACGGCGCCACGGTCAGCGGGCATCAGCGCAAGCGGAATGCGGCGGCCGACAGGCGACGATAGTCCACGGGCTCATCGCCGGGCGAGGTTAAGCCGCCTTAGACTGTTTGATGGTCCCGATGAGCACGGCCGCCGCATTTAATGCGTTCTGCACTGAGGCGGTTTGCTCGATGGCATCCTCGGCAGCCTTGACAGCATTCTGAAGCGCCATCGCATCCGCCGGACTGACCGCATCGATCGTCGCGCCACGATCATTGTCTAGGATATTTTGAATCGTGGCCTCTTCGTTGGCGAGCATTTGCAAGGAACTGTTGATCGGGTCATCCGCCGATGTGTTGGTGCGCAGGCTCTGCAGACGAATCTCCAGATCGATGATAGCGTTTGATTTGCGCTTGAGCGCGTTGCGCACCTGTGGGTTCAGGGCCATGACTTTCCTCCCGACTTGTTTCTTGCTCGATCTCTTGGCCATTCGATGCCTCGCTCCACCGCTAGCCGCCTTCTATCGAGAAGCCTATGCCTAGGGATTGGCCGGCGCCGTCGCGGTTGTTGCCCCGGTGAGCGGTGGCGGAGTGGCCGATGCCTTGCTCTCGGCCTCTTTCTTCGCCTTGGTCAGATCGCCGTAGATTTCCTTCGAGAAGGCAAAGAAGGTTGTCAGCTGCTCCTTCGCGTCCTTCGGCTTGGCGATCTCCCCAACGGTCTGGGCGACCGCAGTGAGCGGGCCCGCATCATAAGTGTTCTTGCCGAATTCCTTGGCCAGCTGCGCTTGCTGCGCGGCCGCCACGCCGGTGGTTGCCGTCGTGAGATCCGGTACGGGACCTTGCAATCCGACGAGCAACGCGTGCGTCGCCTTGTCTCCGGCCAAATCGAGAACCGCGAACTGATCGGCATTGGCGCCGGCGCCGCGCGCGGTCTGCTCACGCTCCTGCGAAAGACGCCGCGCATCCGCTTGGCGGGCCGCGTTGCTCGCCGCAACGAAGTCGCTTACCTTTCCGTTGAGCTGCGTCGTCATTTTCGAGACCAGTGTCGCGGTATCCGCG
>DATKMF010000013.1:0-2877 GCA_035542015.1 Candidatus Cybelea sp.
GTACTGACCCTGTGCGTCGTAGAGTCCGGCGAGATCGTCGGCCCAGGCGGGTGCGGCGGCCAGCAGCAGGAGCAGCAGCCAGAGGCGGCGGAGCATGCGCGGGCTCAGTCCTTGTAGGAGGGATCGATGCGGTCGAGCAGACGCAGCAGCGCGCTCCAGGCGAGGTTGTAACCTTCGGGATCGCCGAGCGTGTCGCCGGAGGGCGCGTAGGGCGCGCTGAACTGGCGCTCGGTGTGCTCGCAGACCTCTTTCGGCGGGATCACCAGCGCGGCACCGCCGGACTGCGCCGCGAGCTGGATCTCGCAGGCCTTGTCAAGATAGTACATCCTGAGGAACGCCTGCTGCGGGTCCTTGCCCACGGTGAGGAGGCCGTGGTTGCGCAGGATCATGACGGGCTTGGTGCCGAGATCGGCGACCAAGCGCTTCTGCTCGTCCATCTCCAGGGCGATGCCCTCATAGTCGTGATAGGCGGTGTTGCCGTAGAACTCCATGGACATCTGGTTCAGCGGCAGCAGCCCGTCCTTCTGCGCCGCGACCGCACAGCCCGATTTGGTATGGGTGTGGAGCACGCATTGCGCATCCTCGCGGGCGCCATGGATCGCGCTGTGGATGACGAACCCCGCGGGATTGACCATATGCGGCGTCGGCTCCACGGCCCGGCCGTCGAGGCCGATCTTCACCAGGTTGGAGGCGGTGATCTCGTCGAAGAAGAGGCCATAGGGATTGATCAGGAAATGGTGCTCCGGCCCCGGCACCCTCAATGAGATATGGGTGAAGATGAGGTCGGTCATCCGGAAATGGGCGACCAGCCGGTAGCAGGCGGCGAGCTCGCGCCGCAGGCGCCATTCCTCGTCGGAGCGGGAGGTGGCCGGGGTGCCCGGCACGGCCTTCAGATGCGTCGCGGTCATGGTTCGCCCTTTGGTTCGTTCATCCTGGCCATGCTGACAGAAACGCGGGATTTAATGAAGTGCCGCCTTGCCGCGCTCACCGCGTCTTGAAAGTCTCCCGGATTTCCGCATATGACCGGCCGGCGAAACCAGCTTTGGAGGAGAGTCGGATCATGGTGACGGAGCGTCATGGTTTTCAGGCGGAGGTCTCCCGCCTGCTCGACATTGTGGCGCACTCGCTCTACAGCGACAAATCGGTCTTCCTGCGGGAGCTGATCTCCAACGCCTCCGACGCCTGCGACCGGCTGCGCTATCTGAGCCTCACCCAGCAAGGCCTGCTCGGCGACGACCCCGACCTCGAGGTCAGCATCACCATCGACCCGCCGGGCCGGCGCCTCGTCATCGCCGACAACGGCATCGGCATGAGCCATGACGAGCTCATTGCCAATCTCGGCACCATCGCCAAGTCGGGCTCGGCCCAGTTCATGAGCGAGCTCGCCCGCGCGGACCAAGAGGGCGAGACGAACGCCGACCGCAAGGTCTCGCTGATCGGCCAGTTCGGCGTCGGCTTCTACTCGGCCTTCATGGTCGCCGACAAGGTGACGGTGACCTCTCGACGCGCGGGTGAAGAGAAGGCGTGGAGCTGGGAGTCGGAGGGCAGAGGCGAGTTCACCGTCACCGAGGCGCAGAAGGCGACCCGCGGCACCGAGATCGCATTGCATCTGAAGGAGGGCGAGGATCAGTGGCTCGACACCAACCAGGTCGCCAAGATCGTCGCCAAATATTCGGACCACATCGCGCTGCCCGTGCGGCTGAAGGACGGCAAGTCGCAGCGGCATGTGAACCAGGCGGCGGCCCTCTGGACCCGGCCCAAGAACGAGATCACGCCGGAGCAATACACCGAGTTCTATCGCCACGTGGCGCATGGCTTCGACGAGCCCTGGGCGACCCTGCATTTCAAGGCCGAGGGCAAGATCGACTATACCGGCCTGGTCTTCATCCCGGGATCGAAGCCCTTCGACCTCTTCCATCCCGACCGCAAGCAATCGCTGAAGCTCTATGTGAAACGGGTCTTCATCACCGACCATTGCGAGGACCTGCTGCCTTCCTGGCTGCGATTCCTCAAGGGCATCGTCGATTCCGAGGACCTGCCGCTCAACATCAGCCGCGAGACGCTGCAGGCCAACCCGCTGATCGCCAAGATCCGCGCGGGGCTCATCAAGAAGGTGCTGGGCGAGCTTGCGAAGATCGCCGAGAACGAGCCCGACCGTTTCGCCACCTTCTGGGAAAATTTCGGCGCGGTCCTGAAGGAAGGCATCTACGAGGACGAGGCCAACCGGCCCGCGCTGCTGAAGCTCGCGCGCTTCCGTTCGACGCAGGGTGAGGGCTGGACCAGCCTCGCCGAGTACATCACCCGCATGAAGGAAGGACAGAACGCGATCTACACGATCAGCGGCGATGAGCTTGCGGCATTGCAGCGCTCGCCGCATCTCGAGGGTTTCAAGGCGAAGGGCGTCGAGGTTCTGCTGCTGACCGATCCGGTCGACGAGTTCTGGATCCAGAGCGTCGGCGAGTACGAGGGCAAGCCGTTCAAGTCGGCGACCCGCGGCGCCGCCGATCTCGACCAAGTGAAGAAGGCCGAGGGCGCGAAGGAGGAGAAGAGCGAGCCCAAGGCCGAGGGCATCGACAATCTCATCGCGCTCATGCGGCTCACCTTGAAGGATGCGGTGAAGGACGTGCGCCTCTCCGATCGCCTCACCGAGAGCGCCTGCGTGCTGGTCGCGGCGGAAGGCGATCTCGATATTCATCTCGAGAAGCTGCTGCGCCAGCACAAGAAGCTGGAGACCGCGCTGCCGCGCGTGCTGGAGATCAACGCCACCCATCCGATGATCGCCTCTCTCGCGAAAGCCGTCTCCAAGGGGGGCCAGAACGAGGCGCTGGCGGACGCCTGCTGGCTGCTGCTCGATCAGGCGCGGATCCAGGACGGCGA
>DATKMF010000014.1:0-14687 GCA_035542015.1 Candidatus Cybelea sp.
AAGCAGGTGGTCGACAATGCGAAAGTGCTGGCCGAGACGCTGGTGAAAGGCGGCTTTGCGATCACCACCGGCGGCACCGACAACCACCTGATGCTGGTCGATCTCCGGCCGAAGAAGCTGAACGGCAAGATCTCCGAGGCCAGCCTCGAACATGCCGGCATCACCTGCAACAAGAACGGCATCCCCTACGACACCGAGAAGCCGACCATCACCTCGGGCGTCCGGCTGGGTACGCCGGCCGCGACCACCCGTGGTTTCGGGGTCGAGGAGTTCCGCGAGGTGGGAAGGATGATCGTCCGCGTGCTGGATGCGCTTGCCGTCAACCCGCAGAACAACGGGGCGGTCGAGCAGGAAGTGCGCCGGGAAGTGAGCGCCCTCTGCAAGCGCTTCCCGATTTACAACGGATAGAGCGAGTATCGCTTTTAAGGGGAGACCATGCGTTGTCCGTTCTGCGGTAACGAGGATACCCAGGTCAAGGATTCACGGCCGACCGACGACAACGCGGCGATCCGCCGGCGCCGGCAATGCACCAATTGCGGCGCCCGGTTCACCACCTTCGAGCGCGTGCAGCTGCGCGAGCTGGTGGTGGTCAAGAGCACCGGCCAACGCGAGCCGTTCGACCGCGAGAAGCTCTTGCGGTCGATGCAGATCTCGCTGCGCAAGCGCCCGATAGACAGCGAACGGCTGGAGCGCGTGGTGAACGGCATCGTCCGGCGCCTGGAGAGCTCCGGCGAGAACGAGATCCAGAGCTCGGCCATCGGCGAGGTCGTGATGGACGCGCTCTCCAACCTCGACAAGGTGGCCTATGTCCGCTTCGCCTCGGTCTACCGGAACTTCCGCGAGGCGAAGGACTTCGAGACCTTCGTCGAGAAGCTGGGCGAAGGCGAGTAGCCCACTGCCTTGAGTTCTTGTGCCACATAACTTAGGTTTCGTAGCACAAGCGAAGGAAGCGGAAATGGATGCGAAACGGACGACTGGGCGCGTCGCGCGAAAGCCGAAAGCCGGCGGCGAAGAATCCGCTTCCGAATCGCACCGCCATCGCGTCGAGCTCATCATGAGCGAGGCGAGAAATGCCGGTTTCGTTGGCGGTCCCAAGGACACGATCATCCGTGGCCGGGTCTCCAAGAGCCTCGTGAAGGCCGCCAAGAAGCGCGCCGGCGTCACCTCCGATACGGAGCTCCTCGAGATCGCGCTCTCCAGCTTCGCCCTCGAGGACGATTTCGGCGAAAAGTTTCTGAAGCGCAAAGGCTCGATCGACCCGGATATTCCGCTTGAGTTTTGACATCGAGAGCGCCGAGCGGCGGATCAAGCCACGGAAACAGACGGTTGAGCTTCAAGAGCGGGCGCGGGACGCCCTGCGCTGGGCAGAGAATGAGCCCAAGGCAGGCGGTCCGATTCTGCTGGATACGACGGTCTACATCGACTCTCTGCAGGGCCGAACGCCCCTGGAGGTCGACGATCTCCTGCAATACCGAAGAGTCTTCCACTCGGCGGTCTGCCTCGCCGAACTCACCCGCGCCTTCGGTCGGCTTGATCCGAAAGATCCACGCACGCGCAATGCGCTGAGCGCGATTGCCGGTGTCATCGAGACGGATGTTCCGCGCCATCGTCTCTTTGCGCCCGACAGCCAGACCTGGGGCGAGGCCGGCATGCTGGCCGGCAAAGTATTGAGGCTCGCACAGCTCCCGGCGGACAAGGCGTTGGAACACAAGCTGCTCAATGACAGTCTGATCTTTCTCCAGGCCCGGAGCGTCGGCGCGGCGGTATTGACGCGCAACCGACGCGATTTTGACTTCCTCATGCAACTGGCGCCGACCGGCGCTGCGATCTTCTATTAGCCGCAAAATGGCTCGACCCGCGAACCTCGACCTCGCCCACATGCGCGCCGCGCTCCTACTGGCGGAGCGCGGGCTGGGCCGCGTCTGGCCCAACCCCGCGGTCGGCTGCGTCATCGTAGATCCTGCCGGCCATGTGGTCGGCCGCGGCTTCACCCAGAAGGGCGGGCGGCCTCATGCCGAGACCGAGGCGCTCCGCATGGCGGGCGAGGCCGCACGCGGCGCCACGGCCTATGTGACGCTGGAGCCGTGTTCGCATCACGGGAAATCGCCGCCCTGCGCCGATGCGCTCATGGCCGCCGGCATCGCGCTCTGCGTCGTCGCGCTGGAGGATCCCTATCCGCAAGTGAACGGGCAGGGGGTCGCGCGCCTCAAAGCGGCGGGCATCGCCGTCGATCTGGGATTGCTGAGCGCCGAGGCGGAGGAGGTCAATCTCGGCTTCCTCACCAAGGTGCGTCTTGGGCGCCCGATGGTGACGCTGAAGCTCGCGACCTCCCTCGACGGCCGCATTGCCGCCGCCACCGGCGACAGCCAGTGGATCACCGGCGAGACGGCTCGGGCCCATGCGCATCGCCTGCGCGCCATCCATGACGCCGTGCTGATCGGCAGCGGCACCGCGCTCGCCGACGATCCCGAGCTCACCTGCCGTCTGCCGGGCCTCGCCGACCGCTCGCCGATCCGCATCGTGCTCGATCGCCGCCTTCGTCTGGTCGCGCCGAGCAAGCTGCTGCGCCCGGCACCGGCAAGCGCCCCGGGAAGCCCTGGAAGTTCTGGCACCTGGATCGTGACCGCCCATGGCCACCCCGCCGTTTCGCTGGAACCCTATCGCAGGGCAGGTCTGGAGATTGTCGAAGCCGCAACCGGCGCCGACGGAAGACTCGATCCCGCTGCCATCCTCCGTGCACTGGGGGAGCGGGGCCTCACCCGCATCCTGGTCGAAGGCGGCGCCCAGGTTGCCGCTTCCCTGGTCAAGGCCGATCTGGTCGATCGCCTGATCTGGTTCCGGGCCCCCGGACTGATCGGCGGCGACGGGCTGGCGTCCTTGGCTGAAATCGGCTTGGATAGGGTGGCTGTGATGCCGCGCTTCGAGCGAGTCGCTTGCGGCACGGCCGGGGAGGACCTGGTCGAGACCTACCGGCGAAAGCCCCGCTAAGCTCCAACAATCGATCCCAACTCTCTGAATTTTCTGCATGTTTACAGGTATCGTGACGGACCTCGGCACCGTGCGCCGGCTTGCGCCGGGGCCGGTGACGCGACTCGAGATCCAGACGCGCTATCCCGCCGGCGACATTGCCCTCGGCGCCTCGATCTGCTGCAACGGCTGCTGCCTCTCGGTGGTGGAGAAGGGCCCGGATTGGCTTGCCTTTGAGGTCAGCGGCGAGACCCTCTCCGTCACCACCCTCGGCCAATGGCAGGTCGGCACCCGGGTCAATCTCGAACGCGCCCTTAAGGTGGGCGATGAGCTCGGCGGCCATCTGGTCAGCGGCCATGTGGATGGGGTGGGGCGGATCGCCGACCAGCGCCAGGACGGCGGCAGCACCCGGATCACCCTGCAGGCGCCCGAGAAGCTGATGCGTTTCATCGCTCCCAAGGGCTCGATCGCGGTCGATGGCATTTCTCTCACCGTCAACGAGGTCGATGACAAGACCTTCGGCGTTAATATTATCCCGATAACCCAAGAGGTTACAAACCTTGGCTCGATCCGGACGGGAAGCGCCGTCAATCTGGAAATCGACCAGGTGGCGCGATATGTTGCGCGCCTCCTAGGAAAGGATCCGTCTTGAGTTTCGAGAAGTTCAAATCCTCGACCGCCGAGATCATCGAGGAGGCGAAGCGCGGCCGCATGTTCGTGCTGGTCGATGACGAGGAGCGCGAGAACGAAGGGGACCTCGTGATCCCGGCCCAGATGGCGACCCCGGAAGCGGTCAACTTCATGGCCAAGCACGGTCGCGGCCTGATCTGCCTCGCGCTGGAGCGCCAGCGCGTCGAGCAGCTCGGGCTGCCGCTGATGTCCTTGCGCAACGGCACGCGCCATCAGACCGCTTTCACCATCTCGATCGAGGCCCGCGACGGCATCTCGACGGGCATCTCCGCCTTCGATCGCGCCCGCACCATCCAGGTGGCGATCGACCCCGCCAAGGGCGCCTCCGACATCGTGACGCCCGGCCATGTCTTTCCGCTGGTGGCGCGCGACGGCGGCGTCCTGGTTCGCACCGGCCATACCGAGGCCGCGGTCGACATGGCGCGGCTCGCGGGCCTGCAGCCCGCCGGCGTCATCTGCGAGATCCTGAACGACGACGGCACCATGGCGCGGCGTGACGACCTGGTGCAGTTCGCCCAGTTCCATGGCTTGAAGATCGGCACCATCGCCGATCTCATCGCCTATCGCCGGCGCTATGATCGCATCGTGGAGCGCACGCTGGAGACGAGCTTTGACAGCCGCTTCGGCGGCGGCTTCAAGCTCTACGTCTACACCAACAAGGTCGCCCATGCGGAGCATGTCGCGCTGGTGAAGGGCGACCTCCATACCGACGATCCGGTGCTGGTGCGCATGCATGCGATGAGCGTGCTCGACGACGTTCTGGCTGATGCGCGCTCCGGCCGCGGCGGCGAGCTCGCCTCCGCCATGCGCGAGATCGCGCGCCAGGGCCGCGGCGTCGTCGTGCTGATCCGCGAGCCGCTGGCGACCTCGCTCTCCGATGCCGTGCGCAGCCGCGCTGGCATCGGCGACGGCACGCGCAAACCCGGCCCGCCGCCCGAGCTGCGCGATTACGGCGTCGGTGCGCAGATCCTGCTCGATCTCGGCGTGCGGCGCATGATCCTGCTCTCCAACCGGCACAAGACCATCGTCGGCCTCGAGGGCTACGGCCTCACGGTCGAAGGCGAGCAGCCGATCCCGTTGGACATCTCCTGAGGACGTCGTGGCTACGAAGAAACCGCATATCATGGTGGCCGAGGGCCGGTTCTATGCCGAGATCTCGGACGCGCTGTTCGAAGGCGCCGAGCGTACGTTGAAGAAGGGCGGGGCGACCTTCGAGCGCTTCGCCGTTCCCGGAGCGCTGGAGATCGCGGGCGCCTTCCGTCTCGCGATCGAGGCCCAGCGCGCCGGGAAGCTGAAGAAGCCGTTCGACGGCTTTCTCGCCTTGGGCTGCATCATCCGCGGCGAGACCACGCATTACGAGACCGTCTGCGCCGAGAGCGCCCGGGCGCTGACCGAGCTCGGTCTTCAGTTCGGCGTCTGCATCGGCAACGGCATCCTGACCGTCGAGAACGATGAGCAGGCCTGGGCCCGCGCCCGCATGACCGAGAAGGACAAGGGCGGGGGTGCCGCCGAGGCGGTGCTGGCTTTGGTCGCGATCCGCCGCAAGTTCGGTCTGCCCGCATGAGCCGCGCCCCCAAGAATGACAAGGCGATGGAGCGCCGCGCCGCGCGTCTGGCCGCCGTGCAGGCGCTCTATCAGTGGGAGCAGAGCGGCGCCTCGGCCGGCGCCATCATCCGCGAGTTCACCGAGCATCGGATCGGCAAGATCGTCGAGGACATCGAGCTGCCGGCCGGCGACACCAAGCTCTTCGCCAATCTGGTCCGCGGCGCGATCGCGACTGCCGAAGAGCTCGATTCCATGATCGCCGGCGTGCTGACCGAGGATTGGAGCGTCGAGCGGTTGGAATCGATCCTGCGTGCGGTGCTCCGCTGCGGCGCCTACGAGCTCGCCCACCGCACCGACATTCCCCCCAAGGTCGCGATCAGCGAGTATCTCGCCGTCGCCGACGCCTTCCTCGGCGAGAAGGAGACGGCTCTCGCCAACGGCGTACTCGACCGGCTGGCGCATCTCCTGCGGCCGGCCGAGATGGAACAGTCGCGTGGCACCTCGGGCACCGCTCCCCGGTGAGTTCGCGCTGATCCGGCGGTATTTCGCGCCGCTCGCCGCCGGCGTGGCCGGCGCGCTCGATCTCGAGGACGATGCCTGCACCTATCGTCCGCCCGAAGGCAACGAGTTGGTGCTGACCGCCGACGCGCTGGTCGAGGGCCGGCACTATCTCCCCAGCGATCCTGCCGATCTCGTCGCGCGCAAGATGCTCAGGGTCAATCTCTCCGATCTCGCCGCCAAGGGTGCCAAGGCCGTCGGCTACCTGATGACCGTGGCGCTCGGGCCCGAGATCGACGAGGACTGGATCGCCAAGTTCAGCGCCGGCCTTGCCGCCGATCAGCAGGAATACGGCATCGGCCTCATGGGCGGCGACACCGTCGCAACGCCGGGACCGACCACGCTCTCGGTCACCGCGATCGGCCGGGTGCCCGCGGGCAAGGCGATGCGGCGCAATGCTGCCAGGCCCGGCGACTCCCTCTTCGTCAGCGGCACGATCGGCGACGGCTATCTCGGCCTCAGCGTGCTCCGGGGCGGCCTCATGGGGCTCGGCGCTATCCATCGCGACGCACTGGTCGAGCGCTACCACCTGCCGCAGCCGCGACTCCGGCTGGGCGAGGCCTTGCGCACGAGCGGTCTCGTCCATGCCGCCATGGATGTCTCCGACGGTCTCGTGGCGGACGCCGCGCACATCGGCGAGGCCTCGCGCTGCGGCATCGTGATCCGCGCCGACGCCGTCCCGCTTTCCCCGGCGGCGCAGGAAGCCTTGGCGGAAGACCTGGGCCTGCTCCCGTCGCTCCTCTCCGGCGGCGACGATTACGAGCTGCTGTTCACCGCGCCACCCGGTGCTGCGCCGGCGATTGCCCGGCTTGCGGCGGAGTCGGGCGTACCGGTGAAAGAGATCGGCGGCGTGGTCGACGACGAGGGCATCCAGGTGCTCGACCGCGACGGGGCCGAGATCGCGCTCGCTCATCTCGGCTTCCAGCATTTCTGACTGGCACTACACCGGCAGCCCGAGCTTGCGGAGCTCCTCGGCGGCGCTGCCGTCGTTCTTGAACTGCACCGCCTTGATGCCGAGCTTCTTGGCCGTCGCCACATTGGCCGCCGAGTCGTCGAGGAAAGCGCATTTCTCCGCGGGAAGGCCGATCACGCCGAGCAGGTGCTCGAAGATCTCCGGCTCGGGCTTGGCCATCTTGAGATTGCCGGAGACTGCCGTGTACTTGAGCCGCTCCAGGAACGGCATCTGATGCCGGCTGATCTCGAAAGTCTCCGACGACCAGTTGGTGAGGCCGTAGCAGGGCACGCCCTTGTCGGTCAGGCGATCGAGGAGCGCGACCCCTTCGGGGATCGGTCCCGACAGCATCTCCAGATAGCGGTCCCAATAGGCGCGAATCAGCGGCTCGTGCTTGGGGTGGGCCGCGACTCGCTCGGCGATCGCCTCGGCGAAGGGGCGCCCGAGATCCTGCTTCCGGTTCCAGTCGTGGTGGCAGATCTCGGTTAGGAAGCGGCGGCGCTCGGCGGCGTCCGGGATCAGCTTGCGATAGAGATTCTCCGGGTCCCAGCCGATCAGCACATTGCCGAAATCGAAGATCATCGCCTCGACTGCCACGCCGCACCTCGCGCTGTTGCTTCTCTCACGGTTTCGCGTCGTATAGACTGCCGGTGCGCCTGACAAGCGCGCAAGTGTGACGGGGCCACGGGGGAGAATCCTCGGGGGATATTCCCGGGGGACATCCCTGCGAGATAATCCCGGGGGATATTCCCGGGGGATAATCCTGGGGGGCCGGCCCGCCGATGAATGGTGCATGAAGAAGCTGCTGATCATCCTCGTGGTTCTGCTGCTGTTGGGCGGAGGCGGGGGTGCGGCCTGGTGGTTCTATTTCCGCAAGGACTCGAACGCGCCGCCGCCGGTACCGCCGCCGCCCCAGCTCTCTGAGCTCACCATCCCGAGCCGAGACAGCCTCACCATCTCGGTGATGAAGGACGGCAAGGTCGAGCTGCATTACTTTCTCATCATCAACCTCATCTTCGACGATCCGAAGAAGCGCGACCTTGCGAACCGCGTGCTGCCGGCACTGACCAACGACTTCGTCGTCGAGCTCCACACCCTGCTCGCGCGCAAGCTGGTCGAGGAGAGCAACCGCGACGACAAGATCAGAATCATCCAGATCGAGCTGCAGAAGGTCTGCGACCGGAGGCTCGGCAAGGGTGTGGTCAACCAGGTCTCGATCCCCAACATGGAGCAGGCCGAATAGCGCGATGGAGCCGGGGCAGCACGAAGAATACGACGACCGGATGCTGAAGCTCCTGCAGATCATCTGGGGCGACGGCTTCCTCTCGCCGGGCGGACCCGAAGCCGTGCGGGCGATCGTCGCCGGGCTCGATCTCCGCGACAAAGCCGTGCTCGATATCGGCTGCGGGCTCGGCGGTCTCGACGAGATATTGGCCGGGGAGTTCGGCGCGCGCGTCACCGGGGTCGACGTCGCGAAGCTGATCGCGACCGAGGCCGAGAAGCGCATCGCCGCCTCGCCGCTGAAGGATCGCATCGATATCCGCCTGGTCGAGCCCGGCCCGCTGCCTTTCGAGAACGCGCGCTTCGACGTTGTCTTCGGCAAGGACGCGTGGCTGCACATTCCCGACAAGGCCGGTTTCTTCGCCGAGGTCTTCCGTGTCCTGAAGCCCGGCGGCATCGTCACCTGCGGCGACTGGATGAAATCGCCCGGCCCCTACAGCGACGACATGCTCTATTTCTTCAAGATGGAAGGCCTCACCTATCATTTCGTTACCCTCGCCGAATACGGCCAGCTGCTGCACGGCGCCGGCTTCACCGACGTGACGCTGGAGGACATCACCGACCGCGCGCGGGTGGATGCGCACGAGGAACATCGGCGTATGCAGGGTCCGCTCCACGGGCTCCTCACCCGGGAGCTCGGCGCCGAAGCGAGAGACTTCTTCATCGAGGATTGGCGCTCGCTGACCGTCGTCCTCGACAAAGGCGAGCTCCGCCCTGCGAGAATGCGGGCGAAGAAACCGGGCCGATGACAGGGGTAAGTCCAGGGAGCTTCGAATGGAAAAATACGTGACCGGGCTGCAGCAACGCCCGGCAAACTACGCGCCGCTGACGCCGCTCTCCTTCCTAGAGCGCGCCGCCCTGGTCTATCCCGAGAAGCCCGCCATCGTCGACGGCGACCGCGTCATCCCATACCGGGAGATGTTCCGCCGCTGCCGGCAGATGGCCGATGCACTGCGCCGGGCCGGCGTCGGGGCGCTGGACACGGTCTCGGTCTTCGCCCCGAACAGCGTCGCCATGCTGGAGATGCACTACGCTGTGGCGATGGCGGGCGCGGTCCTGAACGCGATCAACTTCCGCCTCGACGCGCCGACCGTCGCCTTCATCCTGGAGCACGCCGAAACCAAGGTCTTCCTGTTCGATTCCGAGCTCGGCGCGGTCGCCCGCGCTGCCCTGGCCGATGTGAAGCGCAAGCCGACGGCGGTCGAGATCGCGGCGCCGAACTGCGAGACCCACGCGGACTTCGTCGAATACGAGGCCTTCTTCGCCGCGGGCGATCCTGAGGCGCGCATCGATTGGCCCGAGGAGGAATGGCGCGCGATCTCGCTCAACTACACCTCGGGCACGACCGGCAATCCGAAGGGCGTCGTCTGCCATCACCGCGGCGCCTATCTGAACGCGCTCGGCCAGGGGCTGGAGGCGCGGCTGGGGCCTGACAGCGTCTACCTCTGGACTCTGCCGATGTTCCATTGCAACGGCTGGACCTATACCTGGGGCGTCACCGCCGCCTGCGGCACCCATGTGGTGCAGCGCGCGATCGTGCCCGCGGAGATCTTCGACAAGATCGAGCGCCACGGTGTCACCCATCTCTGCGGCGCGCCGACCGTGCTCAGCATGCTCGCCTTCGCACCCGGCAGCGACACAAGGCGCCTCGGGCGAAAGGTGACGATCATGACCGGCGGCGCAGCGCCAACCAGCACGGTCATCGGTGCCATGGAGAAGATGGGCTTCGCGGTGATCCACGCCTATGGCCTCACCGAGACCTACGGCCCCGCGACGCTCTGCGAGATGCAGCCCGAATGGCACGCGCTCGATCTTCCCGAGAAAGCGAAGAAGATGGCCCGGCAAGGCGTCCGCTACGTCACCGCCGCCGGCCTCGCCGTGATCGATCCCATCTCGGGCGCGCATCTGCCCGCAGACGGCACCTCGATGGGCGAGATCGCCGTCCGCGGCAACACGGTGATGATGGGCTACCTGAAGAACCCAGAGGCTTCGGATACCGCCTTCAGGAACGGCTGGTTCCGTTCCGGCGACCTCGGCGTCATGCATCCCGACGGCTACATCGAGGTCAAGGACCGCTCCAAGGACATCATCATCTCCGGCGGCGAGAACATCTCCTCGCTCGAGGTCGAGGAGATCCTGTCGCGCCATCCCGCGATCCGCGAGGTCGCCGTGGTGGCGAAGCCCGACAGCCATTGGGGCGAGACGCCCTGCGCCTATGTGGCGCTGAAAGACGGCGTCGCCGCGCCCAGCGCCGAAGCGCTGATGGCCTGGTGCAAGGACCACATGGCCCATTACAAGCGCCCGCACTACATCGTCTTCGGCGAGCTCCCCAAGACCGTCACCGGCAAGGTGCAGAAGTATGTGCTGCGGGAGCGGGCGAAGGAGATGAAGCGTTAGCCGACGAGATCTGAAGAGCCGCGAGACGCAATGCTCGCGATGATCTCGCGCCGGACGATTCCGACCGTCAACGACGGTATCATCGTGAGGACGGCCGCGCCGACGACAAGCCTTTCATATTGCGCATCCACCCGCTGGGCGATTTCATCGCGATCGGCGCCCGCAATGTCTCTCGCAATGGCGTCCGTAATCGATGCCTTGATCTGTTGCTTGTTGAGAGGGGCTGCCGCGCCCAAAACGTTCACGATCGTTCTCCTTCGGCGATGACGCAGTAAGGGCGCACCCCCGGCGCCTTTTCAAGGAAGAAGAGGCGGGCCGACAAGAATTATTTATGTATCTTCGGCGCGAACGGGTCCACGGCCCTCTCCTTGCGCCTTGCCGGATTGAAGTCCCAATGCCGACAGACGGTCTCATCGCCTTCCTTCTCGCCGCTTTGGTCCTGGCCGGCAGCCCTGGCCCGAACACCATGAGCCTTGCCGCCGCGGGCGCCGCCTTCGGGGCGCGGCGGTCGGTCGCGTATATGATCGGTCTCGCGCTCGGCATGCTGGCGGTGATGGTGATCGTGGCCAGCGGCGTGGTGGCGATGCTGCTCGCGGTGCCGGGGATCGCGCCGGTCGCCACCATCGGCTCGGTCCTCTATTTCGTCTATCTCGCCTGGAAGATCGCGACCGCGCCGCCGCTCTCGGAAGCGGACGGCGGCCGGGCCGCGCCGTCCTTTCTGGCCGGCGTCTCGCTGTCGCTGGTCAATCCGAAAGGCTATGCGGCCATGCTGGCGCTCTTCGCCGGCCACCGGCTGGTCGCGACGGGGCTCATTGCCGATGCCGCGTTGAAGATCGCTCTCACCATCGCGGTGATCCTGCTCGTGAACCTGGTCTGGCTCATGGTCGGCGCGGCGCTCGCGCGCCTCGCCCGGAACCCGAGGGTCAGCCGTGCCATCAACCTGGTCTTCGCCGCTCTTCTGCTGGCCTCGGCGGCGCTGCTGATCCCCCATTGAGACCGGTCCCACCCGACCTCCCAATGGCCGCAGCTTCGGGCGCGCCCTGCATTGCATCCCCCCAATGATTTCAGTATGTTCCGCCGACTTTGCGGCGCGGGGGCGTCTCCGGGTCGGGGCATTTGCCGCGTTCAAACCGAAAATAATCAAGTCTTTCAAAGGGATGACATGATGAGTCCGATGCTGTATTGGCTGGTGATCTTGGCCGGCGCTCTGGCCCTGGTCTATGGGATCTGGGCGACTCGCTCGGTGCTGGCCGCCTCCGCCGGGAACGCCCGGATGCAGGAGATCGCCGCCGCGGTCCAGGAAGGCGCCAAGGCCTACCTGAACAAGCAGTACACGACGATCGGCATCGTCGGCATCATCGTCGCGGTCATCCTCGCCGTGGCGCTCTCGAAGCTCTCGGCCGTGGGCTTCGTGATCGGCGCGATCCTCTCCGGCCTCACCGGCTATATCGGCATGAACGTCTCGGTCCGCGCCAATGTCCGCACGGCCGAGGCCGCGCGCCAGGGCATGGCCCAGGCGCTCGCCATCGCCGCCAAGTCCGGCGGGATCACCGGCCTGCTGGTGGTGGGCCTGGGCCTCCTCGGCGTCGCCGGCTACTACATGTTCCTGCGCGGCCAGGGCACGGAAATGCGCCCGATGCTGGAAGCGCTGGTCGGTCTCTCCTTCGGCGCCTCGTTGATTTCGATCTTCGCGCGGTTGGGCGGCGGCATCTTCACCAAGGGCGCCGATGTCGGCGCCGATCTCGTCGGCAAGGTCGAAGCCGGCATTCCCGAGGACGATCCCAGGAACCCGGCCGTCATCGCCGACAATGTGGGCGACAATGTCGGCGACTGCGCCGGCATGGCCGCCGACCTGTTCGAGACCTTCGCGGTCACCGTGGTCGCGACCATGCTGCTCGGCTCGATCTTCTTCGCCGACCCGGCGCAGCAGGAGCAGCTCATGCTCTATCCGCTGCTGATCTGCGGCGTCGGCGTGGTGAGCTCGGTCGTCGGCATGTTCTTCATCCGCCTCGGCTCCAGCCAGAACATCATGGGCGCGCTCTACAAGGGCCTGATCGCCACCGGCATCATCTCCATCATCCTGATCGCGGCCTTCACCCACCAGGTGCTCGGCTTCGACACCGTCTTCACCGCGGCGACCTTCACCGTGACCGGCTCGCACCTGTTCTGGTGCGCCGTCATCGGCCTCGCGGTGACCGGCCTGCTGGTCTGGATCACCGAGTACTACACCTCCACCGCCTATCGCCCGGTCAGGAGCATCGCCCAGGCCTCGACCACCGGTCACGGCACCAACATCATCCAGGGCCTGGCGGTCTCGATGGAAGCGACCGCCTTGCCGGTGATCGTCATCTGCGCCGCGATCATCACGGCCTACAGCCTGGGCGGTCTCTATGGCATCGCGATCTCCGCGACCGCCATGCTCTCGCTGGCCGGCATCGTCGTCGCCCTCGACGCCTACGGCCCGGTCACCGACAATGCCGGCGGCATCGCCGAGATGTCGGGCCTGCCGCCGGAGGTCCGCAAGGTGACCGACGCGCTGGACGCGGTCGGCAACACCACCAAGGCGGTCACCAAGGGCTATGCGATCGGCTCCGCGGCGCTCGCCGCCCTGGTGCTGTTCGCGGCCTATACCGAGGATCTGAAGCACTACTTCCCGCAGCTCAGCGACACGATCTCGTTCCAGCTCAACAATCCCTACGTGGTGATCGGCCTGTTCGTGGGCGGCATGCTGCCGTTCCTGTTCGGCGCCCTCGGCATGATGGCGGTCGGACGCGCGGCGGGCTCCGTCGTGATCGAGGTCCGTCGCCAGTTCAAGGAGATCAAAGGCATCATGGAAGGCACCGCGAAGCCGGAATACGGCCGCGCGGTGGCGATGCTGACGGCGGCGGCGATCAAGGAGATGATCGTTCCCTCGCTGCTCCCGGTGCTGGCGCCGATCGTGCTCTACTTCGTGATCTACGCGGTCGCGGGCCAGGCCGAGGGCTTCACCGCTCTCGGCGCCATGCTGCTCGGCACCATCGTCACCGGCCTCTTCGTCGCCATCCAGATGACCTCGGGCGGCGGCGCCTGGGACAACGCGAAGAAGTACATCGAGGACGGCCATCACGGCGGCAAGGGCTCCGACGCCCATAAGGCCGCGGTGACCGGCGACACGGTCGGCGATCCCTACAAGGACACCGCCGGCCCCGCCGTCAACCCGATGATCAAGATCACCAACATCGTGGCCCTGCTGCTGCTCGCGGCCCTCGCCCACATGGCGATGTAACCGCAGGCGGCCACGCCTGACTGCAAAGCCCCGGCGGAGCGATCCCCGGCGATTCACCCGGAGTGTTGAAACCCAACGCTCCGGGTGTTTCATTTTGAGGCTAAGGAATTCTGATTAGGCAGCTTTTGGCAATGAGGCAGCCAACGTCGGCGCCTGACGAAATCGTCAAAAGACCGAACGGTCGAAAGTCGTGCTCTGAAGGAGCCTGCCAGAATCCAAAGGTCCACGTCATTTCGGCAGGTCATGTACCCTGGTGTCGGCTTATGACCCGATTGTGTTGAAAAACTCCTGGTCGTGACCGCTGGCTCGTGATTCCGTTGCTAGAGGGCTGCATCGGAGGATCGGACGATGATGGGCGAGCGGCGGATGGCGCAAGATAGCCTGTTCTACGAGTTCAGCCTCGAGGGGCATGTTCCCTCCAGCCACCTGCTGCGGTCGATCGATCGGTTCGTGGATCTGACGGTGCTTCGAGCACACCTAGCCGGCTTCTACAGCACGACGGGCCGGCCCTCGATCGATCCGGAGCTGATGATCCGGATGTTGCTGGTCGGGTACTGCTACGGGATCCGCTCCGAGCGCCGCCTCTGTGAGGAGGTCCACCTCAACCTGGACGGGGCCGGCGCTCCCGTCCCTGATGCTGTCGTGCGATTGCCTTACTGATGAGGCGATCACCGTCCATGATTCGGAACCGGCGCGAGCGCCTGGCTTCCAATGGAACACGGACCAGCGCGGGCAGGGGCTAAAGCGCGGATGGTTCGATGTTGAAGCCCGCCGGTGGCCGGTTTCTCGTGCCGGCCTTGGAGCCGCCTCGCTTTCCCGCCTCGCTTAGGTGGTGGGACGGTATGGCAGCAAGTGGCGCAAAGCGATCTCCCCGCGCTAGGCTGGCCGCACAGCTTCGGCCCAATACATGCCGTACCAGATCGCGGCATCTGGCGTCTCGCGCCAGACTGCAAGCTCGGCGAGAAGGCGTTCGACCATCGACTTTGCGACACCGATCTCGACAATGTCCTCGATCGATTCCGAGATCTCATC
>DATKMF010000015.1:0-17597 GCA_035542015.1 Candidatus Cybelea sp.
GCTCGACCGTCCGGCCCTGCCGGATGCCGAGACGCTCGCCGAAGCCGCCGCGCGCGATCTCCCGGGCTGGGACACGATCCTGCCGGCCGCGGTGGCGAACGACGACGAGCACGTGATCAAGCTGGTCTATGCCTGCCTTGCGGAAACCCGCGCCGGCGGCGGCAAGCTCTACCGCTACCTTGCGGCGCGCAAGGCGGGGCTGCTCGCCGCTACTGAATCACGATCCTTGGAGCTGGCCTGAGCGGCTGGTCGTTGAGCTGGCGCCAGACCGCCTCGGCGACGGCTTTGTAAGCGGTGGTGTGCGGCGAGAGCGGCTCCTGGGCGACGATCGGCGTCCCGGCGTCGGAGGTCTCGCGGATCGCGATGTCGAGCGGGATCTCGCCGAGGAACGGCGTCCCCAGCTGCTCCGCCTCGCGGCGCGCGCCGCCATGGGCGAAGATGTCGCTCCGGCCGCCGCAATGCGGGCAGACGAAATAGCTCATATTCTCGACGATGCCGAGCACCGGCACGTCCACCTTCTTGAACATGTTGAGACCCTTGCGCGCATCGATCAAAGCGATGTCCTGCGGCGTCGAGACGATGACCGCGCCCGAGAGCGGCACCGATTGCGCCATGGTCAGCTGCGCGTCGCCGGTCCCCGGCGGCAGGTCGCAGACGAGGACGTCGAGCGTCCCCCAATCGACCTCGCGCAGGAGCTGGGTGATGGCGCTCATCACCATCGGCCCGCGCCAGATCATCGGCGTGTCCTCGGCGACCACGAAGCCCATCGACATCACCTTGAGGCCGAGGCGCTGCATCGGATTGAGCTTCTTCTCCGGCGTCGTGTCGGGCCGGCCGGAGATGCCCATCAACCGCGGCACCGACGGGCCGTAGATGTCCGCGTCGAGCAGGCCGACCTTCAATCCCAGCGAGGAGAGGGCGAGTGCCAGGTTGACCGCGGTCGTCGACTTCCCCACGCCGCCCTTGCCGCTCGCGACGGCGATGATATGCGTGATGCCGGCGACCGGTGTGCGTCCAGGCGCGCTCCGCTGCTGGCCGCCGGGGTGCTGGTGCCCATGGGCCTGACCGTGCCCACCTTGCTGTTGCCCACCCTGCGCTTGCCCACCCTGCGGTGCGGTACCCGGAGCGCCTCGATGCGCCGTCAGCACGGCCGTCACCGAGAGCACGCCGGGCAGTTTCTCGACGGCCTGCTCGGCCGCCTTGCGCAGGGGCTCCATCCGCGGCCCCTCTTTGGGATCGACCTCGATCGAGAAGCCGACGTTGCCGTTCTTGACCACGAGGCCGCTGACCATGCCGCGCGCGACGATGTCGCCCCCGCCCTGCGGCGCCGGCACGCCGCGCAGCGCATCCAGAATCTGGCCTTCCGTCACCGACGCCATGCTGATCTGCCTGTAAGGATTTCCTTATTTGACGCCGCCAGCGCCGGGCGCTAGGGGCAGGGCGTTGCGTTGCGGTAGCCCGTGACGTGTCATATAAGGCCTTGGTCCGTTCTTGCCTATATAAGAGATCGGGCGGCGGCGCCGGGATCCAGGCACAGCCTTGGACGGCGACCGCGCTTCAGTGGAATTGACAGGCAAGACGGGATCGGAACCGGCCATGGCTTGGAACAATCAAGGTGGTCCTTGGGGCGGCGGCAAGAGTCCCTGGGGTCGCGGCCCCAATCCGCAAGGCGGCGGGGGCGGCGGCAACCGGCCGCCCGATTTCGAGGAGATGCTCCGGCGCGGCCAGGACCGCATGAAGTCGGTGCTGCCGGGCGGGGTCGGCTCGCCGCGCGGGATCCTGCTCGTCATCGCCGCCGTGCTGGTGATCTGGGCCGCGACCGGCTTCTACGTGGTCAATCCGGGCGAGGTCGGCGTCAACACGATCTTCGGCAAGATCGTGAGCCAGACCGATCCTGGCCTGCACTGGAACTGGCCGTCGCCGGTCGGCAAGGTCTATACGCCCGACGTCGCGAAACTGAACCAAACCGAGATCGGTTTCCGCGGCTCGGCCGACGGCAGCGACGTGCCCGAAGAAAGCCTGATGCTGACCAAGGATGAGAACATCATCGAGATCAAGGCAGTGGTGCTGTGGCAGATACAGCCCGAGAAGGTGAACCAGTACCTGTTTCAGATCCTCGATCCCGAAGGATCCGTGAAGAACGCGGTCGAATCGGCGGTCCGCCAGATCGTCGGCCAGTCGGAGTTTCAGACCGCCATAACCACGCAGAAGCAGGAAATCGCCAACAAGGCTCAGGATCTCGCCCAGAAGATGCTCGACAGCTATCACGCCGGGATCCGGATCGCGCAGCTCAACCTCAAGGACGTGACGGCTCCGCAGGATGTGATGGATGCGTTTCTGGATGTGCAGCGCGCCAGCAACGACCTGCAAAGCGCCGTCAACGAAGCCCAGGCTTACAGGAACAAGGTGATCCAGGCCGCCCAAGGCCAGGCCGTGCAGATCGTGCGTCAGGCCGAAGCATACAAGGCGGAGAAGATAGCGACCGCACAAGGTGAAGCACAGCGCTTCCTCTCGGTCTATGAGCAATACAAGCTCAACCCGAGCATCACGGAACGCCGCCTCTATCTCGAGTCCATGCAGTCGATCTTCGGCAACATGAACAAGGTCCTGGTCGCCCCCTCTGCAGGAGGTGCCGGCGCCATTCCGTATCTGCCGCTCGACCAGCTCTTGAAGAAGGCACCCGGCGCGCCGTCCGCGTCACCGCCATCTCCACAATCCTCAAGCCCCGACACCAGCGCTCAGCAGCAGGCGGCTCCCGCCTCGGGGAGCGGACAATGAGGCATCGCACCGGATTTGCGGCGTTGATCGGCGCGGGCGTCGCCGTGATCCTGCTCTATCTCTCTGCCTTCACGGTCAATCCGATGCAGTCGGCAATCGTCCTGCAGTTCGGCGATCCGAAGCGCGTGCTGACAGAGCCCGGTCTCTATTTCCGCTGGCCGCTGATCGAGAGTGTCGTGACCCTCGACAACCGGGTCCTGAACTTCGAATCACCGCTCCAGCAATTCGTGCTCGGCGACCAGAAGCGGGTCATGATCTCCGCCTTCGTGCGCTACCAGATCATCGATCCGTTGACATTCTACCGCGTGGGCAAATCGACGGTCATCGCCGAGGGTTCCCTGCTCGCCGTCCTGCAGTCCACTCTGCAGCAGCGCTTGGGCGATACGCCGATGGTCGATATCCTCTCGCCCAAGCGCGCGCAGCTGATGGCCGATGTCGCCAGCGAGCTGACCGATCGCGCGGCGGCGCCCTACGGCATCCGGATCGTCGATGTCCGCTTCAAGGCGGTCGATCTGCCGCCCCAGAACAGCGAGGCGGTTTACGCGCAGATGCGCAGCCAGCGCGCCCAGGAGGCCGCCGGCATCCGCGCCGAAGGCAACAACAAGGCGCTGCAGTTGAAGGCCGAGGCCGACAAGGACCGTGTGGTCACCCTGGCGGAGGCGCAGAAGCAGGCTTCGATCCTGCGCGGCGAGGGGGATGCGGAGGCGACCCGCATCTACAACGCGGCCTTCAGCAAGGATCCGGCGTTCTTCGACTTCTACCGCTCGATGCAGGCGATGCGGGAAGGCCTCGGCGGCGACAACACGACCTTCGTCGGTGCGCCGACCGGCGATTTCTTCCGCTTCTTCGACCGCGACCAGGATTCGGTCAAGGGTCCGAATCCGCCGCCGACGCCGCCATCCGCCTCGGCTCCGACATCGGGGCAGAGCAGCCCCGGGCCGGAATAGAGCGCCGCACGGGGCGGTTTTCTCACCACAATCCGGCCGCAATCCGGATGCAATCCTGGCGCTGCGGAAATTGCCCCGGGGAAATTGCCGGGGAGGCACCGGGATTGCTATGATTGCGCATGGTCTACGTCTGGCCTCGCGTACCGGCTTGTCGGGCGCCTGAGGGCCGGACCCCTGAATTTGCGAAGGAGCATCCCTTTGTCCGTCTTCGATCTTTCCGTCTCCGGCGCCGCCCGCGGGCGCCGCGTCTTGTCGGCATTCGCCGGTGGCTTCCTGGCGCTGGGGCTGAGCCTCGGGTTCGCCGGCCCGGCCGAGGCGCGCGGCGTTCCGGAGAGTTTTGCCGATCTGGCGGAGAAGTCGCTCCCCGCCGTGGTCAACATCTCGACCACCCAGGTGCTGAGCGCCGACAATCAGAGCGGCGAGGATCTCGACCAGCTGTTCCGCCAGTTCCTGGATCGCCAGCAGGGCGGCGGCGATGCGCCGAAGCCACGCAAGGCGACCTCGTTGGGCTCGGGCTTCATCATCGATGCCGGCGGCTTCATCGTCACCAACAACCATGTGATCGAGAACGCCGACGAGATCACGGTGATCACTCACGACAACGAGGAGTTCAAGGCGAAGCTGGTCGGCACCGACGAGAAGACCGACCTCGCCCTCCTCAAGGTCGATGCCGGCAAGCCGCTGCCCTTCGTCCCCTGGGGCAATTCCGACAACCTCCGGATCGGCGACTGGGTCCTGGCGATCGGCAATCCGTTCGGCCTCGGCGGCTCGGTGACGGCGGGCATCGTCTCGGCGCGCCAGCGCGACATCGGCGCCGGCACCTATGACGACTTCATCCAGACCGACGCCTCCATCAACCGCGGCAATTCCGGCGGCCCCATGTTCGACATGGACGGCGAGGTGGTCGGCATCAACTCGGCGATCTACTCGCCGTCGGGCGGCTCGGTCGGCATCGGCTTCGCCATCCCCTCGAATCTCGCGCGGCCGATCATCGAGCAGATCCGGCAATACGGCCATCCGCGCCGCGGCTGGATCGGCGTCCGGATCCAGACGGTGAGTGCCGAACTTGCCGAGGGGATGCATCTTCCCGGCACCAAGGGCGCCCTCGTCGCCAGCGTGACACCGGGCGGCCCCGCCGAGCAGGCCGGTATCAGGCAGGGCGACGTGGTCCTGAAGTTCGACGGCCATGACGTGACGGAAATGCGCGGCCTGCCGCGCATTGTGGCCGAAACGCCGGTCGCCAAGAGTGTCGATGTCGTGGTCTGGCGCAAGGGCAAGGAAGTGCCGCTCACCGCCAAGGTCGGCGAGTACCCGGAGAACGAGGCGGAGGCAAGCGCCACGCCGGCGCCCCAGGAGGACACGACCAGCCAGGACCAGGGCGGCCGGATCGACAGCCTTGGCCTCGCGCTCGCCGCGATCGACGACAAGGCGCGCCAGAAATACAGCCTCGCCGACGACGCCGAAGGCGTGCTGGTGACCGACGTCGATCAGCAGGGCCCGGCCGCCGAGAAGGACCTCCGCCCCGGCGATGTCATCGTCGAGGTCGACCAGAAGGCGGTGAAATCCCCCGGCGACGTGCGCGAGCGCGTGAAGTCCGCCGAGGACAACGGCTATCGCGTCGTCACCCTGCTGGTGAACCGCAAGGGCGACTTCCAATGGGTCGCGGTGAAGATCGGCAAGAGCTGAGCTTGGCTTGACACGACGGGTCTTGCCGCGGGCACTCTCTTATCCAGCGACGAACTCCTCGTGCAGGTAGCCCTGGAAGTAGAGCAGGGTGGTCAGATCGCCGTGGTTGACCTGGGCGCGCACCGCGTCGCGCAGCAGCGGCTTGCCGCGATAGGCGACGCCGAGGCCGGCTTCCAGCAGCATCGGCAGATCGTTGGCGCCGTCGCCCACGGCGGCGGCATCTTCGGGTGCAAAGCCGCGCTCGGCGGAGAGATGGCGGAGCGCCGTCAGCTTGCCGTCCTTGTCCAGGATCGGGCCGACCAGCTCGCCGGTCAGGCGGCCGTCCGAGATTTCGAGGTCGTTGGCGAGATCGGTGTCGAACCCGGCGCGTGCCGCGACCCGGCTGGTGAAGTAGCGGAAGCCGCCGGAGACGAGGGCGGTGAAGGCGCCGTTGGCGCGCATGGTATGCACCAGGGTTGCGGCGCCCGGCGAGAGCGCCATCTTCTCCGCCGTCCGCGCCAGCGCCGCCTCGGGCAGATCGGCCAGCATTGCGACGCGCTCGATCAGCGCCTCGGTGAAATCGAGCTCGCCGCGCATGGTCCGCGCGGTGATTTCGGCGATCGTATCCTTGAGACCCGCCTCCGCGGCGAGCTCGTCCAGGGTCTCCGCGGTGACGATGGTCGAATCCATGTCGGCGACCAGCAGTTTCTTGCGCCGGCCCGCTGCCGGCTGTGCGTGGAAATCGACCTTAAGATCGGCTAGCGTCGCCCGCGCGATCGCGTGGGCCTGCTCCGGCTGAAGATCCGCGAATGGCAGATCGCAGGCCTGATCGGCGGGCGCCAGCCAGGCCGGCTCGCCGGTGCGGCCGCCGGCGTCGCGCAGGGCACTGCCGACCGCTTCGATCATGCGCGGCGCGAGGCCGGTGCCTGGCACCGTGACCAGGGTGAGGACGTTCATTCTGTCGGGAATCATGGCGGGCGCGACTATGCGGGAGGCCTTCGCGATCGACAAGACCGGGCAGCGGGCACGCGACGATGTGCAGCCGGTCGTGGTGATCGCGGGTCCCACCGCCAGTGGCAAGTCGGCGCTGGCGCTGGACCTCGCCGCCGCATTCGACGGCGTGATCATCAACGCCGATTCGATGCAGATCTATCGCGATCTGCCGGTCCTGACGGCGCAGCCGGGTCCCGCCGCGCTGGCCGCCGCACCGCATAAGCTTTACGGCATCCTGGCGCTCGACGATCCCGCCAGCGCCATGCGCTGGGCCGAATTGGCCGCCGCCGAGATCGCCGCGGCGCGCAGCCAGGGCAAGCTGCCGATCCTGGTCGGCGGCACCGGCCTCTATTTCCGCGCCTTGCTCGAAGGTTTCGCGCCGATCCCGGAGATTGAACCCCGTTATCGGGAAGAGGCGAAGGCGCTTCTGGCCGAACTTGGTGCGGTCGGGCTTCACGCCCGGCTTGCCGAGTACGATCCGGAAACCGCGGCGCAGCTCCGCCCCAGCGACAGCCAGCGGCTCATGCGCGCCTGGGAGGTGCTGGCCGCGACGGGCAAGCCGCTCGCCTGGTGGCAGGCCCAGCCGAGCACGACTCCCTCGGCCGTTGCCGCGCTCTCCTTCGTCGTCAGCCCCGCCCGCGCCGACCTTTATGCCGCTTGCGACGACCGTTTCATCGCCATGGTGGCAAAGGGTGCGCTGGAGGAGGTGGCGACGGCGCGCCGCGCCTATCCCACCGCCGACCAGGGCCAGGCTGGCTTCAAGGCCCTCGGCTTCCGGGAACTCGCCCAGCATCTCGACGGTGCGCTCGGCCTTGAAGACGCCGTCGCTGCAGCGCAGCAGGCGACCAGGAACTATGCCAAGCGCCAGACGACCTGGTTTCGGCGGCAGCTCTCCGGAGCAATTTTCTTAACGCCTGAGCCCGAAGCCATGAAATTTTCGCAAAGTTCCCTTGCGTCACTCGGTCATAAAATTCGCGATTTCCTGTTGACCCACCTGGGGTGAGACTCTACGGTGCCGCCCCCAAGGTTGCTCCCGGGCGCCGGGCTCGGGGCCGGGGAAGGCGCTGCGCGGAGTTGCGCGCCGTCGCGGGACGTGCATTTCTTTCCCGGCCTTTTCAAGGATTTGCGATCATGGCGGTCGAACCGATCACCGGTGCGGAGATCATTGTCCGGGCGCTCATCGACCAGGGCGTCGATGTCATCTTCGGCTATCCCGGCGGGGCCGTCCTTCCGCTCTACGATGCCCTGTTCAAGCAGAACCGCGTCCGACACATCCTGGTGCGGCACGAGCAGGCGGCCGTCCACGCCGCCGAGGGTTATGCGCGCTCCACCGGCAAGGTCGGCGTGGTGCTGGTGACCTCCGGTCCCGGCGCCACCAACGCCGTCACCGGCCTGACCGATGCCTTGATGGATTCGATCCCGATCGTCTGCCTGACCGGGCAGGTGCCGACTCACCTCATCGGCAACGACGCCTTCCAAGAGGCGGACACGACCGGCATCACCCGGCCCTGCACCAAGCACAACTACCTCGTCAAATCGATCGACGAGCTCTCGCGCAAGATCCACGAGGCCTTCCACGTCGCGAAGTGCGGCCGCCCGGGTCCGGTGGTGATCGACCTGCCGAAGGATGTGCAGCAGGCGAAATATGAATATGTGAACCACGCCGGCCAGAAGCACCGCAGCTACAACCCGCCGGTCCGCCCCGATCGCGCCCAGGTGGAGAAGGCGGTCGAGGCCATGGCGCATGCCAAGCGCCCGCTCTTCTATATCGGCGGCGGCTGCATCAACTCGGGCCCGCAGGCCTGCGCGCTGCTGACCGAGTTCATCCGCCTGACGGGCTTCCCGTGCACCCAGACGCTGATGGGGCTCGGTGCCTTGCCCGGCTCCGATCCGCTGTCGCTCGGTATGGTCGGCATGCACGGCATGTACGAGAGCAATCTCGCCATGCACGACTGCGACGTGATGATCAACATCGGCGCGCGGTTCGACGATCGCGTCACCGGCAAGCTCGCGGCCTTCTCGCCGGGATCGAAGAAGATCCATGTCGATATCGATCCCTCCTCGATCAACAAGAACATCCGGGTCGATATCCCGGTGGTGGGCGACGTCGGTCACGTGGTCGAGGAGATGATGCGCATCTGGAAGGCGCGTCAGGTCAAGCCGGACGGCAAGGCGCTCGCCCAGTGGTGGGAGCAGATCAACAAGTGGCGGGCCCGCGACTGCCTGCGCTATCGCAGCTCCGACGGGGTGATCAAGCCGCAGTTCGCGCTGCAGCGCCTCTACGCCGCGATCAAGGACCGGGACTTCTACATCACCACCGAGGTCGGCCAGCATCAGATGTGGGCGGCGCAGTTCCTGAAGTTCGAGAAGCCGAATCATTGGATGACCTCGGGTGGCCTCGGCACCATGGGCTACGGTCTCCCCGCCGCCTATGGCGTGCAGGTGGCGCATCCGGAATCGCTGGTGATCGACGTCGCCGGCGAGGCCTCGATCATGATGAACATCCAGGAGATGTCCACGGTGGTGCAGTACCGCCTCCCGGTGAAGATCTTCATCATGAACAACAAGTGGATGGGGATGGTGCGGCAGTGGCAGGAGCTGCTGCATGGCGGGCGCTATTCCGAGAGCTACAGCGACGCGCTGCCGGATTTCGTCAAGCTCGCCGACGCGTTCGGTGCGACCGGCTTGCGCGCCGAGAAGCCGGCGGAGCTCGACGGCGTCATCGCCAAGATGCTGGCGACGCCCGGCCCGGTCATCGCCGACATCGTGGTCGATGAGAAGGAGAACTGCTTCCCGATGATCCCCTCGGGCTCGGCGCATAACGAGATGCTGCTGGGGCCGGAGGATCAGAGCGCGAAGCCGGTCTCGGAAGAAGGCATGGTGCTGGTGTAGTCATGTCGGAACGCAATGCGCTGAGCGCGACCAAAGGGACGGAGTTCGTGGCGGTGGGAGATCAGACGGAGCGCCATACCATCTCGGTGCTGGTGGACAACGAGGCGGGTGTCCTGGCGAGGGTCATCGGCCTTTTCTCCGGCCGCGGCTACAACATCGAAAGCCTGACCGTCGCCGAGGTCGATGTCGCCGAGCACCTCTCGCGCATCACCGTCGTCACCTCCGGCACGCCGATGATCATCGAGCAGATCAAGAATCAGCTGCGCCGTCTGGTGCCGGTACACAAGGTCACGGACCTGACGGTCGAAGGCCCATCGCTGGAGCGCGAGATGGCGCTGGTGAAAGTGCAGGGGACCGGCGACAAGCGCGTCGAGTCTTTGCGTATTGCCGACATCTTCCGCGCCCATGTGGTCGATGCGACGATCGAATCCTTCGTCTTCGAGATGACCGGCTCGACCGAGAAGGTCAACGCCTTCATCAACCTGATGCAGCCGCTTGGGCTGATCGACGTGTCGCGCACCGGCGTCGTCGCCATAGCGCGCGGTCCCGAGGCCTGAGGGTGAGTGTTGGCTTGATGGAGCGAGTGTGCGTCAAGCCTCACACTGGATCCCACGGAGCTTGAAGATTTCATCCAAAGAGGAACACCGAGATGCGGGTCTATTACGATCGTGATGCCGATGTGAACCTGATCAAGGGGAAGAAGGTGGCGGTGGTCGGCTATGGCAGCCAGGGCCATGCCCATTCCCTCAACCTGAAGGACAGCGGCGTCAAGGAGGTGCGCGTCGCCCTCCGCTCGGGCTCGGCCACGGCGAAGAAGGCGGAGAATGCCGGCCTCACGGTGATGACGCCGGCCGAGGCCGCGAAATGGGCCGATCTCGTCATGGTCTTGACGCCGGACGAGCTGCAGGCCGACCTCTATCGCAAGGATCTCGGCCCCAACATGCGCGAGGGAACGGCGCTCGCCTTCGCCCACGGGCTCAACATCCATTTCCGCCTGATCGAGCCCAGGCCCGATCTCGACATCATCATGATCGCGCCCAAGGGTCCCGGCCACACCGTGCGCTCGGAGTTCTCCCGCGGCGGCGGCGTGCCCTGCCTCGTGGCGGTCGCGCAGAATCCCAGCGGCAATGCGCTGGAGCTGGCGCTCTCCTACGCGAGTGCCATCGGCGGCGGTCGCTCCGGCATCATCGAGACCAACTTCCGCGAAGAGTGCGAGACCGATCTCTTCGGCGAGCAGGTCGTGCTCTGCGGCGGACTGACGGCCCTCATCCAGGCCGGCTACGAGACCCTGGTCGAGGCCGGCTACGCGCCGGAGATGGCCTATTTCGAATGCCTGCACGAGGTGAAGCTGATCGTCGACCTCATCTATGAGGGCGGCATCGCCAACATGCGCTATTCGATCTCCAACACCGCGGAATACGGCGATTACACCCGCGGGGCCCGCATCGTCACCGACGAGACCAAGGAGGAGATGAAGCGCATCCTGGACGATATCCAGTCCGGCCGATTCGCCCGCGACTGGGTGCTGGAATGCCAGGCCGGTCAGCCGAGCTTCAAGGCCATGCGCCGCCGCGGGGCGGAGCATCCGATCGAAGAGGTGGGCGAGCGGCTCCGCGCCATGATGCCCTGGATCGCCAAGAACAAGCTGGTCGACAAGACCAAGAACTGAGGTTCAGGCCGGATCGCAAGCGGCGTTCGATCGCGGTCGTCGCGCCGGATGACGGCATGGATTCGCCAGGCAACCGGCGATGATCCGGCCGCGATCGGCGAGTCTTACGCGCTCGACGGCACGGTTCTCGATCACGGCCAGAGCATGGCCTTCCCGGCGCCCTTTGCCGTCGCCGCCATGAGCGCGCCAGGGGATAGCCCGGGGGCTCAAGTCTGGCTGGACGCGCTCTGGAGAAAGATGGCCGTCACCCCTCCTGAGAACGACTACGCCGACAGCATCAAGCTGCAGGTGATGATGGCGATGGCGGGCGCCTGGTGGTCGCCGGCGCAGAGATTGGAGTGCAACGATCGCAGCCTTGGAGACGAATTATTAATTCGCTTGTGGCGCTATCAGGGCGGCGGTAAAAGTCTCGCGGCCGAACGCGCCTGGATTGCCTTGGCGTCGAGCGCGGGTGGGGCCGCTAAGGCATGACAAATCCAAGTGAAATGCCGCATATCACGACCTCGGTGGGCTCCGGACTCGGTGGCACCGAGTCGGTGTCCCGGATGGCCACCCAATTTGGCCGCCCAGTCGGTATCCGAGATGCGCTTTTCCGGTGAGGTCGAGTCAGCCTGAAAATTGCCATTCTGGCCCGCTGTGGCACCGCCCCCGAATTCTTCTGGCCGGGGCGGCGAGCGGGCATAACGGGTGCGGGATCTAAATGTTGACCAGACTGCTTGGCATGATGTCCTCGGACATGGCGATCGACCTCGGGACCGCGAACACGCTGGTCTATGTCAAGGGTCGCGGCATCGTGCTCAACGAGCCCTCGGTGGTGGCGATCGCCGATACCCGCGGCAAGAAGCATGTGCTCGCCGTCGGCGACGAGGCGAAGATGATGCTGGGGCGCACCCCCGGCAATATCCAGGCGATCCGGCCCTTGCGCGACGGCGTGATCGCCGATTTCGAAGTCGCCGAGGAGATGATCAAGCACTTCATCACCAAGGTCTATAACCGCCGGCCGATCTTCGCCAAGCCGCAGATCATCGTCTGCGTGCCGTCCGGCTCCACCGCCGTCGAGCGCCGCGCCATCCAGGAATCCGCGGAATCCGCGGGCGCCAGCAAGGTCTACCTGATCGAGGAGCCGATGGCGGCGGCGATCGGCGCCGGCCTGCCGGTGACCGAGCCGACCGGCTCCATGGTGGTCGATATCGGCGGCGGCACCACCGAGGTCGCCGTGCTTTCCCTCGGCGGCATCGTCTATTCCCGCTCGGTCCGGGTCGGCGGCGACAAGATGGACGAGGCGATCATCGCCTATATCCGCAGGAATCATAACCTGCTGGTCGGCGAAGGCTCGTCCGAGCGCATCAAGAAGGAGATCGGCTCGGCCTGCCCGCCGGAGGACGGCGACGGGCGGGTGATGGAGATCAAGGGCCGCGACCTCATGAACGGGGTGCCGAAGGAGCTGGTGATCACCGAGCGCCAGGTGGCGGAAGCCCTGGCCGAGCCGGTCGGCGCCATCATCGAGGCCGTCAAGGTGGCGCTCGAGCACACGGCGCCGGAGCTCGCGGCCGATATCGTCGACAAAGGCATTGTGCTGACCGGCGGCGGCTCGCTGCTCGCCAACCTCGACTACGTGCTGCGGCACGCGACCGGGCTCCCGGTCTCGATCGCGGACGATGCGCTTTCTTGCGTGGCGCTGGGCACCGGACGGTGCCTGGAGGACATCAAGGCGCATCGTCATGTCCTGATCAACATGTATTAACCAATTTCCGTCATACTGGCTTAGCTTTTCGTTGCGGGCCACGCTTAGCTGTGAAAAAATGGGCGTAAGCGACGGAAATAGCTAGGTTCAGCGGTTGCCCGCGTGAAGGAGGGCATGCGTGAAACAGCGTGTCGGATCGGTCAGCTTAGCGGTCGCGGCACGAACCTGGACCCAGAAGTTCGCTTTTGTTCTCCTGGTCATGACCGCTTTCGGCATGATGCTGGTCGGCAAGGCCGACACGCTGGTGGTCAGTCGGGCCCGCACACTTTTGATTGATCTCGTCGCTCCGATCATGGACGCCGCTTCGCGGCCCATCGCGAGCGCCCGCGACGCCGCCGATCAGGTGCAGCAGCTGATCCAGCTGAAGCAGGAGAACGAGCGGCTCGTCCATGAGAATCAGACTCTGCTCGAATGGCAGACCATCGGCCGCGAGCTGCAGAGCCAGAACGCGGCTTTGCGCGACATGCTGAAGTTCACGCCCGACGCGCGCGCCACCTACGTCACCGCTCCGGTCATCGCCGACACGTCCTCCGGTTACGTGCGCTCGCTGATCGTGCTCGCCGGTGCGCAGGATGGAGTGGTGAAAGGCCAGGCGGCGATCACCGGTGCCGGCCTCGTCGGTCGCGTGCTCGAAGTCGGGCGCCGCGCATCGCGTGTGCTGCTGCTGACCGATTTCAGCGCCCGGGTGCCGGTCGTGGTCGAGCGCACCCGCGACCAGGCTGTGCTCGCCGGCAACAACTCCGACAATCCCGAGCTCCGCTATCTGCCGCGCGACGTCGATATCAAGGCCGGCGATCGCATCGTCACTTCGGGCGTCGGCGGCAACTTCCCCGCGGGCCTGCCGGTCGGCGAGGTGATCGGCGTGGTCGATGGCCGCATCTACGTGCAGCTCTACGCCCAGCTGGAGCGCATGGAATATCTCCGGTTGGTCAATTACAGCCTGCCCGGCATCCTGATGCAGGACCTCGGCGTCGATACCACCAAGTCCAACACCGTCGCGTCGCCGCTCATGGGCAGGTTGCCCGGCGCGCAATAGCCGCGGCGGCGATTCCCCATGGCCCTCAGACCGACCGTCGGCCAGCAATTCGATCTCACGCTCCGGCGCTCGATCCCGGTTGCGCTCGCCATCCTCATGCTGTTTCTCGGCATCCTGCCGTGGAACACGCATACTTTGGGTCCGTTGAACGCCAACCTCGTCCTCATCCCGATCTATTACTGGACTTTGCACCGGCCGCGGCTGATGAGCGTCTGGTCGGTGGCGGCACTCGGCCTCGTCGGCGATCTCCTCGGCGTGGCGCCGCTCGGGGTCAACATGATGACCCTGCTGATCGGCTACCGGGTCGCGGTCTCGCAGCGCAAGCTGTTCGCCGGCGCGCCTTTCCTCATGGTATGGGCCGGCTACATGCTGATGTCCGCAGTTGCCGATTTCGCGCAATGGGTGCTGGTCTCCGCACTCCAGGCGCAGATCGTCGATCCGCGGCCGGCGATCCTGCTCTATATGATCGGCGCCGTCGGCTATCCGCTCTGCGCCTATTGCTTCGCCCTGATCCAGCGCCGCTCGCTGGTGCGGGTGTTCTGAGCCATGGCCCTGCGGAAGCTCCCCAACCGCACCCAGGCCCGGGTCTTCAGCCGGCGCACCGCGCTGATGGGATTGGGGCAGGCGGCCTTGACCATGACCCTGGTCGGCCGGCTCTACTATCTGCAGGTGCTGCAGGCCGACAAGTACCGGCTGCTTGCGGACGAGAACCGCATCAACCTGCGCCTGCTGCCACCCTCGCGCGGCCTGATCTACGACCGGTTCGGCCTGGCGCTCGCCGACAACTATCCGAACTACCGCGCCATGCTGGTGGCCGAGCAGACCAGCAATCTCGCGCGCACGCTCGACGACTTCTCGGCCCTCGTTCCCTTGAGCGAGCGCGAGCGCGCCAAGATCATGAAGGAGCTTTCGCGCGTCCGGGCCTTCACGCCGATTCCGGTCAAGGAGGATCTCGACTGGGACCAGGTGAGCGCCGTCGAGCTCAACCTGCCGGATCTCCCGGGCATCAGCATCGAGGTGGACCAGAAGCGGGTCTATCCCTTCGCCGGCATCGCCGCCCACATGCTCGGCTATGTCGGCGCGCCCAATGAGGACGATCTCCAGCAGGACAACGACCCCTTGCTCTCGCTTCCCGGGATCCGCATGGGCAAGAACGGTCTGGAGAAGCAGTACGAGCACCCGTTGCGCGGCCAGGCCGGGCAGAGCGAGCTCGAGGTCAACTCGGTCGGCCGGGTGATCCGCGAGCTCGCGCGCGAGGAGGGAACGCCGGGCAAGGACCTGGTCACCAGCCTCGACATCGGCCTGCAGCAATTCGTGCAGCAGCGGTTGTCGGCCGAATTCTCGGGCGCCGCCGTGGTCATGGACATCTACAACGGCGACATCCTCGCCATGGCCTCGACGCCGACCTTCGATCCCGCGGCCTTCTATCGCGGCCTCACCGCCAGCGAGTGGCAGGCGCTGATGTCGGATCAGTACCGGCCGCTCACCAACAAGGCGATCGCTGGCCAGTTCGCGCCGGGCTCGACCTTCAAGATCGCGACCGCGATCGCGGCGCAGCAGGTGGGGGTGACGCCGGCCTTCAACGTGTTCTGCCCCGGCTTCTACCAGCTCGGCAACATGCGCTTCCATTGCTGGAAGAAGGAGGGCCACGGCCACCTGGACATGCCGGGCGCGCTGCAGAACTCCTGCGACGTCTATTTCTACGAGCTCTCGCGCACCATCGGCATCGACGCGATCGCGGTCGGCGCCCGCGAGCTCGGCCTCGGCGACGTCGCCGGCATCGATCTTCCGGGCGAGCGCCCCGGGGTCATCCCCGACCGCGCCTGGAAGAAGGCGACCATGGGCGAGAGCTGGCATCAGGGCGAGACCCTGATCAACGGCATCGGCCAGGGCTTCGTTCTCGCGACCCCGCTGCAGCTTTGCACCATGGCATCGCGCGTCGCCAACGGCGGCTACGCGGTGAAGCCGCATCTCTTCAGGGCCGCCGACCCGCAGAAGGCGGATGGGCCGAGCCCCTACCCGAAGATGAAGCTCGAAGACAGCTGGCTGCAGACCGTGCGCGACGGCATGGACCGGGTCTGCAACGTGGTTCACGGCACCGCCTATCAGGCGCGGATTCCGATCCCCGGCATGGAGATGGCGGGGAAGACCGGCTCCGCCCAGGTGCGACGCATCACCATGGCGGAGCGCGCCGTCGGCGTCCGCAAGAACGAGAGCCTGCCCTGGAAGGAGCGCGACCACGCGCTGTTCGTCGCCTTCGCGCCGGTGCATGAGCCACGCTACGCCTGCTGCGTGGTCATCGAGCACGGCGGCGGCGGCGCGCTCTACGCGGGCCCGATCGCCCGCGACATCATGATCGAGACCCAGCGCCGCGATCCCGCGCGCCGCAATCCGAACAACGAGGGCGGCCGAAGGGAGATGCCATGAGGGCCAAATCATGACGCTGGGCTACCAATTCGGCAGCTCCGGCCGCGAGCGCATGCGCTGGCGCGAGAAGATCGCGCATATCAGCTGGCCGATCGTGTTCCTGATCGGCTGCGTCGCCTCGATCGGCTTCGCGACGCTCTATTCCGCAGCGCATGGCAGCGCCGATCCCTGGATGGACCGGCAAATCGCGCGCTTCGCCGCGGGCGCGGCGATGATGTTCGCCGTCGCCATGATCGATTTGAAGACGCTGATGCGCTTCGCCTATCCCTGCTACCTGGTCTCGATTGTGCTCCTGATCTGGGTCGATTTCGCCGGTCAGGTCGGCATGGGCGCCCAGCGCTGGATCGACCTCGGCCCCGTCCAGCTGCAGCCTTCCGAGATCATGAAGGTCACGATCGTGCTGACGCTGGCGCGCTATTTCCACGGCCTCAGCTACGAGGACGTGGGGCGGCCGCTCTCGCTGGTGATCCCGATCGTGCTGGTCCTGGTGCCGGCGGGGCTGGTGCTGAAACAGCCGGACCTCGGCACCGCCGGCATGCTGATGATGGTGGCGGCGGCGATCTTCGTCGTCGTGGGCGTGCGCTGGTGGAAGTTCGCGCTGGTGCTGGCGCTCGGCATCGGTGCCGCCTACTACGCCTGGAACTCGCCGCATATCCTGCACGATTACCAGAAGGCCCGGATCATGACCTTCATGGATCCGGAGAGCGACCTGCAGGGTTCCGGCTATCACATCATGCAGTCGAAGATCGCGCTGGGCTCGGGCGCCATGTGGGGCAAAGGCTTCCTGCAGGGAACCCAGAGCCATCTCGATTTCCTGCCGGAGCGGCAGACCGACTTCATCTTCACCATGTTCGCCGAGGAGTTCGGCATGGTGGGCAGCCTCGTTCTGCTCTCGCTCTACGTGCTGCTGGTCATCTACGGCACGGTGATCGCGCTCCGGAGCAAGACCCAGTTCGGCAGGCTGCTCGCCTTCGGCCTCTCCTTCAATCTCTTCTGCTATTTCTTCATCAACACCGCGATGGTGATGGGCTTGATCCCCGTGGTCGGCGTGCCGTTGCCGCTGATCTCCTACGGCGGCACCGTGATGATGACCGTCCTCATCGCCTTCGGCCTCATCATGTCGGTCAACATCCACCGCGACCAGCGCATCGGCCGAAGGCTCGGCAACGAGGACACGTGAGAGCGCCCCGCCACCGCGGATTTGGTGCATTTGGCGCGGAACGCTGTTAGGTTGAATCGGTTCGGGCGTTTCGGCGGCTTCATTCTGTGTCGTCATCCCGCGACTTGGTCGATTCCGGGGACACGATTCCGGGGACACAAACCGAATTGACGCTGTGCTTGCAGTTGTACTTGCGCTCTGCCATGGCACGGTTGGCGAGGGTCCTGGCGGCGGGGCTCCGTATCATGCGACGCAGCCGGGCAACCGCCGCGAGCGGTTTATCGCAC
>DATKMF010000016.1:0-2989 GCA_035542015.1 Candidatus Cybelea sp.
CCGGCTGTCGTGCACATCCTCGCCGAAGCCAACGGGCCGCGCGGCCGCCGCGCCGGCACTGGATCCGGCGTGCTCTTCGCGCCCGATGGCTATCTCCTCACCAACAGCCATGTGGTGAGCGGCGCCGACAAGCTCTCCGGCAGCTTGACCGACGGGCGCCAGTTCGACGCGCGCCTGATCGGCGACGACCCGGCGACCGATCTCGCGGTGCTGCGCCTGGAAGCAGCCGGCCTGCCGCACGCCGCTTTCGGCAGCTCGGGCAACCTCCGCGTCGGCCAGCTCGTCGTGGCAATCGGCAATCCTCTCGGATTCCAGGCGACCGTCACCGCCGGCATCGTGAGCGCGTTGGGGCGCACCTTGCGCTCGCCCTCCGGCCGGCTGATCGAGAGCGTCATTCAGACCGACGCACCGCTCAATCCTGGAAATTCCGGCGGCGCCTTGTCCGACGGCAACGGCCGCGTGGTCGGCATCAACACCGCCATGATCGGCCACGCCCAGGGCCTCTGCTTCGCGATCGGCATCGATACCGCGGTCGACGTGACGACCCGGCTGATGCGCGACGGCCGCGTACGCCGCAGCAAGGTCGGGCTCGGTGCCCAGACCATCATGCTCGATGCACGCCTGGCGCGGCGTCTTCGCCGCGCCCAGGGCTCGGCGGTGCAGATTCTGGAAATCCAGTCCGGCGGTCCGGCCGCCGCGGCAGGGCTGGAGAAGGGTGATGTGATCCTCGACTTCGCCGGCACGCCGGTCTTTACGGTCGACGACCTGCATCGGCTGCTGACGGTGGAGAGTGCCGGCAAGGTTCAGCCGGTGACGGTGATCCGCCGCGCCGAGATCAAGACGGTCGATCTCCGTCCCGTGTTGGACGAGTAGCTCCACGCCTCGCAGTTGCGTTATGCTGCTCACGCAGCCTGCAGCGACGTGAGGAGCAAACCCATGCCTGCGAAGGGACGCCCACCGGGCGGCAAGCGCGGCCGGCAGCAGACACGTCGATGGTCCGGTCGCGTCACCCGCGAGAGCGACGCGCTCGATCTGGAGGAGAGCGTCTTCAAGAAGAGCGACCCCGTGGCCATCGCGCGTTCCTTGAAGCATTCCGCCGAGCACAGTAAGCGGCGGAAATCCGAGCCCTATCGCTCGGCGATGTCGATGCTGACGTTCTACA
The DNA here is from genome assembly GCA_035542015.1 of Candidatus Cybelea sp. Lineage (GTDB taxonomy): Bacteria > Pseudomonadota > Alphaproteobacteria > Dongiales > Dongiaceae > Dongia. The sequence goes on from DATKMF010000016.1 coordinate 1,163, forward strand.
TCAATCGTGCGGGAAAAAATCTGCCCGCCTCGCGCCGGCGCACGCTGGAACGCGCCAAAGACGAGCTTCGCCGCCTGTTCCACCGCCCAACCGCGGCGTGACCGGAACCAACGGCGCGCTGCGCTGTTACAATTTTCAGCGTTACCGACCGCATTCATGTGACCGCCGGGCGGAACATCCTGCGCCCCGCTCGATTTCATCCGCAGGCGGCGAATTTCGCCGTCGGAGCAAACGAGTGCAGGAGAGTGTTGATGGAAGAAGGGCTGCATCAGGAGAAGCGCGGATTCGCCGCCATGGATGCGGCGCGGCAGCGCGAGATCGCGGCGAAGGGCGGCCATCAGAGTGGCGGCAACTTTCGCAATGACCCGCAGCGTGCCGCGATGGCCGGACGCAAGGGCGGCCAGAACAGCGGCGGAAACTTCCGCCACGATCGCGCCCGTGCGGCGGAAGCTGGGCGCAAGGGCGGCCAGCGCTAGACGCTGCCCACCCCTCGACCAAGGGGAATCGATCGGATGAAATGGAGGGGCCTTGCCCCTCCATTTCCATTTCACGCTCACCAGATCGCGGGGAAGAATCTGTGGCGTACCTTGCCGCGGTATTCCGCATATCCGGCGAGGTCGCGCACCAGCAGGCTCTCCTCGTGCACGGCCCTGAGGGCGAGCGCCGCCGTCAGCGGTGGGACGACCAGCAATCCCCACCAGGATCCGAGCGCCAGGGGCACGCCGAGAAAGAGCAGGATGGCGCCCACATACATCGGATGCCGCACCAGGGCATAGGGCCCGGTCGAGATCACGCGCTGCCCCGCCCCGACCTCGACGACCGCCGAGGCGAAGGAGTTCGCCTGGAAGGTGCGGAAGATCGCGAAATAGCCGGCGGCGAGCAGGAGATGTCCGCCCACCACTGCGCTCACCGGCAACGCGGACCAGCCTAAGCGATGGTCGAGTGCCGGCACCACGAAGGCAGCGACCAGCAGAAGAGAGGTCGCGGCCTGGATGCGCTTCTGGAACGGCTCACGCTCGGCGGTCGGTCCCACGTTCATGCGACGGCGGACCAGCGCCGGATCGTGCTTCAGGAAATAGCGGCTCAGCGCGACCATCCAGAGCGTGAAATGCGCGATGAAGATCCAGGCCTGCCAATAGGCGAGGGTCCAGGCCGGTAGGAAGATCATCAGCGCAAGCACGGCCAGGAACCAGAGGAGGCCTGCCCAGGCGCGGCGCGAGAGACTCAGGTCTTCTTCTTCCGGCGTGGTTCGATCCATGTCCCAGTGGTGCTCCCAGTGGTGAACCCAGTGGTGAACCCAGCGGTGATCCCAGTGGCGGCCGCTCTGCCTGCCCTCACAAATTCCCACTATACAGATTGGGGTCGCTGCCACAGAATTTCACCGCCCATCCTTCCCCAACCCGCGTTGACACCGCTTCATGGACTGCGCCCTGCTCGACGGGACCGCGATTCACTTCGCCGAGAGCGGCTCGCCGGACCGCCCTGGCCTGGTCTTCGTGAACTCGCTCGGCACCGATCTCCGGATCTGGGACCGCGTGGTGGCGCGGCTCGGCGCCGCCTTCCGCATCCTGCGCTATGATTTCCGCGGCCATGGCCTCTCCGACATCGGACATCCGCCCTACCGGATCGAGGACCATGTCGCCGATCTCATCGCGCTGATGGAACGGCGCGGCTTCCACAATGCCACGATCTTCGGTCTCTCGGTCGGCGGGCAAATCGCCCTTGGCCTGGCCGCGCAACGCCCCGATCTCGCGCGCGCCCTCATCCTCAGCGATACCGCGCATCGCATCGGCACGCCAGAGAGCTGGAATACACGCATCGCTGCCA
>DATKMF010000017.1:0-2239 GCA_035542015.1 Candidatus Cybelea sp.
CGAGGTGAAGAGCCTCGCCGCCCAGAGCGCCCGGGCCGCCGACGAGATCTCCGCCCACGTGGCTGAGATCGAAACCTCCGTGGACCAGGTCGCGGGCGCCATCGGCCAGGCCAATGCCGTCATTCTCGCCATGGACGAGGCCTCGCAGAGCATCGCCTCGGCGATGGAGCAGCAGAGCGCCGCGACCCGCGAGATCGCGCGCAACATCGAGCATGCCTCGCAAGGCGCCGCCACGACCGCCCAGAACATGAACGAGGTCCGCGCCGCGACCGGCGAGACCGAGCAGTCCGCGGCACGGCTGGCGGAATCGAGCGCTGCGCTCAAGACCCGCACCGGCGAGCTCTCGGGCTCGGTCTCCGGCTTCCTCGATGCCCTGAAGAAGGTGATCTGACCCCGCGCGGGGGCTGGGGCGTCCCTACTGCGAGAGGGAGTCGATCTCGCGCTGCAGGCTGTCACGCTGCGGCGATCCGACCGGAATCAGCGCCAGCACCTTCGCCCACATCGCCTTCGCCCCCGCCTTGTCGCCATTGGCGCGGGCGACCAGGCCGCCGTAATAGAGGCCGAGGGGATTGTCCGGGGCAAGGGTACGGATCCTGGTCACCGTCGCCGCGAAGTCCGGCGGCAGGGCCTTTGCAAGATCGCTGCTGCCCTCGATCAACGCATTGGCATAGTCGAGTTGCACATCAAGCCGCGAGGGCGCCAGCGCCGCCGCCTTGGCCCAGGCGGCGCGCGCCTCGTCATGCTTGCCGAGCACGCCATAGGCCTTGGCCAGCCGGGACCAGCCGTCGATGTCGTCCGGCGATGCCTTCAGCTGGTCCGCCAGCTTCTGCACCATTCCTTCGATGAACGTCTGGCGCTCGCTGTCGGTCATGTTGGCCGCGGCGGCGAGATCGGCGGCGCTCGGCGATGCGTTCCCGGCCGGCGGCGGTGGATTCTCCACGGCCTTGGCGCGGCCCGGCAGGCTCGCGGGATCCTTGCCGAGCTCGCGCGCCAATTGGTCGATGTTGTTGGTGAGATCGCCGCGCCAGGGCGTGTCCGGCGGCAGGTCGCGCTCCAGTGCCAGCCAGTCGGTCAGCGCCGCGGCGCGATCGCCGCTTTGCGCCTTCGAAAGCCCCATGAAGAAGCGCGCGATCGGATCGGTGGGATCCGCGGCGAGCGCCGTCGTGAAGGCCGCCTTCGCCTTGTCGTCGACCTCGCCGCCGGAGGCCAGCACCAGGGCCGAGCCGTAGCGCGACTGCAGCTTGGGATCGCGGTCACCGAGCCCGATCGCCCGCGCGAAGGCATTGGCACCCTCCGAAGTCCGATGCGCCGCCAGCAGTCCCTCGCCGAGGGCGCGCCAGGCAGCGGGATCGGTGGGCGAGCGGTTCGCGGCGTCGATCAGCGCCTGGAGCTCCGGCGAGGCCGCCTGCATTGCCTCGGGCCCTGGGCCCGGCTCGCCCGGCAGGCCGGGTGAGCCCAGCCGGAGATAGAGGCCGAAGGCAAGGAGCGGCAGCACCACCGCCATGGCGACGATCAGGACCGGCGTCGGCGCCTTGGCCGGCTGGAACTTCGGCGCATCGTCGAGCGCCAGGATGCGCCGCTCGATCTCGATCTGCGCCGCCTTCGCTTGCGTCTCGTCGAGGATGCCGCGGGCCGCGTCGCGGTTGATCTCCGCCAGCTGGTCGCGATAGACCGCGAGGGCGAAGCTCGAATCATTCTTGAACCGCCGCGCATCGAACAGCGGCCAGGCGAGCACCAACGCCGCCGCCAAAGTCATGATTCCGAGCACGATCCAGAGCAGGATCATCGCTGCCCGCCTTGCGTTTCGTCGCCCTCGATCAGCAGAGCGGAGACGCGCGCGCGCTCCTTCGCACTCAGTTCCGGTGGCGCATATGCCGCCGGCGTGCTCTTCGCGCTCTTCTGGCGGCGGAGGACCCCGAGCGCGCCGGCGAAGCCGAGCCCGGCGAGCAGGAAAGGGCCGATCCAGAGGATGAGGGTGGTCGCCTTGAAGGGCGGATCCATCAGCACGAAATCGCCGTAGCGCGCGGTCAGATAAGCACGGATCTCGTCCTCGCTCTTGCCGGCGGCGATCTGCTCGCGCACGACGTTGCGCAGCTGCGCCGCGATCTCGGCGTCGGACTCGTCGATCGACTGGCTCTGGCAGACGACGCAGCGGATCTCGCGCATGAAGGCGCGGGCCTCCGATTCCTGGACCGGATCGGCCAAGGGCTTGTCCTGGGTCGGATCCTTGGGATCGGCC
>DATKMF010000018.1:0-7712 GCA_035542015.1 Candidatus Cybelea sp.
AGTTCGTGTTTGCGGTTTCAGATCTTATTGAACTTGGCTGGGACTATAGATTGTGGCGGAGTAAGGGTTCGTCGTCAGGTCATCGCTTTGGGACCTATGTGATCAGCTACCGAAGGAACCTTGATAGGTTGAAGGCAGTTCTCAATAATTCGGGGCCGCAGTAGCCCCGAGGTCCGTAACGCACGGCTTCGGTCCGCGTCTTGTCATGCTAGCGGCGCCGATCGGCTTTCAACCGTTATTTCAAATGACGCCGTAGCGAATCGCGCGGAAGGAAACAGCCTGCGGCCAGGTTCGGGGAGCAGGATGAAGCCGAGCGTCTGATAGAACGCGACGGCAGCGTCGTCGATGGCATCGACCACAACCGCGATGGTTCCGGTCGGATTTTGATGGAGCGCGCGTTCGACCGCATCAGCCACGAGCATCGCGCCGATGCCTTGCCTTTGATATTTACGGTCGACGGCCAAGCGGTCGATCAAGGTCGCGCCGAGCGTGCCATGCCGCGGCAGCTTGTTCGCAAGTGATGGCGGCAAGTCCGCAAGATCGATGCTGGCCGACGTCAGTGTGTGGTAGCCGATCACGTTGAGGTCGTGGTCGGCGATCACATAGGGTTGGGTGATCCCGCAGCGCGCGTCCTGGGAGGCGCGCTGCTTCAGATAGGTGTCGAGCGGCTCACTTCCGCTTTCGAACGGCGCCCGATCGTGCTGGATGCGGAGCGGCGCGGGCGCCCGAAGCATCCCGCTGATTGCCAACCTGCCTCATCTTCTTCAACCGCCTGAACGCCGCGGCGAGTCTCGGGCTGATCGGTGGCGGATTCCGCAATTCCAGGAATATCTCTCAGTTGCGGCCGGTGAGGGCGATCACTTCTTGCTTCGAGTTCATGGAATCCATGTCCGCTATTTTGCGGAACGATTCAAGGGAGACCTTGCCGGCAGCAAAGAAAACGGGGCCGAGATCGCTCCCGGCCCCGCCTCACTTCACTCCGCAGCAACGTGCGTCGGCTACGCCGTCGCCATCTCCAGCGTCGGATAGTCCGTGTACCCCTTCGCATCCCCGCCATAGAACGTGGCCCGGTCCGCCGCCGTGAGCGGCGCTCCGACCCGCAGCCGTTCCGGCAGATCCGGGTTGCTGATGAACAGTGTCGCGAACGCCACCAGATCCGCCGCGCCGCTCTTCAGCACGGCTTCGGCCTGGGCCTTGTCGTAGCCGGCGGCGGTGATGATCTTGTTGCGGAAGAGCGGGCGGAAGAAGTCGGGGCCGATCGGGCCGCCGGGCACGTTGTCGCCCTCGTTGAAGCGGGTCGCGTGGAGATAGGCGAGGTCGTAGCGGTCGAGCACCGTGGCCGCGTGGCCGAAGATCGCCCGCGGGTTGCTGTCGAACATGTCGTTGAACTTGGTGTTGGGCGAGAGCCGGATGCCGACCCTCTGGCCGCCCCAGACATCGACCGCGGCCTCCACCACCTCCTGCATGAAGCGCGCGCGGTTCTCGACCGAGCCGCCGTATTTGTCGCTGCGCTTGTTGGTGCCGTCGCGCAGGAACTGGTCGATCAGATAGCCGTTCGCGCCATGCAGCTCCACGCCGTCGAAGCCGGCCGCGAGCGCGTTCTTGGCGCCCTGGTGGAACTGCTCCACGACGACCGCGATCTCGTCGGTCTCCAGCGCCCGCGGCGCCTCGAAGGGCACCATCTTGTAATCCGCCGTCATGCTCTCGCCCTTGGCCGCGATCGCCGAAGGCGCCACCGGCTGGCCGCCGTCCTTCTGCAAGGTGCGGTTGGAGATCCGGCCCACATGCCAGAGCTGCAGGAAGATGCGGCCGCCCTTGGCATGCACCGCCTCGGTCACGCGTCTCCAGCCCGCCACCTGCTCCGGCGTGTAGATGCCGGGCGTGCTGGGATAGCCGATCCCGCGCTCGGAGACCTGGGTGGCCTCGGTCACGATCAGGCCGGCGCCGGCGCGCTGGCGGTAGTATTCCGGCGCGAGATCCGAGGGCACATGGCCTGCCTTGGCCCGGCTCCGGGTCATGGGCGCCATCACAATCCGGTTCTTGAGCGCATAGGGGCCGACGGTCACGGGATCGAGCAGCATGGGGCTAATCCTTTGAGTTGACGGAGATTTGAGTTTCGGGAGGGACTTGGAAATTACTAAGTAAGCAATTACATACAAGCTGCGGAGCGGATTTCAAGCCCCCGCTCCAGCCCGGAACGTGATATTTCCGGGACAGCGCAAGGAAGCCTCGTGATGCTCCCCATGGTCAGGCCAGCGGAAAGCCCAGTGGACAGCCCGGAGGTCGAGGCCCTCGACGACGCGACGGAAGAGGCCGGCTGCGGCGAGCCCTGCGTCGCCGCGCGCCGGCGCGACAAGGAAGCGACCAAGCGCTCGCTCCTGGCCGCGGCGGTCGAGGTCTTCGCCAAGGAAGGGTTCGACGGCGCCACCACCCGCGAAGTGGCGGCCAGGGCCGGCGTCAACGAAGGCCTGATCCAGCGTTACTTTGGCGGCAAGGCGGGGTTGTTGCAGGCGATCGTCGCCGGCATGTGGGGCGAGAAGCTCACCACCTGCCGCCTGGCGCCGCCCACCGAATGCCTCAAGACCGAGATCGCCGGTTTTCTCAAGCACGAGATCGGCCAGGCCGCCACCAACCGCGATTTCATGCGGGTGCTGCTCTCCCGCGCTCTGGTCGATCCCGACCTCGCGGCGATGCTGAAGCGGCACTACAAGGAGAGCCGCATCCCGCTCCTGGTGCAGCGACTGGCGCATTTCAAGGAAGACGGCCGGCTCGATCCCGCGACCGATCTCCAGACCCTCGCCGCCACCATCATCACCTTCGCCTTCGGCTTGGGCTTCATGCAGCAGGTCGTGCTGGCGGAGGACCCGCAGCACCTGGACACGATGGTCGCCAGCATCGCGGAGACCGTGGTCCGGGGCACGGCGGCGCCGGTCTAGAACCGGGGGCTGGACCTTTTTCCAGGCTCGTGCCACACCGTAAGTTCAGTCCAAGAACTTACACTATAATGTGCGCTTTGTAAAGCCCCCCATCAACCGGCTGATTTCACCGCGCCAATCCAGGTCAGCCCAGCAGACCGATCATCCCGCGCAAAGCCGCCACCAGGCCCAGCCCCGCCAGCAGAGCCACGACCGTGCCGCGATAGGCCTTGGCCGAGGCGCGGTCGAAGACGCGGTCGCCGAGATGGTTGCCGATCAGCATCGCCGGCAGGAGCGTGGCACCCAGCACCAGCGACCGCATCCCGACGATCCCGCCGATCGCGGCCGAGACCGCGCTCATCACCTGCGAGACCTGGAAGAACAGCAGCAGGGTCGCGCGCCCGGTCCCGACCGCGCCCGGCATCGCCAGGAAAAGGAAGATCACCGACGGCCCCGGCATCGCCGCCGCACCACCGGTCAGGCCCGCGAGCGCGCCGAAGCCGGCGCTCACCGCCGGATGCGGCCGGCCGCGGAAGCGGAAGCCGAGCTGCATCGCGCCTGAGGCCGCCAGCACCGCGAGGCCGATCAGGAGGCGCATCGCATCGGCCGGCAGTCCCGCCAGCAGAAAGGTGCCGAGCGGCGTCGCGATGGCGGTGCCGATGAGCGTCGGCGCGAGCAGACGCCAATCGACCGCGCGCCAGACCTTCGGCAGCAGCTGCAATCCGGCGAGGATGGCGAGGATCATGATCGCCGGCACGATCTCCGCCGGCGCGAAGAACAGGCTCAGCAGCGGCACGCCCACGACCGCGAGCCCGAACCCGGTGAAGCCGCGGATGAACGCCGCAGCGAAGATGCAGAGGCTGGCGAGCGCCCAGCTCTGCAGCGAAAGTCCAGCCAGCATCACCGCCGTCTCGATCTGCGGAGCCGCAGCATAGGCGGCCAAGGGACGCGGCGACAGGCGCTACGGTTTCGAGAGTTGCCGCGCCGAACCCGCATTCCATAATCTCCTGGAAAGAGCGCTTGAAAACGGGTCCGCGCCCGCTTCGGCTGGGCTAGATTGTCGCCAGAGGGGAGTGCGATTCGGCCCCGTCGCCGGATCGAGAGAATACCAGCCGCATGAGCCATCGTCGCATCGTCACTGAGCTGCACAGCGCGCCCGATCCGGTCGCGGGCGAGCCCGAAATCGACTTGTCGCCGCCGACCGGCGACGCGGTCAAGACCACCACCTGCTACATGTGCGCCTGCCGCTGCGGGATCAAAGTGCACCTGAAGGACGGGCAGGTGCGCTACATCGAGGGCAACCGCGACCATCCGGTGAACAAGGGCGTGCTCTGCGCCAAGGGCTCGGCCGGGATCATGACCCAGGTCTCGCCCGCGCGGCTGCGAAAGCCCTTGATGCGGGTGGGCGAGCGCGGCAAGGGCGAGTTCCGCGAGATCGAATGGGAGGAGGCGCTGCGGACGGCCACGATGTGGCTCTCCGAGATCCGCGCCCGCGATCCCCGGAAGCTCGCCTTCTTCACCGGCCGCGACCAGAGCCAAGCCCTGACCGGCTGGTGGGCCGCGCAGTTCGGCACACCCAATTATGCAGCCCATGGCGGCTTCTGCTCGGTCAACATGGCGGCCGCCGGCCTCTACACCATCGGCGGCTCGTTCTGGGAGTTCGGCGAGCCCGACTGGGAGCGCACCCGCTATCTGATGATGTTCGGCGTCGCCGAGGATCACGACAGCAACCCGATCAAGCTCGGCCTCGGGCGCCTGAAGGGCCGGCCGGCCGACAACCGCGCCAAGTTCGTCTCCATCAATCCGGTGCGCACGGGATATTCCGCCATCGCCGACGAATGGATCGGCTTGCGTCCCGGCACCGACGGGCTCTTCGTGCTCTCGCTGGTCCACGAGCTCTTGAAGGCCGACAGGATCGATCTCGATTTCCTGGTGCGTTACACCAACGCGCCCTGGCTGGTGATCGACGCGCCCGGCACCGAGGACCACGGTCTCTTCGCCCGCGATGCGGAAGGCAATCCGCTCTGCTTCGGCACCTTCCGCGACACGCTCGTCTCCGCCCTCATCCCCGATGTGGCGCCACGCCTGATCGGCGCGGTCACTCTGCCCGATGGCCGCCAGGCGAAGACCGTGTTCGAGCTGATGGTGCGCCGCTATCTCGATCCCAAATACGCGCCGGAGATGGTGGCACCACGCATCGGCATCGAGGCCGCGGTGATCAAGCGCATCGCCGCCGAATTGGCGCACGCCGCCTTCGAGCAGACCATCGAGATCATGGCGGACTGGACCGACTGGGCCGGGCGCAAGCACGACCGCTTCATCGGCCGCCCGGTCTCCATGCATGCGATGCGCGGCATCTCCGCCCATTCCAACGGCTTCGACACCTGCCGCGCCATCCATCTCTTGCAGATGCTGCTGGGCTCGATCGACTGCCCCGGCGGGTTCCGCTACAAGCCGCCGTTTCCGCGCTTGATCCCGATGCCCCAGCTGCCGACCGACGCGACCGGTCCGCTGCAGCCCTTGAAAGGCCCGCCGCTCGGCTTCCCGCTGGGGCCGGAGCATCTGCTGGTCGACGATGCGGGGAAACCGAAGCGCATCGACAAGGCCTTCTCCTGGGAGGCGCCGCTCTCGGCCCACGGCCTCATGCATATGGTGATCCACAACGCCTGGGCCGGCGATCCCTACCCGATCGACACGCTCTTCCTCTACATGGCGAACATGGCCTGGAACTCGGCCATGAACACGTCGGTCACCATGCAGAAGCTCGCCGACAAGGACGCAACGGGCGGATACAAGATCCCGCACATCATCTATGCCGATGCCTATTACTCGGAGATGGTGGCCTACGCCGATCTCGTCTTCCCGGACACCACCTATCTCGAGCGCTGGGATTGCATCTCGCTCTTGGATCGCCCGATCTGCGATGCCGATGGCGCCGCCGATGCGATCCGCCAGCCGGTGCTGAAACCCGATCGCGACGTCCGCCCGTTCCAGGACGTGCTGCTCGACTTGGGCGCGCGGCTCGGCCTGCCCAACCTGACCAACGCGGACGGCACGGCAAGATATCCCGGCGGCCTCAAGGACTATCTCGTGCACCACCAGCGCCGCCCCGGCGTCGGCATGCTGGCGGGCTGGCGTGGTGCCGGCGACAAGCAGGGCAAGGGCGAGCCCAATCCCGATCAGCTGCAACGCTACATCGAGCACGGCTGCCACTGGCGCGCCGAGATTCCCGACAACGCAAAATTCTTCCGCCACGCCAACCGCGACTATTTCGACTGGGCGATTGCGCTGGGCCTCAAGGACCTGCGCGACCAGATCGTGCTGCAGCTCTACTGCGAGCCCCTGCGCAAGTTCCAGCGCGCCGGCGAAGGCTTCGGCCCGAAGCTGCCTCCCGAGCAGGATCGCGCCCGGTTGCGCGAGCGCTTCGACCCGCTGCCCGATTGGTTCCCGCCGTTCGGCGAGGAGTCGGCCGCAGATTCCTTTCCCCTCCACGCCATCACCCAGCGGCCGATGCACATGTATCACTCCTGGGGCTCGCAGAACGCCTGGCTGCGGCAGATCCAGGCGCGCAACGCGCTCTTCGTGCATCGCGCGACCGGCAAGGCGCTCGGTCTCGAAGACGGCGACTGGGTCTGGATCGAGAGTGCGCATGGCCGCGTCAAAGCGCCGGTGCAGCTGATGGAGGGCGTCAACAAGGACACGGTCTGGACCTGGAACGCGATCGGCAAGCGCAGCGGCGCCTGGAACCTCGCCCCCGACGCACCGGAATCGAGACAAGGCTTCCTGCTCAACCACGTGATCTCCGAGCTGCTGCCGCCCCGCGAGGACGGCTATCGCTACGCCAATGCCGATCCCGTCACCGGCCAGGCCGCCTGGTACGACTTGAAGGTGCGCCTGGTGAAATGTAGGCCGGAGGAATGCGGTGCCACCCTGCCGCGCTTCCCGGCGCTCAAGGCTCCGCTGCCGCGCGCCGCCGAGCAGCTGCACTACGGCAAGCGCTTCCGCCGCGCGCGGGAAGGGCGATGACGAGTCTCCCTGCACCCTCGGCGAAGAAGCTCGGCCTGGTGATCGATCTCGACATCTGCGTCGGCTGTCATGCCTGCGCGGTCAATTGCAAGGAGTGGAACAGCGGCGGCCATGCGGCGCCATTGACCGACTTCGACGCCTATGGTGCGGAGCCCGATGGCGTCTGGTTCAACCGCATCCACACCTTCGAGGCGGGCGAAGGCGCTGCCGGCCGCACCGTGCATTTCCCCAAGTCCTGCCTGCATTGCGAGCAGCCCGCCTGTGTCACCGTCTGTCCGACCGGCGCCTCGTTCAAGCGCTCAGGTGACGGCATCGTGCTGGTCGATGAGTCGAAATGCATCGGCTGCAAGCTCTGCTCCTGGGCCTGCCCCTATGGCGCGCGCGAGTTCGACCGCGCCGAGGGCGTCATGAAGAAATGCACCCTCTGCATCGACCGCATCTACAACGAGACCTTCGATCCTGCCGATCGCGTGCCAGCCTGCGTCGCCGCCTGCCCGGTCGGCGCGCGGCATTTCGGTGATCTCGGCGATCCCGCGTCGCCGGTCTCGCTTCTCGTCGCCGAACGCGCGGGGTATGCGCTGATGCCCGAGCTCGGCTACCGCCCGGTCAACAAATATCTCCCGCCGCGTTCCTCGCAGGCGCGCACCGGCTGCACCGGAACCGGCGCCGCGCTGCCGGAACCGGAGGACGACGTCACACCGACCTCCGGCTTCCTGCGCTGGGTCGACCGGTTGCTCTCGCGCTGACATGCACCCCGCCTATTCCGTCATC
>DATKMF010000019.1:0-8821 GCA_035542015.1 Candidatus Cybelea sp.
GCTACGGCGTCTGCCCCGACAACGCCGTGATCAAGCTCGGCCCCGGCAATCGTTTCAAGATCGACTACGACTTCTGCAAAGGCTGCGGCCTCTGCGCCGCCGAATGCCCCTGCGGCGCCATCGACATGGTGCCGGAAGAGACCTAAGCACCAGATCGGACATCTTGTCAGGAGTCGTCAGTCGCTCCCACGGCGCCCGACCATCGGCGCGCCATCGCGACGCCATAATCCCGGCCCAAGGTGCTTTGGGGCTGTCGCAAGGGAAGGGCGATGGGGAAATTCTGGCGCGACGACCCGATGGCGATGTTCGGCTCGGCCCGGCAATGGAGCGTGCGGCAACTCCTGGCCGCGATCGCCGTCGCAATCCTTGCCCTCGCGGTGATGCCCGGCTGCACGTGGCTGTTCGGCACCTGGAGGATGCCGGCGCCGGGTATTCCGACGGTCGAGCCTGGAGGCGGCCGGGGCGGAAGCACCATCGTCTATCCGGCCAAACCTCCGACCATCAGCGATGCGCCGTCGCAATTCGTTCAACCGTCGACTGGCTATCGCAGCCTCGGCGGCGCCTTCATCTATGATGGCGGCCTGCTCATCGTGAAAGCGAAGGGCGGCACCGATGCACCGCTCAGCGAGCGAGATCTCGACGTCGGCCTCGCCTTCGGCCGGGAGGTCGCCGCCCACAACATCGACCGGCTCGATCCCACCGCGCTGGCAAACTGTATCGGCGATGGGGACCGGCCGGAGACCGCGATACAGGTGTTGAACCTCGCCAACCGAATCGACGAGGTTCGCGCCGGCATCGCCTGCGCGCGGATGCGCAATCCGGGAGCGCAGTGGATCGGGTCGAGCCTGATGGCGAACGATCGCCGCGCCGTCTCCTATGTGCTGCTGGAGCGTCACAACGGTGAACGCATCGGCCTCTTTACGGACGTTATGGGCTTCGTCCCCGCAGTTGCCGGCGGACCGCTTCGCCCGTAGAAGAGAGACTGCGTGCTCGGCACGTCTTGGGGTCATCCATGTCGCGCATTCTCATCACCGGCAATGCCGGGGGCGGCAAGTCGGTGCTGGCGCGGAAGATCGCGACCAAGCGTGGGCTGCCCTATCATGAGATCGACAGCATCGTGTGGCGGCCAGGCTGGGTCGAGGCGCCGCTTGCGGAATACGAGGCGGATCACGCGCGGCTGATCGCCGGCGAGAGCTGGGTGCTGGACGGGCTCGGCTGGCTCGAATCGGCGCCGGCGCGTTTCCAGCGCGCGACCGAGGTCATCCTGGTCGACATGCCGCTCTGGATGCATTTCTGGCTGGCGGCCGAGCGCCAGTTCGCCTGGATGCAGGGCCGGCTCGAGAACCCGGTGGCGGGTATCGCCGAGCCTCCCACGACGGCGGGCATGTTCCAGGCGCTCTGGGAGACCGATCGCGACATGATGCCGACGCTGCGAACGCTGACCGACGAGGCGGAACGCGCCGGCAAGATTGTCACGCGGATCCGTTCGGTCGAGGAACTGAACCGGGCGGCGGAGGCCGGCTGAAGCCTACTGCGCCGGCTCGACACGGACGCAGGAGAGATTGAAGGCGACCGCGTCCTGGTCCTCGGGCGCATTCCGACAGAGCGGCAGGAACAGCATCTCAAAGCGCAAATAGGACTTGCCGACGAGGTAGGGCTTGCCGCGGACGCTCATCGGCGCCGCGCGCTCGATGAGGCGATCGTAGGCCCGGAACCAGCGTTCTGGGAAAGGATCGGGCATGGCCGAGACATAGGTGCCGGTCAGGCCCTGGGCCCGGAACTGCTCGACATGCGCACTGCCCAGATAGCGGAACAGCCCGTCATAGGCGCGATAGCGGTTCCTGTGCCCGTCGAACTCGATCAGGCAGATCCATGGCAGCAGTTTCGGGAAGTCAGCCGGATCGAACCGGGCGCGTGCCGGGAGTCGTCCCGCCCGCGGCCAGGAGGACCACGCCTCCAGCAGCAACTTCAGCTCCTGCGCTTCGGGCCGGTCCGCGAAGACGAGATCGGGATCCTCCGCGACGCCGCCGAACCATGTCTGTCGTTCCGGGAGAGCCATGCCCGCCATGATTGGGCGTGACCGCCGGACCGTCAAGCGACCGACGCACACGGATGGGTGACGTTCGGTATCGGCGGTGCTAGTTTGCCGTTCCCAAATCGATTCCCGCCGGAATGACGCCGCGCAAGATCATCTTCGACACCGATCCCGGCCAGGACGACATGGCGGCGATCCTGATCGCCTTCGCCTCGCCGGAGGAGATCGAAGTCGTCGGCATCGTCGCCGTCGCCGGCAACGTGCCGCTGCACCATACCGCGCGCAATGCGCTGAAGGTCTGCGAGCTCGCCGACCGCCAGGACGTGCCGGTCTTCGCCGGCTCGGAGCATCCGCTCGGCCGCAAGCTGGTGACCGCCGAGCATGTGCACGGCAAGACCGGGCTCGACGGTCCGGATCTGCCCGAGCCGAAGATGAAGCTGCAGCCGAAACCCGGCGTCGATTTTCTGATCGAGACCCTGCGCGCCTCGCCTGAGGGTGAGATCACGCTCTGCACCTTGGGCCCGCTCACCGACATCGCGCGCGCCTTCCAGGCCGCACCGGAGGTGAAGGGCAAGGTTCGCGAGATCGTGATGATGGCCGGCGCCTATTTCGAGGTCGGCAACATCACGCCCACCGCGGAGTTCAACGTCTATGTCGATCCGATGGCCGCGGACATCGTCTTCAACAGCGGTGTGCCGCTGACCGTGATGCCGCTCGACGTGACGCATCAGCTGCCGGTGACGCCGCTGCGGCTCGATCACCTGGCCGCGCTCGGCAACCGCAGCGGCAAGGCGCTTTCGGAGGCGCTGCTCTTCTCACGCAGCTTCGACATGGCGAAATACGGCACCGAGGGCGCCCCGTTGCACGATCCGACCACCATCGCCTATCTCATCGAGCCGGAGCTGTTCGGCGGGCGGCACATCAACGTCTCGATCGAGACGGAGAGCGCGCTGACGCTGGGCATGACGGTCGCCGATTACTGGCGCGTCACCGATCGTCCCGCGAATGCGCGCTACATGCGCGACGTCGATACCGACGCCTTCTTCGACCTGCTGTTCGAGCGGATCGCACGATTGCCGTAAGGCTTACGGCTTCGGGTGGGCGGCGAAGAATTGCCAAAGCAGCGGCGTCGCCTGCAGCGCCTGCGAGGGTGCGTCGAGCAGGAGCGAGATGCGCTCGCCGCCTGGCCAGGAATGGGGACCGCCGGCGATCTGATAGTAGGCGACCTCGGTTCCCTGCAGGCATGGACCGTAATCGTCGAGCGTCACGCCGGGTGCCGGCGTGCCGGTCTGCGGCGAAGATGGGCAGTCGTCGCGCGCGACCCAGAAGGCGATCGAAAGGGCGACCGGCGGATAGTCGGTGCGGCTGATCGACTTCGCGCCGACGCCGCCGTCGATCGGGACGTTCTCGTCTGCCGTGCCGTGGATATGGATCACGGAGACGGGATCGGTCGGCTCGCATTTCGGCGCGACGACGACACCGGAGACAATGCCCACCGCGGCGACGAGGTCGCTCGCCTCGCAGGCCATGCGATAGGCCATCATCGCGCCGTTGGAGTGGCCGGCGATGTAGACGCGCCGGAGATCGATCGGCACCGCTCGTGCGATGTCGGCGACGACGGCCCGGATGAAGCCAACGTCGTCGACACCTTGCTCCATCGCATAACCGCAGCAGGTGCCGGCATTCCAGGTGAGGAAACCGGGCTTGCCCAGCGCGTTCAGCAGCGGCCGCTCGCGGTCGCTGCCGTCGGGATAGGCGACGACGAAGCCGCGCTTGTCTGCCTCGGCGTCAAATCCGGTCTGCTTCTCGACGATGGCGCCCGCACCGGCGCCGCCGTGCAACACGATCACCAGGGGAAGCGGCGCGCCAGAGGGCACGTTCGCGGGAAGATGCAGGATGTAGCTGCGCTGGACGCCGCTGACGGCGATGCGGTGCTCACTCTCCGCCGCATCAGCCACGCCGATGCCGAAGAGGAGGGCGAGCAGAGCGATGACGAAGGTTCCGCGCATGTCGCGCATCTTGGGACCCGCCGCGCCAGAGGCAAGCGCGGTTACCGGCCGGTTACAACGCGTCGCATCTCGAAACAAAGCCGGCCGGGGGGAGGACACCCGGCCGGCAACGAGAGAGCGCTCTCTCGGGAATTTACTCTGGGTAATTTCTGATTAAGCGGCTTCGGACTTCTTGTGATAGGCGACGTGGCAATGATGGGCGCAGTAAGGCTTGCCCGCCTCGGCCGGCTCGCCACAGAAATGGAAACCGGGCTGCTTCGGGTCACCCATCGGCCAGGAGCAGGTCTTGGTCCCGACATGCGAGGCGGTGCGGCCGGAGCTCGCAGGCTTCGCCGGCGCGGGTGCCCGCGCCCCCATCGGAGCCTCGGCGCGTTGCGCTGGCGCGGGCTGATGAACAGGCTGGTGGCTCGGCTGATGCGCGGACGTGCCGTGCGGTTGGGCGAGCGGCTGCCCATGGACCTGCTGGCCAGGCAGACCCGACAGCCGGCGGGCCGGCGCGGCGGCGCGGCGGCGCGGCTGCGGGGAAGCGCCCGCTTCGCGCTTGATCGGTGACGGCCGACCGGTCAGGCCCAAGCGATGCGCCTTCCCGATCACCGCGTTTCGCGTGATGCCGCCGAGAATGGCTGCGATCTGGCTGGCGGTCTGCCCCTGACCCCAGAGTTTCCGCAGAATCTCAATCCTTTGTTCAGTCCATTCCATGACTTCAAGCCTCGCTGTGGGGTGGTACCTCAGGATATTGTGTCGCTGATATTTCACTCCACAATATCCTGAGAGGCAAGAGGGGCGTGCCCAAATGTTGTGGATATCCGAAAGTTTTCGGCATGTACTTAGTGGCAGTACTCCTGACGTAATCGCGCTGCAGAGAGCCGCAAGCATCGGATAGATGATACGCTGCAACCCGCCTATCTCTTCCCTCAGGATCAAGCAAGGGGCCGGTCTTCGGCCGTTCGAGCGATGACGCAGGCCGGAAAGCCGGAGAGAAGGAAGCGTAGTATGCAGCCGCAGACCACTGCCGACGCCGCGACCAATGGCGCATCCAGCGCCGCCGCCGTCGCCCACCGCGCCGCCGAATATATAGAGCGCCGGATCGCCGCCGAGGCCGAAGGCCCGGTGACCTTGGAGGAGCTGGCCCGGCATTGCGGCGTCTCGCCATGGCATCTGCAGCGCCAGTTCAAGCAGACGCTGGGCGTCAGCCCGCGCCAATATGACGACGCGCTCCGGATGCGACAGCTGAAACGCGGCCTGAAGCGCGGCGACGGCGTCGCGGCGGCGACCTTCGAGGCCGGGTTCGGTTCGTCGAGCCGGGTCTATGAGCGGGCGATGGCCGGACTCGGCATGACTCCCGCGAGCTATGCCAAGGGCGGCAAGGGTGCCGTCATCTTTTACGCGACCTCGCCGTGCCGGTTGGGCACCTTGCTGGTCGCGGCGACCACCCGGGGCCTCTGCCGGGTCGAGCTCGGCAATGACGTGAAGACGCTGCTCGCCGATCTGCATCGCGAATTCCCGGAGGCCGAGGCGGTCGAGCGCGACGAGGAGGCGCTCGGGCGCTATGTGACCGAACTGTTGCGCCGGATCGACGGCGGCTCCCCCCGCCGCGACCTGCCGCTGGATATCCAGGCAACCGCCTTCCAGCGCCGGGTCTATGAGGAGCTGCTCCGGATCCCGCGGGGCGAAACCCGGAGCTATGCCGAGGTCGCGGAAGCCATCGGCCAGCCCAGCGCGGCGCGCGCCGTAGGCAATGTTTGCGCCAATAATCCGGTCGCTCTGGCCATTCCTTGCCACCGAGTTTTGCGTAATAACGGAGCGCTCGGCGGCTACGCTTGGGGAATTGAGCGAAAACAGGCCCTTATTTCCGCGGAACAGCGGGCTTCACGCCGCGCGGGTTAGCCATGCATGGAAAAAAGACGTAAGTCATTGCGCCTCGCGCCAGGGGGGTTAGACTAGCCGCAGCCAACCGATCCCCAGCCTGCTGCGGAAATGCCGAAGACCCTGAAAAATCGAAGAAAAGTCGAAGCCGGCGGTGCTCCCAAGAGCGCCGCCGCGGCGCGTTTGCGGCGTCGACGGCTCGGCGAATTCTCCGATATGACCATGCTCAATTTCGACGAGCGGAAAGTGCCGCTGGTGTTCCGGGAGAACCGGCGCGCGCGGCGCATCATCATGCGTCTCGACTATGGTGCGGCGAGTGTCGTGGTGGTTCTGCCAAAACGCACTTCGCGACAAGAAGGCAAGCGATTTGCGTTAAGCAACAAGGACTGGATCGAGGAGCGTCTCGACCAGTTGGCGGAGCCCGTGCCGTTCCGCCATGGCGCGGTCGTCCCCTTCCTCGGCGAGCCCCATCGCATCCGCCATCGCCCCACTGCGCGCGGCGTCGTCTGGTGCGAGGAGGGCGAGATCCATGTCGCCGGCTACGAGGAGCATCTGCCGCGCCGCGTGCATGAATGGCTGAAGAGCGAGGCCAAACGCGAGATCGAGACCCGTGCCCGCGAGAAGGCCGCCGCGCTCGGCAAGAAGATCACCAAGATCTCGATCCGCGACACCAAGAGCCGCTGGGGCTCCTGCACCGACGAGGGCGAGCTCGCCTTCTCCTGGCGCCTCGTGCTCGCCCCGAAATACGTGCTCGACTACGTGGTCGGCCATGAAGTCGCGCATTTGAAGGAGATGAATCACGGGCCGCGCTTCTGGAAGCTGTGCCGCGAGCTATCGCCGCGTTCGATCAATCTCGCGCGCGACTGGCTGGAGGCCCATGGCACCGAGCTCTACCGGTATGGAAGATAATCTCTAGATCCGCGTCTCTCCTCCGCGGAAGCTGGACCGCCGGGCACGCTTGCCCGGCGGTTTCCTTTTGGGCCAAGCTCCGCCACCCCAACCCGGGAGGATCGGCATGATCGTGCGGATGTGGCGTGGACCGGTGCCGAAGGCGAAAAGGGACGCCTACGTCAACTATCTGAAGCAGACGGGATTGAAGGAGTATCAGCAGATCCCCGGTAATCGCGGCGTCTATCTCCTGATCCGCGATCTCGGCGACCAGGTCGAGTTCCTCACCATGACCTTCTGGGACTCGATCGAGGCGGTGAAGGGTTTCGCCGGCGAGGACTACATGCGCGCCAAATACTATCCCGAGGACGAGAAGTTCCTCACCGTGTTCAATCCCCTGGTCGAGCATTTCGAGATCGCTGCGGGACCCGAGGAGCTGGCGAAACTGAAGGACTGATCGGACGCGACCCGAATGGGGGATCTGCCGTGATCGTGCGCATGTGGCGAGGCTCGGTGCCGAAGGCGAAGCACGCGGCGTATGTGGAATACGTCACGCAAACCGGCCAGAGGGAGAGTCACGAAGCCTCCGGCAATCGCGGCGCCTATGTGCTGACCCGCGACCTCGGCGCCGAGGTCGAGGTCATGACCATGACCTTCTGGGACTCGCTCGATTCCGTGAAGGCCTATGCCGGCGGGGATCCTACGCACGTCCGGTATTATCCGGAGGACGCGAAGTTCCTCACCGTCTTCACGCCGCTCGCCGAGCATTTCGAGGTCGTGGCGGGTCCGGAGGATCTGGCGGAGCTGAAAGGATGATGCGACGCATGTGGCGCTTCTTCGTCGCCCTGCTGAAGGGTTGCGTCATCATCTACTGCATGGTGCTCGCCATCCTCACCTTCATGCAGCGCGACATGCTCTATTACCGGACCACCGCGCGGCCGATGCTGAATGATCCGACGCTCCTGCCGGCGCGCCAGATCGTCTGCCTGGCGACGCCGGACGGGCTCGCCCTGCAATCCTGGTACTTTCCGCCCCGCAATGACGCTGCCCCGGTGGTGCTGTTCCTTCACGGCAACGCCGGCGACATCGGCAATCACCTGCCCTTCGCCAAGTTCCTGATCGCGGCCGGCTACGGCGTGCTGGCCCTCGAATACCGCGGCTACGGCGGCAATCCCGGCGCGCCCACCGAGCCCGGGCTCTACGACGATGCCCGCGCCGCCTTCGCCTTCCTGAAGCAGCAGGGCATTCCCGATGGACGCGTGGTGCTGTTCGGAGAGTCGCTCGGGACCGGCGTCGCGATCGAGATGGCGAACGAGCATGCCGTTCGCGCGCTGATCCTGCGCTCGCCCTATACGTCCATCGCCGACGTCGCCGCGCTGCAGCTGCCCTATTTCCCGGTGCGCTGGCTGGCGCGACCGGTTCGATTCCCTGGCGAAGATCGGCGGAATCCACGCCCCGCTCTTCGTCTTCCATGGCACGGCCGACACGCTGATCCCGCTCGCCTTCGGCCAGCGCCTCTATGACGCGGCGCCGCAGCCGAAGGTCTTTCTGGCCGTATCCGGCGCCGGCCACAACGACGTCCAGACGCCGGAAGCGGAGCACGCCGTGCTCGATTTCCTGGCCCGATTGCCGGATGTTCCGGCGCCCGAACCGGTCGCGACCGCCGCTTTGCCGCCCCTCGCCCCCTGCGGGGGCTGAAGATCCCGTTAACCCGGGGTGATTCCCGCTGAGATTCCTCGGATTGATTCCAGATAGCGATGGCCGCATCATGGGTGCCGGATTCTCCGAAAGCAGGAGCGTGGCGCGCGCGGGCCTTGAGCGGTCCGGCGCCGGAATGGAGTGAAATGCAGGTCCTGGTCATTCAGAACGACGTCAACTCGCCGATCTCGTTGCTCGGCGACTATCTGCAGGCGGCCGGCGCCAAGCTGACGACGATGCTGCCGCATAACGGCGACAGGCTCCCCGCCAGCCCGGATGGGTTCGACGGCGCCGTGATCCTCGGTGGGCCGCAGCATGCCCATGA
>DATKMF010000020.1:0-66095 GCA_035542015.1 Candidatus Cybelea sp.
GCACCCAGCGGAAGCCTACGGTAAACCCAACACAACTGGGGGACGCAGGCCATGATAGCGCCCAGTCGAAACCTTGATGCTGCGTGCAATTCCGCCGGCCCGGGTGCTGCGGAGATTCGCACCTATCTCAGCGGCTTGCTCGGGAACAAAGAGCTCAACACGTCCGACCGGAATCGGCGCTTCTTGTCATATATCGTGGAAGAGACGCTGCAGGGTCGTGCCGACCGCATCAAGGCCTATAGCATTGCTTTGGCGGCGCTTGAACGAGGTGACGATTTCGACCCGCTGACCGACCCGATCGTGCGTATAGAAGCAAGCCGCCTGCGTCGCGCGCTGGAGCACTACTATCTCACCGCCGGAAAGGTCGACCGGATCCGGATAGGCATTCCCAAGGGATCTTATGTGCCGACCTTCGAATTCGGCGCGGACTCCTCGGCGCAGGTCGATCACGGGCCGGCGACGACCGACGTAAACCAACGAATTCTGCGGTACTCTCCCACAAGCTGGCGAATGCCGCCTTTGCGGATCGTGGCGATCGGTGCAGCGGTCTTGGTCGCAGTCGTAATCGGAAGCTTTGCCGCTTGGCAGTCCCTCGGTCACAGTCAGCCGACCGGTCCGCAAGCCGATATGCTGCCGATCATTGTGCTTCCATTTCAGAACGCCAGCGGCCCCGAGCGCGACTCCTTGGCCCAGGCCTTCACCTATGAGCTTGTGCTGAAGCTGGCGCAGTCCGATGACGTGACGGTCTTCAACCGAGCCGGTGGTTTCGCCGAGATCGATTCGACGAGTGCGAATACGGCGTATCGATACTCGCTCTATGGGTCGGTTGAGTTGAGCGGGAAGCAGCTTCATGTCACGGCCATCATGGCGAATCCGCAAACCAATCGCGTGATGCGGGCCTGGAACCTTGATCGAGATGTTCCCGGAGGAGCTTCGGCAGACGCCCTGGCGGAGCTCGCTGGCAAGCTTGTCGTGGCCGTCAAGCAGGTGTTAGCGCCGGAGATAAGCCCGATCGAGAGTCCAGCCGGCGGACCTCTGCAATAATTCTGCCACAAGCCGGTTCGCGCTTTACCGTAACGTACTCTCCTCGTCGCTCCGGCTGGCTGTCCTATAGAAGCGGCAAGCGGCCTCTTCATTCGCTCAAGGTCATTGGGGTGCAAGCAACGGCTCCGGAGTGCCGCGGCGGTTTTTGATTCATGTCATCGCGCTGCTGGGCGCGAAATGCGATGCAGATTGCGTGAGTGCATCTGTGATGCGACCGTGAGCGTCCACGGCCGGAGGACACAATGACGACTGCCGATATCACTCAGCACGTAGCGGTCAAGGCAAAGGATGCCCAACCCGACAAGTTGACACTGATTCCGTTGATCGCGCTCGTCGTCGGCTCGATGATCGGCGGCGGCGTCTTCAATCTGCCATCGGATATGTCGAAGGCGGCTTCGCCGGGTGCAATCCTGCTCGGGTGGCTAATCACCGGCATTGGCATGCTGATGTTGGCCTTCGTCTATCAGAGCCTGGCAGTGCGCAAGCCCGACTTGAACGCCGGACCGTATGCCTATGCCAAGGCCGGGTTCGGTCCCTTCATCGGCTTCAACAGCGCCTGGGGTTATTGGCTCAGCGCCTTCCTCGGCAACGTCGCCTATGCGGTGGCCATCTTCTCGGCACTCTCCAGCTTCTTCCCGGTGTTCGGCGGCGGCAACAACCTGCCTTCAATCATCGGCGCCTCGATCTGTCTCTGGCTCGTGCATACGCTGGTCCTCAAGGGGATCAAGCAGGCGGCGTTCGTCAACGTGATCACCACGGCCGCCAAGCTGGTGCCGCTTTTCGTCTTCGTCGTGGTGGCGATCATCGCCTTCAACTGGAACAAGTTTACCTTCAACTTCTGGGGTGCGCCGGCGGCGGACGGCACCGGAGGTCTCGGCGCGGTGCTCGACCAGGTGAAGAGCACCATGCTGGTGACGCTCTGGGTCTTCATCGGCATCGAGGGCGCCAGTGTCTATTCGGCGCGTGCTGCACGGCGATCCGATGTCGGCCGCGCGACCGTCATCGGCTTCGCAGGCGCGCTTGTTCTCTACGTGCTGGTCAGCCTCCTGGCGACCGGCGTGCTCAGCCAGACAGATCTCGCCGGGCTGAAAGTGCCGTCGATGGCCGGGGTCCTGGAGCCTATCGTCGGCGCCTGGGGCGCTTCCTTGATCAATCTCGGCCTGATGATCTCGGTCGGCGGCGCGTTCCTCTCCTGGACCCTGCTCTGCGCGGAGATCCCCTTCACTTGCGGCCGTGACGGCACGTTCCCCAAATGGTTCGCCAAGGAGAACGCCAACGGCTCCCCGTCGAACGCGCTCTGGGCCACCAACCTGCTGATCCAGGTGTTCCTGGTAGTCAGCTACTTCTCGCAGAGCGCCTATCAGTTCTTTTACTTCATCGCCTCGGTTGCGATCCTGCCGCCCTACGTCTTCTCGGGCGCCTATGCCCTGAAGCTTGCGTTGACCGGGGAAGGTTATCGCGACGGAGAGGGGCGGGGTCGCGATATGGTGATCGGCGCAGTGGCAACGGTCTACGGCATCTGGCTCATCTATGCGGCCGGCCTGCAATATCTGCTGATGTGCGCCGTCCTCTTTGCACCGGGCATCGTCGTCTATGCAAAGGCGCGGTGGGAGCGCGGAGAGCGCATCTTCCACGGCATCGAGGCGCTGGTCGCCGTCGTGATTATCGGTCTCGCGCTGCTTGCCGGCTGGTTGATGTGGACCGGCAAGATTAGCCCACTGTGAATGCCGCCGGCGCGCCGGTCCTGTTGGAGGAGATGAGTCATGCGTGAAGTCGGAGTTCAATCCGAGGTGGGAAAGCTCAGGTCGGTGATGGTGTGCAGGCCGGGTCTCGCGCACCAGCGTCTCACGCCGGCCAACTGCCACAACCTGCTGTTCGACGACGTCATCTGGGTCCACCAGGCGCAGAACGATCACTACGACTTCACCACGAAGATGGAAGAACGCGGGGTCGAGGTCCTCGAGCTGCACGATCTTCTGGCCGAGACGCTAGAGCTACGGGAAGCCCGCGATTTCGTGCTCGATCGCAGCATCACCGATTCCTCGGTCGGGATCCATGGCGTCAGCGTCATCCGCCCCTGGCTCGACGAGATGCCGTCGAAGCGCCTGGCGGAACTGATGATCGGCGGAATCGCGATTGGCGATCTGCCGGATAATGCGATCAAGAAGATGATGGGCGAGGCGTTCGGCGTCACTGAGTTCGTGCTTCCGCCGATCCCGAACTCGCTGTTCCAGCGCGATCCCTCCTGCTGGATCTACAACGGCGTCACCGTGAACCCCATGTTCTGGCCGGCCCGCAAGCCGGAGACCCTGGTGCAGCGCGCAATCTACAAGTTCCACCCCTCGTTTCAGGGCAGCAAGTTCGAGATCTGGTGGGGCGATACCGACGAGAGCCTGACTGGCGCCACCATGGAGGGCGGCGACGTCATGGCGATCGGCAAAGGCATCGTACTGGTGGGCATGGGCGAACGCACCACCTACCAAGCGGTCGGCCAAGTAGCCCGTTCGCTGTTCAAGAACAATGCGGCGACCCGCGTGATCGGCTGCCTGATGCCGAAGAGCCGCGCCGCGATGCATCTCGACACCGTCTTCAGCTTTTGCGACCGGGACTTGGTGACGGTGTTCCGCGAGGTGGTAGATCACATCCGCTGCTACAGCATGTACCCGACCAACGAGGAAGGCGGATTTCGCGTGCACCCGGAATCGGGGCACCTGCTCGACGTGGTCGGCGAGGCGCTGGGTGTCGGCAAGCTGCGCGCAGTCGGCACCGGCGGTAACGCCTACGAGGCCGAGCGGGAGCAATGGGACGACGGCAACAACGTGGTTGCGATCGAGCCTGGTGTGGTCGTCGCCTATGACCGCAACACCCACACCAACACGCTGCTCAGGAAGGCGGGCGTCGAGGTGATCACGATTCACGGTGCGGAGCTCGGGCGCGGCCGCGGCGGCGGTCATTGCATGACCTGCCCAATCTGGCGCGACCCGGCCTACTGAGACTCTCAAGAAACCACCCGTACTCACAGGAGAGGCTGCTATGAGCTTCAATCTGCGCAATCGATCGCTGCTCACCGTGCAGGACTACACCCCGCGCGAATTCCGCTACCTGCTCGACTTGGCGCGTGACCTCAAGCGTGCGAAATACGCCAAGACCGAGCAGCAGCATCTCCGCGGCAAGGAGATTTGCCTGATCTTCGAGAAGACTTCGACGCGCACCCGCTGTGCCTTCGAGGTCGCCTGCCACGATCAGGGCGCCAACGTGACCTATCTAGACCCCTCCGGCTCGCAGATCGGTCACAAGGAATCTTTCAAGGACACGGCGCGCGTGCTCGGCCGCATGTACGACGCGATCGAATATCGCGGCGCTGCGCAAGGCGGCGTCGAGACCCTCGCCAAATACGCCGGCGTGCCGGTCTACAACGGTCTCACCGACGAATACCACCCGACCCAGATGCTGGCCGACGTCATGACCATGCGCGAGCACAGCGACAAGCCGATCAATGACATCAGATATGCCTATGTGGGCGACACGCGTTCCAATATGGGCCACTCGCTATTGATCGTCGGCTGCCTGGTCGGCATGGACGTGCGGATCTGCGGCCCCAAGGAGCTCTGGCCGTCGGACGAGTATACGAAGATCGCCAAAGACCTCGCCGCAAAGTCCGGCGCCCGGCTCAGCATCACCGACGATCCAAAGGCGGCGGTGAAGGGTGTGGACTTCATCCACACCGACGTCTGGGTCTCGATGGGAGAACCCAAGGACGTCTGGAAGCAGCGCATCAAGCTATTGACGCCCTATCAGGTCAATCCGGCGTTGATGGCGGCTGCGGGGAATCCCGCGGTGCGGTTCATGCATTGCCTGCCGGCATTCCATGACAGCGAGACCACGCTCGGCAAGCAGATCGCCCAGGACTACGGCATGTCGAACGGCCTCGAGGTCACCAACGAGGTGTTCGAATCGGAGGCCAATATCGCCTTCGAGCAGGCCGAGAACCGGATGCACACCATCAAAGCGCTGCTGGTCGCAACTTTGGGAGAGTAGCCATGCGCGTTGTGGTGGCGCTCGGCGGCAACGCGCTGTTGAAGCGCGGCGAGCCGATGACGGCGGAAGTTCAGCGTAGGAACGTCAGAATTGCCGCCCAGGCGATGGCTCCGGTCGCCAAGGAGCATCATCTTGTCATCAGCCACGGCAATGGCCCCCAGGTCGGTTTGCTGGCGCTGCAGGGCGCTGCCTACAAGGCGGACGAGGCCTATCCGCTGGATGTGCTCGGCGCCGAGACCGAAGGCATGATCGGCTACATGATCGAGCAGGAGCTCGGCAACCTGCTCCCCTTCGAGGTGCCGTTTGCAACCATGCTGACCATGGTGGAGGTCGACGGCGACGATCCCGGCTTCAAGAATCCGACCAAGTTCGTCGGTCCGGTCTATGAGGCGGCCGAGGCGGAGCGGGTCAAGGCCGAGAAGGGCTGGGTCTTCAAGCAGGATGGCAACAAATGGCGGCGCGTCGTGCCGTCCCCGCTGCCGAAGCGGATCTTCGAGATTCGGCCGATCCGATGGCTGATCGAACGCGGTACGATCGTGATTTGCGCCGGCGGCGGCGGAATCCCGACCATGTACAAGCGGGACGCCGACCGGCAGCTGATCGGCGTCGAGGCGGTGATCGACAAGGATCTCTGCACCGAGCTGCTCGCCCGGGAGCTGGACGCCGACTTGCTGATCATGGCCACCGACGCCGATGCGGTCTTCACCGGCTGGGGCACGCCGCAGCAGCGGGCGATCCACAAAGCGAACCCCGTTGCAATGAGTCAGTTCAAGTTTCCGGCAGGATCGATGGGGCCGAAGGTGGATGCGGCCTGCCAGTTCGCTGCCACCACGGGCAAGACGGCGGCGATCGGCGCGTTGGCTGACATCGTGGCGATCGTGCGCGGCGAGAAAGGCACGTTGATAAGCAAGAGCTTCGAGGGGCTTTCCTATCATGGCTGAGGACCGCGTGACCGGGCGGGGTGACTGTTACGGTAACGTGCTTTATCCGGGTGGATGATGCTCTCACGGTAGGAAGGCAGTGGGGACGCGCCGGGTTCGGTGACTCACCTTATGCGCGGCGGGGACCTTGAAGGGGCTGGAGCACGGAGCCGTTGTCGTCAGCGGTAGCACATGTTGCGAGGGTTCATCGGTTGTTTCCGGGACGGAGCAAGGAGGTGTCCCGGTTGGCGTTGCGAAGCGAAAAGTTCCGGTCGCTGTGCGAGGAATACGGCTTGGCCGTCGAGGCGCTCGATCGACTGGAGGTCCTGAACCATCCCAAGGACGTCGAGCGCATGCGGGAGTTCCGGACGCTCATCGCCGACCTGACGGAGGAATTAAAGAATGAGTTCATGGCTTCGCGCGATGTTACCGGGTCTTAGCCGATGGTTGCCGGTTGCTCGGTCGAGCCGGAAGCGGCTGATCGCGGTGGTGCTTATTGTTTGTGCCTTTCCGATGGCGGCGCCCGCCGACCTTATGCAGACCGGTACCATCACCATCAGCCAGGTGCAGATCGCCTTCATCGGCAGCGGCAATCTCGGCGGCGGTCAACTGGTCACCGGCGGCAAGACTTACAGCTTCTCGATCGGCGGCCTCGGCGTTGGCGGGTTCGGGGTCTCAAAAATCGAAGCCTATGGCGTGGTCTATAACATGAAGAGCCTTGCGGACTTCCCGGGCGCGTATGTGCAGGCACGCTACGGCGCTGTGGTCGGGTCAGCCAGCACCGGCGAGCTCTGGCTGCAGAACGCGCGGGGCGTGGTGCTGAAGCTCGATGCCAAGCGCAGCGGATTGGCGCTCTCGCTCGGCGGTGACGCTGTCTACATCGGCTTTGACTGAACGGACGGTGATGCGATGACCTGGATGCGCGGATTTGGAGCCGGTTTCGGATTTCTGTTGGGTCTCGTCTTCGCGATTGCCGCGGCAAACGCCGGCACCGAGGAGACGATCAAGGCTTTCGCCTCTTGGGCGGGGCGCGGCCAGATGTTCCAGACCGGGCCTGACCAGGCGACCTTCGTCGGCTCGTTCAGCGGCATGATCTTCGTCGATACGGAGAAGGGTCCGATCGACGCCGGCTTCATGGTTTGTCCCGCGATCCTCACCCTTAATCTGAAGGATGGTACCCAGGAGGGCAATGGTCGGTGCACCATCTCCGCCAAGGATGGCAGCCGCATCTATGCCGACCTGAGCTGCAAGGGGGTCCATCTGCTGGGCTGCAACGGCGACTTCAAGTTCACCGCGGGCACCGATCGGTTCCAGGGCATCGAAGGCGGCGGGCCGATCAGCATCCGGAGCGGTCTGCAGGATCAAGCCGTCGGCGACGGCAACATGATCCAGGAAACGGCTGGCGGGATCATCGTCTGGCCGAAGCTCACCTATAAACTGCCCGACAACCCGCCGGCGTCGCAGTGAGGTCGCCATGGTCCGGTCTCACACCAACGGCAGGAGCTCGCGGTCGAGGCTCGCGTTCGGGGTCTGGCTAATCGCGATCTCGGCGATGGTTGCCTCAACGCTGGCCGAGGCGCAGCAGGCGCCGATCGTCTATCCGAGTTCCGGCCAAACGCCGGACCAGCAGGCGCAGGACGAGAACACGTGCCGAAACTGGGCGACGCAGCAGACCGGAGTCTATCCATATCAGGCCCCGCCCGCTTATTACGGCTCGGCTCCGACCGGGGCGCCGATCTTGGGCGGCGCGGCGCGCGGTGCCGCGCTGGGCGCTGTAGGTGGCGCCATCGCCGGCGATGCGGGCAAGGGCGCCGCGGTCGGCGCCGGAGTCGGCGCGACCGCGGGGTTGATCCGCAAGAACCAGCAACGGCGCCAGCAGGCGCAGATGAACAACCAGGCGCAGGCGCAATATCAAGCCGATCTCGGGCGCTATAACCAGGCGTTCGCGGCCTGCATGCAGGGCCGCGGCTACGCGGTCCGATAGGACGAGTTCAGGAGAAGAGAATGGCCGATCTGCTGAAACCAGATGACCTTCGCAAGATCTCGGACGACATCGAGATGGCAAAGGCCAAGCAGGCTCTGGCGCGCATGAAGGACGAACAGCAGGAGAAATCGCAACTGCTTGAGGCCTTTATGGAGAAGGACCTGCACCCGGAGGTGAAGGCGCGAGTCAACGCCGCGATCCGGCGCGCGGCGGAGCAGGGCAACCGACAGATCCAGGTGATGACTTTTCCGGCCAGCTACTGCAACGACAGCGGCCGCAAGATCAACAACCTGGAATCCGACTGGCCGACCACGCTCGAAGGCTTCGCCAAGAAGGCCTACGAGTTCTACATGGCCGAGCTGAAGCCCCTCGGCTATCGGTTGACGGTGCAGGTGCTCGATTACCCGGGCGGCATGCCGGGCAATGTGGGTATGTTTCTGAGCTGGGGTGGATAATGGTTCGGCGCCGAACCCATCCACTGCGTTGCGTGACGATGGCGGCTGCCGGGCTGCTGTTGATCGGTCCGACAATCGTGGCGCTGCCCTCGGCATTTGCCGACGAAGCAAAATCCACTGAAGCGCAGGCACCGGCGGCCACCGGCCCGGCAATCGACGTCGCTGCCGCCGCCGCGCAGCAGGTGGACTGGCAGGAGAAGGTCAGCTCGATCGGCGTCGCCGAGGCCGAGCAGGGTGTCAACATCAGCGGATCGGAGGCTGGCATCGTCACCGATGTGGAGTTCGATTCCGGTCAGACCGTCAAGGCCGGCCAGCCCTTGGTGCAGCTCGACACCAGCAAGGAAGAGGCGAATCTGAAGACGGCACTGGCGCAGATTCCGGCCGCCAAGGTTGATCTCGACCGTAAGAAGAAGCTGGTGGTGACCGGGGCGGTGGGTCAGAGCGACGTGGACCAGGCACAGGCCCGCTATGACAGTCTGGTTGCGCAATCCGCCTCGCTCAAGGCTACCATCGAGCGCCGTCTGCTGGTGGCGCCGTTCGGGGGTGTCCTCGGCATCCGCAGGGTCAACAAGGGGCAGTATCTCCAGCCGGGCGACGCGGTGGTCAGCCTGCAGGATCTTTCGATCATGCGCATGCGCTTCCTGATCGGCCAGAAGGACTATGCGAAAATCCAGATCGGCCAGACGATCGAGGCCCGGTTCGACTCCTATCCGGACCAAGTGTTCAAGGGCAAGATCTCGGCGATCGAACCCTCGGTCAAGTATACGAGCGGTATCATCCCGATCCAGGCCGAGATCCCGAACTCCGACCAGAAACTGCTGCCGGGCATGTATGGGAGTAT
Source organism: Candidatus Cybelea sp. (assembly GCA_035542015.1). Classification (GTDB taxonomy): domain Bacteria; phylum Pseudomonadota; class Alphaproteobacteria; order Dongiales; family Dongiaceae; genus Dongia. The sequence continues at coordinate 9,283 of DATKMF010000020.1, forward strand.
CGACATTTTGCTGCCGACCCAATCCAAGAAAGTCGTCGTGCCGCAGAGTGCGGTCAGCTTCAACCTCTACGGCGAGTCCATCTATGTGGTGGATGAGACGACGATGACGGTGAAGCAGGTCACAGTCGTCACCGGCGCTCGGCGCGGCAATCTCGTGGTGGTGGAGCAGGGCGTCAACGCCGGCGATAAGGTCGTGGTCGCAGGGCAGCTACGGCTCTCCAACGGCTCCAAGGTCAATCTGGTCGAAGGCGAGACGCTGCCCGAGATGACCACCGTGCCGCTTCAGTAGCGCAACGGGGCGAAGATGCGCTTCACCGATGTCTTCATCAAGCGGCCGGTCTTCGCGATCGCGCTCAACCTGCTGCTGGTGATCGCCGGCCTCGCGGCGCTGGCCTCGCTGCAGATCCGGCAGTTCCCGCGCATGCAGTTCACCGTGATCACGGTGACCACGGTCTATACCGGCGCCTCGGCGGACCTGGTCCAGGGCTTCGTGACCCAGCCGATGCAGGAGCAGATCGCGGCGGCGGACGGCGTCGACTACCTGACCTCGGAGAGCCGCTCCGGCACCTCAGTGATCACCGTCTACATGCGGCTGAACTATCCCTCATCGGCCGCCCAGTCCAACATCCTCGCCAAGATCCAGGCGGTGCGCGCAGACCTGCCGAAGGAGATCGAGGACCCGAAGCTCGACATCAGCTCCGGCGACATCACGCAGCTGATCTACTTTGCGCTCTCCAGCGATCAGATGGATTCGGCGCAGATCACCGACTATGCCAAACGGGTGATCCAGCCGAAGTTCTCGACCGTCGCGGGCGTCAGCAAGATCAAATACTACGGTGATCGCGAGTTCGCGATGCGGGTCTGGCTCGATCCACGGAAGCTGGCGGTCTACCAAATCACGGCCGCCCAGGTCCGAAACGCCATCTCCAACAACAATTATCAGACGACCGCGGGGCAGGTGCGGGGCGAGTACAACAGCTTCGACATCGACGCCCAGACCGGGCTGGAGCAGCCCGACGACTTCGGTGCCATCATCGTCGCGACCGGCCAGAACGGCATCGTGCGCTTGCGCGATGTGGCGCAGATATCCCTCGGCGCCAAGGAGGCCGATGTCGTCGCCAAGGTGCGGGGCAAGCCCGCGGTCTTCATCGGCATTGATGCGACACCGGAGGCGAACCCGCTCAACGTGGCAAACGGCCTGAAGGCCTTGCTTCCCGACATTGAGCGCAACCTGCCGGTCGGGCTGAAGATGCAGACCGCCTACGACACCTCGATCTTCATCGAGGAGTCGATCAAGGAGGTCGAGCACACGATCATCGAAGCGGCGGTGATCGTGACGGTAGTGATCTTCATGTTCATCGGGTCGCTGCGTGCCATCGCGGTGCCGATCATCGCCTTGCCGCTGTCGATCATCGGGGTCGCCGTCTTCCTGGCCGCGCTCGGCTTCTCGATCAACCTCTTGACCCTGCTGGCGATCGTGCTGGCGATCGGTCTGGTGGTAGACGATGCCATCGTCGTGCTGGAGAACGTCGACCGCCATATGAAGACCGGGAAGTCGTCGTTCTTGGCGGCCATCGCCGGCACCCGCGAGATCGCCGTGCCGGTCATCTCCATGACTGTCACCCTGGCAGCGGTCTACGCGCCGATTGCGTTCACGCCCGGCATCTCCGGCGCCCTGTTCAGCGAGTTCGCGCTGACGCTCGCGGGCTCGGTGTTCATTTCCGGCTTTGTGGCGCTGACCCTGTCGCCGGTGCTGTGCGCGATGATCCTGAAATCGTCCGGCAAGCCCGGCGTCGTGCAGCGCGTCATCGAGCACATGCTGGAGCGGATGGACAGGGGCTACAACCGGCTGCTGGACGGCGTTCTGAAGTTCCGCATCGTGGTGCTTATCTTCGGTGCTCTGGTGTTCGCCAGCCTCTTCCCGCTCTTCGGCATGATCAAGAGTGAATTGGCGCCGTCCGAAGATCAGGGCGCGATCATGGTGCAGACCATCGCGCCCGCCGGCGTCAACCCGGACTATCAGGAGTTCTACCATGACAGGGTCAGCGATGCCTTGGCTAAGGTCCCTGACATCGGCAACTGGTTCACTCTGGCGGGTACGCCGACCGTGCGCCAAGGCACCGCCGTGGCCGTGATGAAACCCTGGCACGACAGGACCGTGCCGTTCTCGGACTCTTTCGTGGTGGCGCGACGCGAGCTCAACAAGGTGGTCGGCCTGAAAGCCGCCGCCTTCTCGCTGCCGCCCCTGCCTGGGTCCGGCGGCGGCTTCCCGATGCAGTTCGTCATCAGCACCACCGACGACTACAAGGTGCTGACGCAGGTGATGGCTCGGGTCGAGCAGCGGGCAAAGACGAGCGGTCTCTTCGCTTTCACCGACGTCGACCTCAAATTCGAGAATCCGACCGTCGTTCTGACCGTCGATCGCGACAAGGCCGGCGCCTACGGCATCAGCATGTCCGACATCGGCACCACCTGGCTCACCATGGTTTCCAACGGTTACGTCAACCGAATGAGTGTGGCGGGCCGGTCATACCGCGTGATCCCGCAGACCCCGCGCATCGACCGTCTCACGCCGGACGACCTCACCAGCTACTACGTCACCGCCAGCGACGGCTTCCCCGTTCCGCTCTCCAACCTCGTCGATGCGCATACAGAGATCCGGCCGATCTCACTCACGCAGATGAACCAGCTCAATGCCGCGACCTTGAGTGCGGCGCTGGCGCCGGGCGTCACTATGGGGCAAGCCGTTGCTTTCCTGGAGGACGCCGCACGGCAGGAAATGCCGCGCGGCTTCGGCATCGACTACAAGGGTGAATCCCGCCAGTTCGTCAAGGAGGGCTCCAGCCTGGCCGTCACCTTCGTCATGGCGATCTTCGTGATATTTCTGGTGTTGGCCTCCCAATTCGAGAGCTGGCGCGACCCGCTGGTGATCATGGTCTCGGTGCCGCTCGCGATCAGCGGCGCGCTGCTGCCCCTGGCGGCGGGCTGGATGACCCTCAATATCTATAGCCAGGTCGGCCTCATCACGCTGGTCGGGCTCATTACCAAGCACGGCATCCTGATCTGCGAAGTGGCGCGGGAGAAGCAGGAAAAGGAACGGGTCGGCAAGCGTCAGGCTGTGCTCGAAGCCGCCACTCAGCGCCTGCGGCCCATCTTGATGACCACGGCGGCGATGGTTGCGGGTCTGGTGCCGCTCCTGGCCGTCTCCGGCGCGGGCGCAGCCAGCCGGTTCTCGATCGGTATCGTCATCGTCTGCGGTCTCACGATTGGAACGCTGTTCACGTTGTTTGTACTGCCGTCGATCTATACCTTCCTCGCGTCGGACCACAGCAAGGCGGTGATCAAGCAGGAAGACCGGGACCGGCAGATCGGGACCATCGAAGGATAGACTCAGCGGGCCGTTTCTACGGGGGCGTTAGGCGCCTGCCGTCCGGAGCTGCGGGCGGCGTCGTAGGCCGCGACCGCGGCCTCGGCGCTGGGAAACAGCATATGCTCGCCGAGATGTTTGGCGAGGCCGGAGCGTTCGACGATGCGTCGCGCGCGACTGTTGAGATCGGCGATCCCGAAGGCGATGCCGCGTTTCGCAAGACGGGTTCGGATCTCCTCGAGGGCTTTCAGGCCAGTGCTATCCAGTGTGTTCACTGCGGCGGCATCGAGGACGAACCATCGGCTCCCTTCCGGCGTGGCGTCGGCGATCCGCAGCAGCTTGCGCTGCACTGCTTCCGCGTTGAAGAAGACCAGTGCGGATTGCAGTACAACGATGGTCAGGCCCGGGATCGGCTCCGCATCGGGGAAACGGTGCAACTTGAAGAGGCCGGCGGAACCCGGCATCCGGCCGAGCATGGCGATCCGCGGATTGCTGGCCGCCCAGAGCAGGTGGCTGAGGGTGGCGGCAATCGCGATCAGGATGCCGGTGAGGACACCGACCACGGCGACCAGAATCATGGTCAGCAGCGCGAAACGAAACTCGGTCCTGCTCAGCCTGCGGATGGTCCGGAATTCTGGGACATCGATGAGGTCGATCGCGGCCGAGATTAGGATTGCCCCGAGTGTCGCTTGCGGCACTGCGCTTAGGGCATGAGCCATGAGGATCAGTGCGGTGGCCAGCGTTCCGGCAGCAATCAAGGCCGTCACCTGGGTCCGGCCGCCGATCGCATAGTTCACGGCGGTTCGTGAATCCGAAGCCGAGACCGGAAAGCCGCCGAAGAAGCCGCTGAAGAGGTTTGCCGCTCCGAAGCCGAAGAGCTCCTGGTCGGCATCAACGGATCGACCGTCCTTCATGGCGAAGCTGCGTGCCGTCACGATGCCCGATCCGAATCCGACGACCATGATGGCGAGCGCCCCGCTCAACAGATGAGGGTCTGCAAGGCGATCGAGGGGCGGGATCGAGACCGTGAAGGCGACCGGAGGGATCTCGCCGATCACAGCGACACCGCGACCGGGCAGATCGATTCCGAAGGAAAGGGCGATCGCCAGGAGAATGGCGACCGGCGCAGCCGGTACCGTCGGCAAGCCGTAGCGTAGCGCACGCAGAAAGATCAGCGTGCCCACGCCGACTGCCAGAGTCGGCAGGTGCACCGCCTGAAGATGAGACGAGAGCTCGATGAGCGGGCGAAGCAGGCCTTGGGACTGGATCGACACTCCGGTCATCCGCTTGATCTGGCCGACGATGAGGCTGAGCGCGATGCCGGCCAGGAACCCGGTCAGCATTGGCCGGGAGAGAAAATTGGCAATGAACCCCAGCCGCAGGGCGCCTGCGGCGACACAGAGCGCACCGACTAGGAAGCTGAACAGCAGGGTCAGGCTGACGCGGTCGGCTTGTGCCACGACGCCGGTAGAGGCGAGCGCGCTCGCCAGGATGATGCAGGTCGCCGTGTCCGGCCCGACCATCAGCCGGCGCGACGGGCCGACCAAGGCATAGCCGACCATGGAGAAGATCGTGGCGTAAAGACCGACTTCGATTGGCAGCCCGGCGATCGCCGGATAGGCGACCGCTGAGGGCAGCGAAACCGCCGCCACCGAGACGCCGGCGGCCAGATCGGGCGTCAGCCAAGCCGCACGATAGTCGCCGAGCTGGCCCGCGATTGGCCAGCGCTTCGCGAGTTCCCCAAGAGGCATAGGAGACTGTCGGCGATGCCGTCGAGGGCGGGGAGTGGATTACTGTAACGTTCTCCACTTTGCTTGGGCGCCAGGCAGAATTGAGCTGAATTTCCCTGCCTGCGGTGGAAAATTGCCGGCCGCAATCCGGGTACCACCGCAATCCAGGCAAATGAGCGGCGAAGGGGGGAGAGCACCATGAGCAAGCGGATTCGGAAGGAGCAGGGGAAAGATCCTGGTAAGGATCGCGCCAAGCAGCCGGGCGATGGCGCCCCAATCCCGAAGCCCAAGCTGAAGGGCAAGGACTATGAAGCCCGACTGGCGAAGCTTCATGTCGAGGTCGTCAGGCTCCAGGAATGGGTCAAGGCGACCGGCGCCAAGGTCTGCATCCTGTTCGAGGGCCGAGACGGCGCCGGCAAGGGCGGCACCATCAAGGCCCTGACCGAGCGCGTAAGCCCGCGGGTGTTCCGGGTGATTGCGCTGCCGGCGCCGACCGAGCGCGAGAAGTCGCAGATGTATATCCAACGGTATCTGCCGCATCTGCCGGCGGCCGGCGAGGTCGTGATCTTCGACCGCAGCTGGTACAACCGTGCCGGCGTCGAACGCGTCATGGGATTCTGCAGCGAGGATCAGGTCCGGCGCTTCCTGACCATGGTGCCGGCTGTCGAGCGGGCGATCATCGAATCCGGCGTAATTCTGATCAAGTACTGGCTGGAGGTGAGCGAGGAGGAACAGACCCGGCGCCTCAAGGCGCGCATCACCGACGGCCGCAAGATCTGGAAGCTCTCGCCGATGGACTTGAAGTCGTACAGCCGGTGGTACGACTACTCCCGTGCCCGCGACGAGATGTTCCAGGCGAGCGATACGTCCTGGGCGCCCTGGTACGTCGCGGATTCCAGCGACAAGAAGCGGGCGCGGCTGAACATCATCAGCCACATCCTGAGCCTGATCCCGTATAAAGAGATCAAACGAGAGAAGATCGAACTGCCGAAGCGGCAGAAGCGCGGCGATTACCGGGAGCCGACCTACGAATACAAGCACGTGCCGCAGAAGTTCTGAACGGCGCGCAAGAGGCGCCTTCGTCGGTTCTTGCGTCGCTTTGCCGTTCGGCTCTTTCCCCGATTTCCCGTGATGGCGTTCAGTTCGCCGGTCGAGCCATTGCGCGCGGCGGATGCGTTCGGTGCCGAGCCGCCTTGTGCCTGGCTGACGGGGCGCGGGAACCGCCTTCCGACGCGGCCCTTCCTGGAAGAGGTGGATCTAAGCATCAAGTTTTAGTCGCGCATGGTCAATTTTCAGCGAGACTGCTGCGCAATACTTCGCGTGCCGGATCGGTGGCTGCGAACGAGCGCCGACCGCATGCGAAAATTGCACTCACACAAGGCCGCCGACCGGAACGACGGGCACGCGGCAACAAACTTCTGCACCCCTCTCGGACGCCGGAATGCTTTCGGCGAACGGTGAACCATGTGCAGGCGCTAGAACGGATCAATGCGAATGGATTGGCAGGCGCTGAAACGGAGGCTGGAAGGCTGCTACATCACGGTGCCGACCATGTTCCGGGACCCGGATCTTGAGGTCGATCGCAAGGCGATCGCCCGGCACGTGGGGTTCCTGCAGGAGCGCGGGATCAATCAGCAAAACGGCGTCCTGCTGGCGGGCGGCGCCGCCGGCGACTTCTCCACGATGACCTTCGACGAGCGCAAGGCGGTCGCCGAGACGGTCGTTGCCGCCGCCGCAGGCATCCCGGTCGCGATGGGCGCGCAAACCACGAACACTCGAGAACTGCGTCTGCTCGCGAAAGCCGCGCGGAGCGCCGGCTGCGAGTTCATCCAGGTGTCCTGCCCGTTCTACTTCAATCATACGGAAGAGGACTTCTTCGAATATGTCACTGCCGCGGCCGAAGCCGCCGATATCGGGATCATCGTCTACAACACATTCTGGACCTCGTCCGGCATCTCGCTGCGCCTGGTCGAGCGCTTCTGCGAGATCCCGAACGTGGTCGGCCTGAAATGGGCGACGCCCCGTACCGACGCGATGGAGTTCGAGGACGTCGTCTCGCATTTCGCGGGGAAGCTGACGATCATCGACAACAACCTGCTGTTCACCATGAGCCACATGATGGGCGCCCGCGCCTTCGAGGTCCATCTGTGCAACTACTGGCCGGAGTGGGGCATCAAGCTCCTCGATCGCCTGGGCACCAAGGATTATCCGGAGGTGCAGCGGATGATGGTCGAGGAGGCGATGCCCTTCTACAAGCTCTGGGTCGAGATCGAGAAGGGCTACACAAGCGGAGACGGCTATCTCGACAAGCTCTGCATGGAGCTCATCGGCCTCGACTCCAGCCGTTGCCGCCCGCCGACCCGCGATGTGCGGGAGAAGTTTCGCGACCGCGCGCGGCAGATGATGATCGAATCCGGCGTACCCGGCGTGATTTCCGCCAAGGCGGCGAAATGATCGACCGGTTCCGTGCGGCGCGATGCGCAGCCGCGCGGACCCATGGCGAGACACGACTCGCTCGGGCGATGGATGGGCGCATCCCACAACAGGCTTCACACGGGAGGAAACGATGAGCAGGCAGAAGCGCACCGGCGCCGCGGGAGCGACGCGCCGCAAATTTCTGAAGACCGCGACCGCCGCCGCCGGCGTAGCCGCGAGCACCAGTCTCTTCACCCGGCATCTCTATGCCGCGGATCCGATCGAGCTCTTGCACTGGAGCTGGCTCGCGGCCTCGGACGGCGAGGTCTGGCAGAAGGTGATCGACTCCTTCAACGACGCCAACAAGGACAAAGGCGTCCAGATCAAGATGGAGCTCATCCCGGAAGAGCAGTACACGACCAAGGTGCTCTCGGCCGTCGCCACCGGGAAGGGTCCGGATTTCGGCTGGGGCACCGCCGGCCAACACGCTCAGATGGCGCGCGACAACGTCACTGTCCCGCTCGATGACCTCATCGCAAAGGTTGGGCTCGATCTCACGGATTTCAGCGAGTATTCGATTAAGGCTTCGCGCTATCCGAAGTACGACAACAAGATGTTCATGGTCCCGCTCGATCTCATGAGCCTGCAGCCGGAATACAACCTGGATCACCTGAAGGAAGCCGGACTCGATCCCAACAGCCTGCCGGCCGACGGTGCAACTCTGCTCGATTGGGCCCAGAAGCTGACCAAGCGCGACGGCGACAAGGTCACGCGCTCCGGCATCATGATGACCGGCTCCGGCGTGCAGCCGACAGTGACCTGGGGCATCGTCGCCGCGCAGATGGGATTCCAGCGCGCCAGCGACGACCTGAAGACCGCCTGCGTCAATCCGGATGCCGGCAAGGCAGCGATGCAATACGTGCTCGACCTGTTCGACAAATACAAGGTCTCCACCCGCGACATCACGGACCGCTACAAGGCTTTCGGCAATGGCCAGGGCTCGATCTTCTGGACCGGCCCCTGGACGCTCAACGGCTATGTGCAGCAGAAGCTGCCGTTCAAGACCGGCCTCTTCCCCAAGATCGGGGACAAGCAGCTCACCTATTTCGAGATGGGCGGAATGGAGCTCTACACCCAGTCCGACACCAGCCGGTACGAGGCAACCATGCAGGCGGTGAAGTGGCTGTCGGATAACAGCTTCACCTGGACCACCGTGGGCCGCGGTGCCTCGCCGCGCAAGTCGATCATCAACCGTGCGGACTACAAGTCCGCCGGCCATCCGTGGGACGTGCGCGGCGCCTTCGTCGAAGGCATGGCGTTCGCCAACCAGGGTGAGATTCCGGTGGTCAATGGCCCGAACTTCACCATCTACAGCGGCGGTAACTTCCTGGCGAAGACCTTGGAAGGTGTCTGGGCCGGCCAGACCAAGATCGACGATGCGATGGCGCAGATCCAACAGCAGTGGCAGGCTGACCTCGACGAAGGCTGAGCGGAGCCGAGGGGAACCGCGCGGATGCGCGCGGTTCCCCAACCGCGGCGTTTGGAATTGATCGGACCATGACCGACATTCGCATGACGGGAGGAGCGATCTCGGCGGGCGCAATGCGCGGTGCGGGCGCCGAAACACGCCAGACGGACTGGATCGCCTATTTCTTCGTCGGCTTGTTCGCGGTGCCGTTCTTCCTGTTCAACATCCTTCCCGTCCTGTTCGGCGCCTATGTCTCGTTCACGCGCTGGAGCATCATCGGCAAGCCGAAATGGATCGGCTTCGACAATTTCACGGCTGCGTTCCGCGACCATTGGGTAAGGGTCGCGTTCGAGAACGTGCTGCTCTACGGAGTCATCATTGTTCCCGGCGTCACCGTGCTGGCGCTGCTCTTCGCGCTCTTCGTCAATCAGCGCTATCCGCTGTCATCGCTGGCGCGCACCTTGTTCTTCGCGCCGAACGTGGTCTCGGCTACCGTGATCGGCCTGGTCTGGGTCTGGTTGCTGGACACGCAATACGGCCTCTTGAACCACTATCTCGGCTATCTCGGCATCGGCGAGGTGCCCTGGCTCACCTCGACGCGCTTCGCCCTGATCGGCGTCAGCATGGCCTCGATCTGGTGGGACCTCGGTCTCGCCTTTGTCCTCTTCCTCGCTGCGTTGCAGGACATCCCGCGTGACATCACCGAGGCCGCGACGGTGGACGGCGCCAACCGTTTCCAGCGTCTGTGGCACGTGATTCTGCCGCATCTCCGGCCCGTGCTCAGCATGGTCGTGACGCTGCAGCTGATCTCGACCATGCGGATCTTCAGCCAGGTCTATGTCATGACCAATGGCGGCCCCGCAGGCACGTCATCCTCACCGATCTATTACATCTACAACACGGCGATCGTGCGCAACCTGTTCGGCTATGCCTCCGCCATCGGCATGCTGCTGTTCCTGCTGATCCTGGTGGTCACCGCCGTGCAGCGCTTCATCCTGAAGGAGCGCGTCTGATGGCGATGGAGACCGCGCTCGACCGCGGCCGCGCTTGGCTGGAGGAGCGGCGGCTCGGCCTCGTCGACATTCCAATCTGGCTGCTTGGCATGGCGATCGCGGTGCTCTGGGCCATGCCTTTCGTCTGGATGGTCTCGACCTCGTTCAAGTTCCCGGAAGATGTGATGACCTCTCAGATCGAGTGGTTCCCGCATCGCGTCACCTTCAACAATTACCTCAAGGTTTTTGAGTATCCGGTGGTGCGTTGGGGCATCAACAGCCTGATCCAGGCCAGCGTGTCGACGCTGCTCTGCGTGTTCGCCGGCGCGATGGCCGGTTACGCCCTGGCGCGCATGCACTTTCCCGGCAACCGGTTGATCTTCGGCATCTTCCTCGCTTCCCTGATGATCCCGACCGAGGTGTCGGTCATCCCGATGCTGCTCGGCGTCATCAAGATCGGCTGGGCCAGTTCCTATCAGGCACTCATCCTGCCCACGGTCGGCAACGTGTTCAGCGTCTACATCTTCCGGCAGTTCTTCCTCTCTTTCCCGGCGGAGTTGGAGGAGGCTGCACGCATGGACGGAGCGGGGCATTTCCGCACCTTTTGGCTGATCGCGCTGCCGCTGGCCCGCGCGCCGCTGATCGCGGCCTCGGTGATCCTCTTCACCTTGAACTGGAACAACTTCCTCTGGCCGCTGCTCGTCACTTTCGACGAGGACATGAAGACCCTGCCGGTCGGCATCGCCGCCTTCACGCCGGTGGTCGGCACCCATACCCAGCTCGAGGGCTACAGCGTCGCCATGGCCGGCGTCACCATCCTCAGCCTGCCGAGCCTGCTGCTGTTCTTCGTGCTGCAGCGCTACTTCATTCAGGGCATCACCCAAGGAAGCATTAAGCAGTGAATACAGCGGTACCGGCGAGCGCGCCGTTGGAACGGCAGCCGCTCTTCATCAACAACGCCTTCGTGCCAGCGGCCTCAGGCGCCTGGTTCGAGACCGTCGATCCCAGCACCGAGCAGGTGCTGACCGAGGTCGCGCGCGCCGACGCCGCCGACGTGGACCGCGCCGTCCATGCGGCCGAAGCGGCGAGGCACGGGCCGTGGCGCGAGATGACGCCCGCCGCGCGTGGCCAGCTCCTCTTCAAGCTGGCGGACTCGATCGCAGCGGACGTGGAGACCCTGGTGCGGCTGGAGACGCTCGACGTCGGCAAGCCGCTGAAGGAATCCCGCGGCGATGTCGGGGGCGTCTGTGCCACCATCCGCTACAACGCTGGCGCCGCCGACAAGATGGAAGGCGCGACGGTTCCGTTGGGGTCGAGCTTCGTCGATTTCACCCTGCTGGAGCCGCTCGGGGTCACGGCGCATATCGTGCCTTGGAACTACCCGCTGGGGATGGTGGCGCGATCGGTGGCGCCGGCACTTGCGGCCGGCTGCACCGTGGTCATCAAGCCGGCCGAGCAATCACCCCTGACCGCCTTGCGCTTCGCCGCACTCTGCCGAGACGTCGGCATTCCGGAAGGCGTCGTCAATGTCGTGACCGGCTATGGCGAGGAAGCGGGCGCCGCTCTGGTCGCGCATCCCTTGGTCCGCGGCATTACCTTCACCGGCTCGGTCGAGACCGGGCGTAAGGTCTATGCCGGCGCCGCGCTGGGCATCAAGCCTGTCGTGCTCGAGCTCGGCGGCAAGAATCCGATGATCGTCTTCGCCGACGCCGATCTCGACCGCGCGGCTTTCGACGCGGTCGACGGCGCCTTCGGCAACAGCGGTCAGGTCTGCTCCTCTTCCTCACGACTCTTGCTGGAGTCCTCGATCCGTGAGCCGTTCCTGGAGCGGCTCGCCGCCCACGCGGCCAAGCTCAGCATCGGCCCCGGGTTGGACGATCGGGATCTCGGCCCGGTCGTCTCGGACGAGCAGTATCGGAAGGTCACGGGCTATATCGAGAGGGGCCAGACGGAGGGCGCGCGACTCCGGTTCGGTGGCGACCGGCCGAAGGCCTTGAACCGCGGCTACTTCGTGTCACCCGCCGTCTTTGACCGAGTCTCGCCCGATCACGCAATCGCTCGCGAGGAGATCTTCGGACCGGTGGCGGTGGCGATCGATTTCGACACCGAGGAGCAGGCGCTCGCACTGGCGAACGGGCTCGGCTACGGCCTCGTCGCCGGCGTCTACAGCCAGGACATCTCGCGCGCCATGCGGCTGGCTCAGCGCATCGACGCCGGCTCCATCTGGATCAACGGCTGGTTCATCGGCGGCGTGCAGGCGCCGACCGGCGGAATCAAGGACAGCGGGATTGGCCGCGAGCGTGGCCTTCCCGGCATCCGCAACTATCTCAGCATCAAGAACATCGGCATTCGCCTCTGACGGGCGATAGGAAAGGAAAGTGAGATCAAGTATGGCCAGCATAAAGCCCACCCCCATCAAGAACGTCGAGCACTTCACCATCTTCAAGCACGACGAGCACTGCGTGAATCAGATCGCGACGCGGACCTTGAAGAACGGCGATCTCGTCGCGGTCTTCAACGAGGAACGCTTCCCCTACCACCATGACAGCGGCCAGACGCTGCTGGTGCGCTCCAAGGACGGCGGCAAGACCTGGAGCAAGCCCAAAGTCGTGCTCCCCTGGTCGCAGACCCAGGGCAACTGGGACTGCGGCATCTGCGAGCTCGCGGACGGCACGCTGCTGGTGAACCTCACCATCACTGGCTTCTTCAAGCGCGGCATCAAGCCGACCGCGCCGTCGTGGAGTAGTCATCCCTTGACCGAGGAATGGGGCGACTGGACCTGGGCCTATAAGATACAAGGCTGGCTCGGGACCTATGTGGTGAAGTCGACCGACGGCGGCGAAACCTGGTGTGATCCGATCCCGGTCAACGTGCGGCCGCTGAAGCATGGCGGCTGCCGGCTCGGCTGCTGGCAGCTTCCGAGCGGCTCGATCCTGATGGGCCTCTACGGCCGCATCCACGGCTACGAGGAGGAGGGCGAGGGCGAGAGCACCCGCTCGGCGCTGATGCGCTCCGACGACGGTGGCGACAACTGGGAATACTTCTCGACCCTAGCTTACGATCCCGCGAGTATCATCGACTATGAGGAGCCCGGCTTGGTGCAGCTGAAGGACGGACGGCTGGTCTGCTTCATGCGGACTCATGCCAATCCGACCAGCGACCCGCGGAACATGGTGATGGTGGTCTCCGAGGATGAAGGTTTCTCCTGGACGCCGCCGAAATGGACCAACATCTGGGGTTTTCCGCCGGAGCTGATCGCGCTGCAGGACGGCCGATATCTGATGGTCTACGGCTATCGCCGCCCGCCTTACGGCACCCGCGGCATCATCTCGGAAGATGGGCTGACCTGGGACGTGAAGAACGAGTTCATCATCCGCGAGGGCGGCGTGCCCGGCAAGACCGAGAGCGACACGCCGGGTTCCAGTCGCATGTCGCCGGCCTCGGGCAAGGTCTCCGGCGGCGGGGTCAACTGGCATCACCCCGGCGTCTACCAGCACATCGGCTATCCGAGCGTCGCCCAGATGCCGGATGGGACCGTGGTCGCCTCCTATCACGAATGGAGCAACGACCCGAAGCCGCTCCAATACGTGCTCTGCACGCGCTTCCGCGTCTGAGCGGGATGCGCGCGGGCCTGATGACCGAGGCAGGGCAGGATACGGCGATCGGTCAGGATCGCCGAATCCTCTACGCCGATCCGCATGCCTATTGCGCGCATCCGCATCTCGCCGTCGTCGCGGAGGATCGTTGGCTGCTGGTCTTCAACCGGACGATCCGGCGCGACGTGATCCTGCATCCCCCGCAGGATCCGCTCTATCAGAACCTGCTGACGATCTCGCGGGACCAGGGCCGAAGCTGGGGTCCTGCTGAGGTGGTTCCGGATTACGGCTGGAGCGGCGTCGAATGTGCCGGCTTGACCGCGACCGGTGGGAACCGCGTGATGCTGAACCAATGGCGCTTCCGCTGGTATCCGCTGCGGCTGGCGGAGCAGGTGGAGGACCGGCGCGATCTTGCCTGGCCGGACCAACTCATGCGCGGCGTCGCCATGTCCCATGAGATCGACCACTGGGCTCCGGCACCCGAGCACCTCGCCGAGCGCTATCCCTGGGTGCGGGGCCGCGGCGAGACTTGGGTTCATCTCTCCGATGATGGCGGCGAGACTTTCCCAAAATCGGTGCGCGTCGAGACCGGCGCCTATAGCGGCGGCTATGGCATGCGCGGTGCCGTCGCCCTGCCCAACGGTGATCTCATCCTGCCGCTCTCGGACGTGCCGCATTATCGCCGAATCTTCGTCGTGCGGTCATCGGATCGCGGTGCCACCTGGTCGCCGCCGACCCCGGTCGCATCCGAACCGCGCCATGAGTTCGAGGAGCCCGCGCCGCTGGTCCTGCTCGGTGGCCGGATCCTGCTGTTGCTGCGGGAGAATGTCAGCCGCATCCTGCACATCGTCCATTCCGACGACGGCGGTGCCACCTGGAGCAGCCCACGCCCGACCGGAATCCCGGATTATCCCGCTCATCTGATCGCATTGCCGGACGGCCGCATCGCCGCCGTGACAGGCTGCCGCCGGCCGCCTTACGGCATCCGCGTCCATCTCTCGGCCGATGGCGGGGCGACCTGGGATCACGAGCATCCGGTGATCCTGCGCGACGATCTCCCGAACAAGGATCTCGGCTATCCGACGGCGGCGCTGCGTCGGGACGGCAACCTCTATGTCGTCTACTATGCCCAAGACAGCGACGGCATTACCAAGATCATGGCGGAGACGGTCCGCCTTTCGGAGCGTTAGCCGATGTCTCGCGTTGAGCTGCGTGGCGTCACCAAGCACTTTGGGCTCGTCGAGGTGCTGCAAGAAGTCGACCTCGACATCGCCCATGGCGAGTTCGTGGTCTTCGTCGGCCCTTCGGGCTCCGGCAAGTCGACCCTGCTGCGCCTCATCTGCGGCCTCGAGCCGATCAGCGGCGGCCAGGTGCTGATCGACGGAAAGCTCATGCGCGGCGTGCCGCCCTCGAAACGCGGCGTCGCCATGGTGTTCCAGTCCTACGCTCTCTACCCGCACATGAACGTCGCAGACAATATGGCCTTTTCGCTGCGCATGGCCGGCCTGCCATTGCAGGAACGACAGGAGCGGGTGAAGAAGGCGGCCGCTATCCTGCAGCTCGATGCGCTACTGCATCGTCTGCCGAAGGAGCTCTCCGGCGGACAGCGCCAGCGGGTCGCGATCGGTCGCGCCATCGTCCGCGAGCCCGGCGTCTTCTTGTTCGACGAGCCGCTTTCGAACCTGGATGCCGAGCTCCGCGTGCAAATGCGCCTGGAATTGACCAAGCTGCATCGTCAACTCGGCGCCACCATGGTCTTCGTCACCCACGACCAGGTCGAGGCCATGACCCTCGCGGATCGGATCGTCGTGCTCCGGAACGGACGGGTGGAGCAGATCGGCACCCCCGTCGAGCTCTATGAGCGCCCGGCCAACCGCTTCGTCGCCGGCTTCATCGGCTCGCCCAAGATGAACTTCCTGGCAGCACGCGTCCTCGCCGTCAACGGAACGCGTGCGCAGCTCGCCATCGACGGCGTCGCGGCACCGTTTGAGGTTGCCGTTGCCCGCGACCAGCTTGCCGTAGGCGAGGCCGTGACCGTCGGAATCCGGCCGGAGCATCTGAAACCCGGCCTGCCCGGCGGTGTCACGCTCACCATGGACGTCGAGTTCTCCGAACAGCTCGGCGGCATCAGCCACCTGCACGCGCCCAACCATCCGGCCGGCGCCTTGATCGTCTGGCATGAAGGTGCCGGCGACCTCAGTGGCCAGCGCCTCACCGTGTCGTTCCAGCCCGAGCGCTGCCACCTCTTCTCGCAGGAAGGCGAGATCCTGCGACGCGCCTGACTCGCATCGAGGACTCTTGTGACCGGGGAGGACAGAGGCTAGGGTCGCACCCGCGATGGCGACTGCTCACCTTCACGAGATCGAGGCCGGCGGCATCCGCGCGGTGGTGGACCTCCGCGCCGGGCACGTGCGTGCCCTCACGATCGAGCAGGGTGGGCGCATTGTCGCGCCGCTGCACACGGCACCCTGGATCGATGATCCGTCGATCGCCACGGACGAATCGATCCCGCTCAACCTGCGCTGCCTCTCAGGCGATTTCTTCTGCGCACCCTTCGCCGGTAGCGATCTCGACGACGCGCCGGGTCACGGTTGGCCGGCGAATTCGCCATGGAAGCCGCTTTCGATCGATTCCGGCACGGACGGCCGCACCGTGGCGCGCTACGAGCTCGAGCGGCCAATCCTCGGTGCGCGCCTGGTCAAGGAGTTTATGCTGGTCTCGGGGCATCCCTTTCTCTACCAGCGCCACATCTTCATCGGCGGTAGTGGCGCGATCCCGGTCGCCAGCCATGGCATGACGCGGTTCGATGCGCCAGGCGCGCTGTCCTTCTCGCCCAAGCTGTTCGGCGAGGCGCCTCCCGTCGGGCTGGAACCGGATCCGAAACGCGGGCGCTCGCTGCTGCGCTATCCCGCGCGCTTCACCGAATTGAACGATGTGCCGAAGGCGGATGGCAGCCGCGCCGACCTCACCCGATATCCGATCGCGTCACGGCATGAGGATTTCGTGGCCTTGGTCGAGCGCCCGGGCAACGCGCTCGGCTGGGCGGCGGCTTTGCGTCCAGAGAAGCACGACCTCTTTCTCTCGCTGAAGCACCCGAAGGACTTCCCGATCACCATGCTCTGGTTCTCGAACGGCGGCCGCGACTACCCACCGTGGAACGGCCGGCATCTCGGCGTGCTCGGGATCGAGGAGGGGCGCACCTATCTGGAGCGCGGGCACCGTGCCTCGATCGCGCCCAACCCGTGGTCGGCGGAGGGCATTACCACCGCGCTGGTGCTCGATCCCGACGGCGAGGTCGAGGTGCGCCACGTGATCGGCGGCGTCGCGCTGCCGGAGGGCTGGACGCGCATCGTTGCGGTGACAACCGACGCCGGCCGGCTCACGATCGGCGATCAAGGCGGCGGCAGGATCACGGTGCCGTTCGACGCGGGGTTCCTCAACGCTCGGCGATGATGCGGAGATAGGCGGCGCTGACCGCGAGCACGATCAGGCCGAACAGGATCCGCCGCGCACCCTCCGGCATTTGCAGCACAGTCAGCAGGGTGGTCAGCACGGCGAGAATGAGCGCGCCGACGATGGCGCCGGCATAGCCGCCGCGGCCGCCGAAGATCGAGGTGCCGCCGACCACCGCCGCGGCGACCGAGGGCAGCAGCAACGGATCGGCCAGCGACAGCGACGGCGCCTTGATGAGGCCGAGATAGAGGAGGCCGGTCACCCCGGCGAGCAGCGCCGAGATGACATAGAGCAGCAGGATCACCTGCCAGTAGTGGACGCCGGACAATCGCGCCGCATGCTCGTTGTCGCCGACCGCATAAAGCAGCCGCCCGAAGCCGGTGCGCTTCAGGGTGAAGAGGATGAAGACCGCGACCGGCAGATAGAGCAGCAGCCCGTTCGGGACGCCCCAGGTGATTCCGGTGCCGAGCCAGGAGAGAAAGGTCGGGATGTTGGTGCCGGTCGAGATCACCGTGCGCTGATAGACCTGCAGGAAACCCATGCCGATCAGGCTGGTCCCCAAGGTCATGATCAGCGGATGCACCCGGAACACGCCGACTCCGATCCCATTGGCCAATCCGATGAGCAAACCGGGCACCAGCGCGATCAGCATGGCGACGGCGGGGTCGTAGAATACGGCCTGGGTCGCGGTGACGAAGGCGGCGATGGTGGCTACCATGGCGACCGAGAGGTCGATGCCGCCGGTCAGCATGGTCATGGTCTGGCAGCCGGCAAGGATCGCCAGCGGGATCGCGAACTTGATCGTGTTGGCGATCCAGCGCGGGTTGATGATGCCGGGTCGCAAGATATCGAGGATCACGACCAGCACCAGCAACAGGATGATCAGTGGCAACAGCGGCTGGTCGCTCATCAGCCGGCGGATCCGGCGACCGAGCGGTGGCTTGGCGGGGACGGCAAGATCGCTCATCGCACCCGGCTCCGCATGGCGAGGAAGGCGCCGAGCATCACGACGACGACCATGATCGCGCCCTCGACGATGGTGGCGACGTTGGGATCGACCGCAAGCAGGGTGAGGTCGCTGCGCACCAGCCGTAGAATGAACACCGCGATGATCGGCCCCAGGAGCCCACCGCGACCGCCGCTCAAGGCGACGCCGCCCAGCACCACCGCGGCGACGCTGGCGAGCAGGTAGGGGCCGGGAATCGGTGCGCCGATGCCGGTGCTGAGGGTGAGCGCAAGACCGCCGGCCCCGGTGAAAAGTCCGGCGATCGCATAGGAGGCGATCTTGGTCCGCTCAACCGACACGCCGCTCCGAAAGGCCGCGAGGCTGCTGCTGCCGATCGCATAGATCGAGAGGCCGATGCTGGAGCGGCTCAAGGGAATCCAGACGACGCAAAGGCACGCGATCAATAGCACGAATGCCTTCGGGATCCATTGCGTGATCGCCTCCGGCACCAGCGGCAGCGCGACCGTGCCGACCAGCAAGTCCTTGAGCCAAGCCGCGGCACCGCCGCCGGGCGAGGCCAGCACCAGCAGCGCCGCACCCTGCCAGACGAAGAGCATGGCGAGGGTCGCCACGATGTCCGGAACCCGGCTCAAGACGATCAGCGCACCGTTGATCGCACCGAGGACGAAGCCGAGCGCCAGCACGAAGACCGCGACAATGAGACCGAAAGGCTCGCTGGCACCTTCCATCATCCGCGCCGCGGTGACGCTGGTGAGGGCCATCATCGCGGCAATCGAGAGATCGATGCCACCGCCGATCACCACCACGGTCTGCGCGGCCACCGCGAAGCCGTAGGGCACCGCCGCGCGCGCCAGCGAGCCGATGCCGCCGGCGCCGTATGCGGGCTGGATCACCCAGGTCGCCGCCATCAGCAGCCAGAACAGGAGAAGGAGGCTGAACACCCAGCCGTGGCGCTGCACGAGACTGGTCACACGGCGCTCGCCTGGGCCGGTGCCTCGCGCTTCAAACCGTGCGCTGCCCGCATCAGCGTCGCCTCGTCGGCGAGCTCGAGCGGCAGCTCATCGGTCACCTTGCCTCCGAAGATGACGATGGCGCGGTCGCAGGCAAGGCGAATCTCGGCCAGCTCGGATGTGTAGAGCAGCACCGAGACGCCCTGCTCTGCCAGTTCTCGCAGCAGAGCGTAGATCTGGTGCTTGGTGCGGATGTCGATGCCGCGGGTGGGATCGAGGCAGAGCAGGATGCGCGATCCGGCGGCGATCCAGCGCGCGATCGTGACCTTCTGCTGATTGCCGCCGGACAGGCGCTGCACCTCGGCCTGGGCGCGGATATCGATCTGCAGCCGCTGGATCGCATCATCGACCTTGGCCTTCTCCGTTCCGGATCGGATCGCGCCCCAATGTCCAAGCCAGGCGCTGAACGGCAGCGCGATGTTCTCCCGCACCGAGCGCTGCAACAGCAGCGCCTCGGCGCGGTCGCCGGGCACATAGGCCATGCCAGCGGCGATCGCATCGGCCGGATGCATGAGCTGCATCGCGGTTCCATCGACCGCAATCGTTCCGCCGGCAGGGCGCACCGCCCCGGCCAGAATCTGAAACAACTCGTCCTGGCCCTGGCCCTGGAGTGCTACGACGCCGAGGACCTCGCCCTGATTGAGATCGAATGAGACATCCTGAAGCTTGGTGCCGCGCCGGAGATTGCGCACGCGGAGCCGCGGCGTCTCCGTCGCGACATGTGCGTGCCCGACACGGCCCTGCCAATCCTGCTGCCGCTCGATATGGGCGCCGAGCATCAGCTCGACGATCCGTTCCTCCGCGCCCGCCGCGACCTCGACCACGCCGACCGTTTCCCCGTCGCGCAGCACGGTGGCGCGGTCGCAGAGCGCCGCGATCTCCAGCAGGCGATGGGAGATGAAGATGATGGAGCGCCCGGTCGCGCTCTCGGCGCGGACCACTTCCATCACGCGCTCGGCGAGATTCGCCGGCAGAGCGGCCGTCATCTCGTCCAGCAGCAGCACGTCGGGCTCCAGCGCCAGAGCGCGCGCGAGATCCAGAATGCGCAGCACCGCCAGAGGCAGGCGTCGGGCGGTCTCGCCCAAATCGAGATCGTCAATGCCAAGCTCCCGCACCCATTTCACGAACGGCTCGACCGGCGTCCCGGTCAGCCGCAGGTTGGCATCGATGGCAAGGTCGGGCACCAGCGCCGGTTCCTGATAGACCGAGATCAGCCCAGCCTTGCGGGCTTCCGCCGGCGAATGCACTTGGAGCGGCTTGTCGCGGATGGTGATGCGCCCGCCATCCGGCCGTACCGCGCCGGTCAGGATCTTCACCAGCGTCGATTTGCCGGCGCCGTTGGCGCCCATCAGCGCGTGCACCTCGCCGGGGCGGATCGCGAGCGACGCATTGCGCAGCGCCGTCACCGCGCCATAGCGCTTCACGATCCCGGTGGCTTCGAGCAGCAATTCGGTCGACAAGAGAACCTGGCCGGTGCGGGGCAAAGAGACGGCAGGGCCGCGTCGAATCGCAACCCTGCCGCCGATACTAGCAGATCGCTGCTGCGCGGCTTACGCGGGCGTCACTCGCCCGGGCCCTTGCAGGCCACGATCTGGTCCTTCGTATAGGTGGTCCAGCCCGGGATCGAGATGCTGACCGGCCATTCCGGGCTGAGCGAGGGATCGGCCGCCTTGGCGAGCTTGGCCTTGCCGGCGTCGGTCACGTTCTCCCAGAGCTCGGGCTGCACCAGCGTCGTCTGCTGGGCCGGCTTCTGCCCGTCGAGGATCTTCAGCGCCAGCGCCACACCCGCCCCGCCGATCGAGCCCGGATTTGTGACGGCGGCGCCTTTCAAGCCCTTCACCGTGTTGAGCTGGCCGACGAAGCCGGCATTGTCGGCGCCGACGATCGGCACCATCGTTGCGCCGGATTCGGTCAGCGCGTCGACGATCACGTTGTCGATGCCGGAGGTCCAGATCCCGTCGAACGGCGTGCCGGCCGAAAGGAAGGTCGTGATCTGCTGCTTGGCCTGGTCCTGTTGCCAGCCGGTCTGCACCTCGTCGACGATCTTGATGTTGGGATATTCCGCGAGGGCGCGGTGGAAGCCCTTGTCGCGGTCGGTGTCGGCCGGTGCGCCGGCCGCGCCGCGCATATAGACGACACCGCCCTTGCCGCCCATCTGATCGAACAGCCATTTGGCGCCGAGATAGGCGTATTCCTCCTGGTTGTTGGAGATCACATAGGCCGAGGGTTCGGTCACCGCCTGATCGACCGCGACCACCACGATGCCGGCCTTGGTCGCCTCCTGCAGGGCGGCGTTGATGCCGTTGGGATCGGCCGGGTTGACGACGATCGCATCGACCTTGGCGCTGATCAGGTTCCGGATGTCCTCGAGTTGGCCGGCGGCGTCGGTGTTGCGATGGGCGATGTTGAGCTTGGCGACCTCGCCGGAGGCCAACGCCTGGGCCTTCATGGCGCAAACCATCTCCTCGCGCCAGCCATTGCCTTGCACCGTGTTCGAGATGCCGATCGTGTAGGGCTTTGCCAGTGCCTCGCCGGCGAAGAGCACGGCCGCCGCCCCCGCGGCGATGGTGAGAGTTGCGAGATAGCGCGCCTTCATCATGGGTTCTTCCTTTCCTCTCCTGGACGCTTTGTCGTTTGCAGACACTTTGCTTACTTCACGAACGGTCGCAGCACATCGCGGGCGAGCAGAAAGCCACGCTTGACCAGCTCGTCGCTGCCCTCGAACTTCCGGTCCTCGTGCTCGATGATGATCGCCCCGTCGTAGCCCGCCCGGTAGAGGCCGGAGAATATCACGTTCCAGTTGACCTCGCCGAGTCCCGGAATGCGCGGGATCTGCCAGCCGATGCCAGACGAGATGCTGCCGCGGTCATAGAGCCCGTCGCGGTCGATCATCACGTCCTTGGCCTGCATATGCAGGATATGAGGCCCGAACTCGCGGATGAACCGGGCCTGGTCGATCATCAACCAGACCAGATGCGACGGATCGTAGTTCAGCCCGACCGTATCGCCCCAGGCTTCCAGGATCCGGCGCCAGACATAGGGCGAATGGGCGATGTTGTGCCCGCCCGGCCACTCGTCATAGCTGAAGATCATCGGGCAATTTTCGAAGGTGAGCTTCACGCCATTGTCCTTGGCGAAGGCCACGATGTCGGGCCAGACCTTCAGCGCCTCCTGCCAGTTGGCGTCGACTTGCTTGGAAGCATCGCCGCCGCAGAAGGTGTTCACCATCGGTACGCCCATCCTTCCTGCCGCGACGATCACCTTCTTCAGATGCTCGATCACCGTCGCGCGGTGGGAGAGATCGGGATGCAGCGGGTTCGGATAATAGCCGAGGCCGGAGATGCCGAGCCGCTGCTCCGCCATCTTGGCCACGATCTCCTTGCCCTGCGCCGCCGAGAGGTTGGCAACATCGATGTGGCTGGTCCCGGCATAGCGCCGGGTGGGGCCCGATGAGCGCGGCCAGCAGGCGATCTCCAGGATCTCGAATCCGGCCGCGCTCGCCCAGCGCGCGACTTCGTCGAGCGGCGTGTCGGGGAAGGGGGCCGTCAGGAAGCCGAGCTGCACGGTTCTCTCCTTTGGATGCTGCCCCGCCCAGGGAGGGCGATGGTGCATCGTCGCACGGGAATGTCCTCGCGGGAAAATGCAAATCGCCATAGAGTTGGACCGACGCCAAGTCTAACGACGGGGGCGGCCTTCCGCCAGCACCGCGGCATTCGTCGAGTATCCTGGGAGGCAGCATGGCCGAGAAACGCTGGCGCGTCGCCGGCATCAATTTCGATCACATGCATATGGGCGACCTGCTGCGCGAGGTGCGTGAGCACCCGGATGCGGAGCTCGTTGCAGTCTGCGACCGCAGCCCGGATCGGATGAAATCCGCCGTTGCCGCTTTCAACATTCCGTCCGATGGGGTGTTCACCGAGGTCGGCGCCTGCCTTAAGGCGTCGCGCCCCGATCTCGTCATCCTCTGTCCGGCCACGGCGGACCACGCGACCGCGGTCGAGGAGGTGGCTGCCCATGGCGTTGATATCCTGATCGAGAAGCCCTTCGCGGCCTCGCTCGGCGATGCCGACCGGATGATCGCCGCGGCCAAGCGCCACAACATCCGCCTTGCCATCAACTGGCCGCTTGCCTGGTATCCGCCGCATGTCACCACCAAGCGCCTGATCGATGAGGGCGCGATCGGCGAGGTGACCGAAGTCCATTTCTACGACGGCAACCGCGGGCCGCTCTACCATCTCGCCGACAAGGTCGAGGTCTCGGAGGAGGAGGTGAGGCGCGCCAAGCCGACCTCCTGGTGGTACAAGAAGGCATCCGGAGGCGGCAGCCTGCTCGATTATCTCGGCTACGGGGCGACTCTCGGCACCTGGTATATGAATGGCGAGCCGCCGCTCGAGGTCACCAGCATCACCGACGAGCCCGAGGGGCTCGAGGTCGACGAGCATTCGATCACCATCTGCCGCTACAAGCACGGCCTCTCCAAGATGGAGACCCGCTGGGGTACCTTCACCGATCCCTGGACCCTGCAGCCGCAGCCGAAATGCGGCTTCGTCGTGGTCGGCACCGCCGGCACGATCGCGAGCTATGACTACGAGCAGCACATCACGGTCCAGACTCGGTCCCGCCACGAGCCGCATCAGCTGCCGGTCGATCAATTGAAGGCGCCGCACCGCAAGCCGGTCGAATACGTGCTCGACTGCAAGCAGCGCGGCGCGCCAATCTCGGGTCCGTTGAGCCCGGCGCTCTGCCGCACCGCCCAGCGCATCGTGGACACCGCGGCGCTGTCTGCGAAGCAGAAGCGGACGCTGGAGCTGCTGCCTTGACCTCAGCGGAAACCCAAGAGCTTCCGTCCGAGGACGCCTATGCCTTGGTCTCGGCCGAGGCGAAGCCGTTTCCAGCGCCGGACCTGCCTTACCAGCCGCCGATGCCGCGGGACAGGTCTATCCCCATCGGCCTGATCGGCGCCGGCGGCATCAGCTTCGCCCATCTCGATGCCTATCGCGCCCACGGGCTGAACGTCGTCGCCATCTGCGACCGGCATCTCGACCGGGCGCAGGCGCGACGCGATGCCTATTATCCGAAGGCGCGCGCCACCGATCGGATCGAGGACGTGCTCGGCAATCCGGATATCCGGGTGCTCGATCTCACGGTCCATGCCAAGGACCGCGTCGTCCTGATGCGTGCAGCGCTCGAGGCCGGGCAGCACGTCCTCTCGCAGAAACCGTTCGTGCGCGATCTCGATGTCGGCCGGGCTCTGGTCGACCTCGCCGCGGCGAAGGGGCTGCAGCTGGCCGTCAACCAGAACGGCCGCTGGGCGCCGCATCTCTCCTATATTCGTGAGGCGGTCTCGGCCGGACTGATCGGTGCGGTGACCGGCGTTCACGTCTCGATCCAGTGGGACCATAGCTGGATCGCCGGCACGCCCTTCGCCGTGATGGAGCACGTAATCCTCGACGATTTCGCCATCCACTGGTTCGATTTCCTGGTGAGCATTATCGGCGATCGCGCCCGGACCGTGTATGCGACGGCCGCACGCGCCGAGGGCCAGCATGAGGCGATCTCGTCGCCGCTGCTCTCGCAGGCGATGGTGAGCTTCCCTAGCGGCCAGGCCTCGCTGGTCTTCGACGCCAATGCCACCTATGGCGCCCAGGACACGACCACCGTTGTCGGCACCCGCGGTACCCTGCGCAGCACCGGCCCCGATCTCGGCCGCCAGAGCGTCTGCCTCTATAAGGCCGAAGGTGTGGCGCAGCCGGCGCTCACCGGCAAGTGGTTCAACGATGGCTTTGCAGGCACCATGGGTGCGTTGCTCTGCGCCATCGAGACCGGGGAAGAGCCGATCAACTCGGCGCGCGGCAATCTCGCCGCCTTGGGCCTGTCTCAGGCAGCCATTCAGAGCACACGCACGGGCGTGCCGGTCTCCTTCGGCTGATCGATGCGTGAGTGGATCTGACGACGTGCCGGCTTGAACCGGCGGCGCGCAACCACATGCGACGACCGCTGCCCGGGAACTAGCTTGCCGCCGCGATCAGCGGGAGATGGCAGGCCGCATGCCGACCGGGTTCGAGCTCCCGAAGCTCGGGCGGCTCGATGCGGCATCGCTCGACCGCGCGGGGACAGCGTGGATGAAACGGGCAGCCGGAGGGAATGTCGATCGGGCTCGGCAGCTCGCCGCGGACGGCATCGACGGTCGATCGCCGTGTCGGATCGAGCTCCGGGGCGGCCTTCAACAGTGCGGCGGTGTAGGGATGCGCCGGCGCGCTGAACAGGCGTTCGGTCTCGGCAAGCTCGACGATGGCGCCGAGATACATCACGGCGACCCGGTGCGAGATATGCCGCACCAGCCGGAGATCGTGCGCGATGAAGAGTACGGTCAGGTGCAGCCGCTCCTGCAGCTCCAGGAGCAGGTTGATCACCTGCGCCTGCACCGAGACGTCGAGCGCCGAGACCAGCTCGTCGGCGATTAGGCATTCCGGCTCGACCGCCAGAGCCCGCGCGATGCCGATGCGCTGGCGCTGGCCGCCGCTGAACTCGTGCGGATAGCGCTCCGCGGTGTCGCTCGGCAGGCGGACGAGATCGAGTAGCTCGGCGATCCGTGCCGCAACACCCGCACCTTCGCGCAGGCGATGAAAGCGGATCGCCTCGGCGAGCGCCTGGCCGACCGTCATCCGCGGATTGAGCGATGAATAGGGGTCCTGGAACACCATCTGCACCCGGCGGTGATAGGCGCGGCGTGCGGCGCCCTCGAGTGCCAGCACGTCCTTGCCGGCATAGTCGATCCGGCCGGTCTGCGGTCGGTGCAGGCGCACCAGGCAGCGGGCCAGCGTGGACTTACCGCAGCCGGATTCGCCGACGATGCCGAGCGTCTCCCCGCGCTTGACCGCGAAGCTGACGCCGTTCAGGGCGTGCACGATCTGCTGCGGCCGGCCGGCCAGGCGGTCCGCGGCGGAACGCTTCCGCGCAAACTGCATCGCGAGATCGGAGACGGCAATCAGGGCTCCAGTCTCGGCGTTCATGTCGCTTTCGCCACTTCCCCGTGGTGGATGCAAGCGGTGCGATGCTCGGCGTCCAGCGCGATCAGCGGCGGCTTCGTTGCGTTGC
The DNA here is from genome assembly GCA_035542015.1 of Candidatus Cybelea sp. Classification (GTDB taxonomy): domain Bacteria; phylum Pseudomonadota; class Alphaproteobacteria; order Dongiales; family Dongiaceae; genus Dongia. The sequence goes on from DATKMF010000020.1 coordinate 35,379, forward strand.
AGGAATCGGTCGCAAAGCGGCAGCGCGGTGCGAAGGCGCAACCGTGCGGAAGCTGGAACAAGAGGGGCGGCTGACCGGAGATCGAGTTCAGCGGCTGGCGTACCAGATCGGCGCGAGGGACCGAGTTCAGCAGGCCGAGCGTGTAGGCGTGGCGTGGCGCCTTGAACAGGGTCGCGACCGGGCCGGTCTCCACCACACGTCCCGCATACATCACGGCGAGCCGGTCGCAGGTCTGCGCGATCACGCCGAGATCGTGCGTCACCAGAACCACGCTCATGTTCATCTCGCTCCTGAGACGCAGGATCAGCTTCAGGATCTGGTCCTGGATGGTCACGTCGAGGGCGGTGGTGGGCTCGTCGGCCAGCAGCAGCTTCGGATTGGAGGCGAGCGCGATGGCAATCATCGCCCGCTGCCGCATGCCACCGGAGAACTGATGCGGATAGTCGTCGAGTCGTGCCTTTGCCGCCGGGATGCCGACATGGTCCATGAGCTCGATCGCCCGGGCCTGCCGGGCCGCGGCATCGAGCGTGGTGTGCTCCTTGAGGTTCTCGCGGATCTGCGTGCCGACGGTGAGAACCGGATTGAGCGCCGTCATAGGCTCCTGGAAGATGATGCCGATCTCGCCGCCGCGCACCCGGCGCAGCTCGCGTTCGGGTAGCGTCATCAGATCCCGGCCGCGCCACAGCACCCGGCCGGCGACCTGGCCGGGCGGCCGAATGAGGCCGAGGATGGCTCGCAAGGTGACGCTCTTGCCGGAACCGGACTCGCCGGCAATGCCCAGCACTTCGCCCGGTGCCACATCGAGATCGACGCCATCGACCGCGGTCAAGGCGCCGCGGGCGGAGCCGAAGGCGATCCGGAGGCCACGCACGGAGAGCAGCGGTTCGGTGAGGGTCTCGGTTCCAGTCACGGAGGCCGGCATCAGGTTCATGCGCGCCGCCGGAAGATGTCGGCAAGCCCGTCGCTGACAAGGCTGAAGCCGAGACCCGCGAGCACGATCGCGATCCCCGGGAAGGTCGACATCCACCAGCCCGTGCTCATGAAGTTCACGCCATCATGGATGATGACGCCCCATTCCGCAGTGGGCGGCTGGGCGCCGAGGCCGAGATAGCCGAGGCTGGAGCCCAGCAGGATGTCGAGCGCCATGTCGGTCATCCAGTAGACGATGATGGGGGTGATGGCATTCGGCAGCAGGTGGCGGAAGATGATGCGCCACTCCCCGTAGCCGAGCACGCGGGCCGCCGCAGCGTAGTCGCTCTGCCTCTGCACCTGCACGTCGGCGCGCATCAGCTGGGCGTAGAACACCCAGCCGACGATGCTGACCGCAATATACATGCATTTCAATCCGAGGCCGATCACCGGTCCCAGCATGGCGATCAGGGCGATCACGATCACCAGGAAGGGAAAGGCGATGAGGAGATCGACCAGACGGCCGAAGATTGCGTCGAGCCAGCCGCCATAGTGGCCCACGATCGCACCGACGAAGGTACCGAAGATCAGCGGGAAGATCGTGCTGAAGATCGCGATCTGCATGTCGACCTGTGCGCCCCAGATGGTGCGCGAGAGGATGTCGCGGCCGAGATTGTCGGTGCCGAAGGGATGCGCCCAACTCGGCGCCTGCATGATCGCGCTGACGTTCATCGCGATCGGATCGTAAGGTGCGAACCACCCGGGCACGATCGCGAGCACGATGAAGAACAACATCAGCGCGATGCCGACGGCGAAGGCGGTGCGCCGGCGGATCCGGTTGCTGCGGACGGCTGGTACGGTGAGGGTCAGGGTCATCGACGGGCGATTCTGGGGTCGAGCGCTGCCTGCACCATGTCGGTCAGCAGGAACACCAGCGAGACCAGCAAGGCGAGGACCAGCGCAATGCCCTGGATCACCGGATAATCGCGGCCGAAGATCGAATCGATCAACAGCCGGCCGACGCCGGGAATGGCGAACACGGTCTCGGTGATCACGGCGCCCTGGAGCAGGGTCCCGATGTTGAGGCCGAACAAGGCGACGGTCGGGATCAGTGCGTTCCTCAGCACATGCCGGAGCAACACCACGCGGCCGCGCAGGCCCTTGGCACGGGCGAAGTCGACGTATTCCGCCGTCAGCACCTCGATGACGCTGTTCCGCAAATTGCGCAACAGAACGGCCGAAAGGCTGAGGGCCAAGGTGATGGCGGGGAGGAAGAGGTGATAGAGATGCTCACCGAAGGTATTGCCGAAGCCGCCGACCGGAAACCAGTGCAGGCGCGCGGCGAAGAATGTCAGAAGCACGATGCCGAGGTAGAAGACCGGAGTCGAGAGGCCGATCTGGAATCCGGTGCGGATCGTCGTATCGACCGGGCTGTCGCGCCGCAGCGCCGCCATGACCGCGAGCGGCACTGCGAGCAATACGGAGAAAATCGCGGCAAAGCCGGTCAGGAACAGGGTGACCGGCAGGCGCTCGGCCACGAGCTGCATGACCGGCACCTTGAGCACGATCGAATCCCCGAGATCGCCGCGGAAGAAGTTGCGCAGGAAATAGCCGAATTGCACCGGGATCGGCTGGTCGAGGCCGAGGCTGGCATTGATCCGCGCCACATCCGCGTCATTGGCCTTGATGCCGAGCATGGCGCTGGTGGGATCGCCGGGCAGCAACCGCACCAGGAAGAAGCAAACCAGCATGATCAGGAAGAAGGTCGGCAGGATCTGCAGCAGCCTGACGACCACGTAGTTCAGGGTCAACGGTTGCCCCCGTTCACCATCGGGTGTTCACCAGCCGGCAAGGAAAGAGCGGCGTCCGACGCGTAGAAGCGCGGGACGCCGCATTCCGGCAACGATGGGAGCTTACTTCTCGACGTAGGCGCCGGAGAAGATGTTATTGCCGAGCGGGATCTGCACGAATCCCTTCACGTTCTTCCGGAGCGCCACCGGATAGGGCGATTCATAGAGGAAGAAGATCGGCGCCGCATCCATATAGGTCTTCTGGATCTGCTTGTAGATGTCGGCGCGCTTAGCGGGATCCGTCTCCTTCTGGCCGTCCTCGTAGAGCTTGTCGACATTCTTGTCCTGCCAGCCGCCGTGCAGGCTTTCGATATTGGGGAAGTAGGCGAAGTAGGAGGTGATCTCGCTGGGATCGGCGATGTCGTCGGTCCAGAGCGAGGTGCGCATCTGGAAATCCCCTGCGCGATAGCGGGCGGTGCGGGTCGCGTTGTCCACCTGCTCGATGTTCAGTTTCACCCCGACCTGCGCCCACATCTGCTGGATGGTCGAGAGGATCGCGGTGTCGTCGGCGCTGCCGGCGAGCGCCAGGCAGGAGACCTGGATATTGCTCAGGCCTGATTTCGCCAGCAGATCCTTTGCCTTGGCGGGATCATAGGGATAGGCCGGGCCGTCGCCGGAGACCAGCGGCGTCGCCGAGGACATGAAAGAGATGACCGGCTTGCCGACGTCATAAGTGACGATCTTGATCAGCGCCGCCTTGTCGATCGCGTAGTTGAGCGCCTGGCGGACCTGAACGTTGGCCAGCGGGTTGTCGGAGCCATCCTTCAGCTTCGGCCGCACGTTCATGGTGAGGAACGTGACCTTGGTCGAAGGATAGAGCTCCATGTCGAGGTTGGGATCGTTCTTCAGCTCGCCCACTCGCGCATAGGGAATGAGCTCGGCGCCATCGACCTCGCCCGCCTGCAGCTTCAGGATCCGGGTGGCGTCATCGGGGATGACCGGGAAATCGACTTCGTCGAGATAGGGTAGTGGCTTTCCGTCTTCGCCCATTTGCCAGTAGTAGGGATTGCGCTTGATCACCATCTGGGTGCCGCGCTGCCAGGAGTCGAACATGAACGGCCCGGAGCCGATCGGATGCTCGGCGAAGGCCTTGGCCTTGTCGTCATCGGTGGCGCCAGGCGTCGCCTCGAACTGCTTCATCGGCAGGATGCCGGTGTTGAAGGTGGCGAGGCCCGCGGCGAGCGTCGGGTCGGGATGCTTCAGATGCAGCACGACGGTGTCGTCGCCCTTGGTCTCGATCGTATCGACCGATTCCAGGATGAAGTTCCAGATGCCCTCCTTCGGATTCTTGGCGCGATCGAGCGACCACTTCACGTCATCGACCGTGATCGGGCTGCCGTCCGAGAACTTGGTGCCTTTGCGCAAGGTGAGGGTGAAGCTGAGTCCGTCGTCGGAGACCTTGTAATCGGTGGCGAGGCCGGGATTGACGCTCTTCCCGTCGGCGCTCGGCTGCAACAGCGTGTCGTAGAGATTGGTGAGGATCCAGATGTCGACATTGGCGTCGTTCAGCACCGGATCGAGGAAGAGCGAATCCGCATAGCGGGCATAGACCAGCTTCCCGCCGCGGGTGACGGCCTCCGCGGTCTGGCTGAGGCCGAGCACGGCGACGACAAGAGTCAGCAAGCCGAGAAATCGGGTCATCGGTGATCTCCCTGTTAGAGCCATGCCGATTGATCGGCATCATTGTTATAGTCAGCTATGACACCACGCAGGTCGGTGCCTGTCAATATTGTGCAATAGCGAGATAAACTCCGATGCGACTCGGCGATTGGTCGGAAATCCTGTCGCCAGCTTGAACCGCCGCAGTCCGGTGTTATAGTTGCCGAGAACACAGCCGCTTCCGCGACAGGCCATGCCTTTCAATGTCGATCCCGATCTGCCGGTCCCCGTCGGCACCCAGCTCCGCGGGGTGATCGAGTACGGCATCGTCTGCGGCCAGCTGGCCCCCGGGCTCAGGCTGCCCACGGTCCGCAGCATGGCGAGCGAGCTCGGCATCGCGCCGATGACGGTCGCGCAGGTCTATAAGGAGCTGAAAGCCTCCGGCCTTTTGGAGACCAAGCCCGGTCACGGCACCTTCGTCAGCACCAGCGTCCAGGCGCATGTGCGCCCGCGCATGCTGGAGCTGCAGCGCCGGATCGACGCCCTGCTGGACGAGGCCGATGCGGCCGGAATGAGCGGTGCCGATCTCGTCGGCCTGGTCAACGCGCGGATCAATCGCCGCGCCCGTCCGGTGCAGGGCCTCCATCTGATGTTCGTCGGCCTGTTCGACGAGGCCACCCGCGCCTATGGCGAGGACATCCAGGCACGGCTTGCGAACGGGGACACGATCCACACCACGACCTTCCGCGAGATCGCCGAGAACGAGGTGGCGCGGCAAAGGGTCATGAAGGCGGATCTGATCCTGACCTTGGCAAACCGCAGGTCCGACCTCCAGGAGCAGCTCGGACCGAAGAAGCAGATCTTCGGCGTCACTTACATTCCTTCGGAACGGACCCGTACGTTGCTGGCGCAGATCGATCCCCTGGCGCGGGTCGGCATCGTCTCCACCTTCCCGGAATTTCTGCCCTTCATGAAGGCCGGCCTGCAGCGCTTCGCGCCGCATGTGCACGACATCCATGCGACCCTGCTGGAAAGCCCGACGCTGGCCGAGGAGCTGCAGGGCATGGACGTCGTGGTCTATGCCTCGGGCTCGAAGCGCGCTGCGGATCTGCTGCGGCCGGGCACCAACGCCTTCGAGTACCGCCACACGCCGGATCCGCGTGAGATCGAACAGGCCCTGCTGCCGATGCTAGAGGGCATCCGCGCCGCGCGCGCGGCCGCGCCCGTCACGGCGCCGGCATCGAAGATGAGGAGGTCCCATGAGAATTAAGGAAATGAACTGGATGCAGGTCGAGGACTACCTGAAGAAGGACGATCGCGCCGTCCTTCCGACCGGCAGCACCGAGCAGCACGCGCAGTTGAGCCTAATGGTCGATTGCATCCTCTCGGAGCGCGTTGCAGTCGACGCGGCGAAGCCGACCGGCGTTCCCGTCTTCCCGCCGGTCAATTACGGGATAACGCCCTATTTCCGCGCCTTCCCCGGCACGATCTCGCTGCGCATGGACACCTATCTCAAGGTGATCACCGACGTGCTCAACTGCCTCTACGAGCAGGGCTTCCGGCGGATTCTCATCGTCAACGGCCATGGCGGCAACTCGCCGGCGGCGACCCTCGCCCAGGAATGGATGACCGAGCATGAGGGTGCCCGGATCAAGTTCCACAACTGGTGGAACGCGCCCAAGACCTGGAAGAAGGTGAAGGAGATCGATCCGGTCGCGTCGCACGCCTCCTGGATGGAGAACTTCCCCTGGACCCGGCTCGAAGGCGTGACTGCGCCGTCGCAGCAGAAGCCGATGATCGACTACGACAAGATGAAGGGGATGGACCACAAGCAGGCGCGCACGTTCCTTGGCGACGGCAATTTCGGCGGCTATTACGAGAAGCCCGATGCGGACATGATGGCGCTCTGGGACGTCGCCGTCGAGGAGACCCGCGCGCTGATCGAGACCGGCTGGTAGCAGTGGCCGCAGAGCTGCTGATCTGGGGCGCCGGCGCGATCGGCGGCACGGTGGGCGCCTACTGGCGCCGCGCCGGTCACGACGTGCTGTTCGTCGATCGCGACGCCGATCATGTCGCCGCCATCAACCGCGACGGGTTGAAGATCACCGGGCCGATCGCGGAGTTCTCGGTCAAGGCCGCGGCGCTCCAGCCGAAGGACGTGACCGGCAGCTTCGAAACTGCCTTCCTCTGCGTGAAGGCCCTGGACACCGCATCAGCGATCGCGGCGCTGGCGCCGTTCGTGGCCGCTAACGGCTGCGTCGTCTCGCTGCAGAACGGGCTCAATGAGAACGTCATCGCCGCCAAGATCGGGGCGAAGCGCACCATCGGCGCCTTCATCAACTTCGGTGCCGACTATCTCTCGCCCGGTGTCGTGCACTATGCCGGCCGTGGCGCGGTCGTCATCGGCGAGCTCGATGGCAAGAAGACACCGCGCATCGAGGCGCTGCATCGCTTGATGCGGGAGTTCGACGAACGCGCGATCCTGACGACCAACATCTGGGGCTATCTCTGGGGCAAGCTCGCCTACGGCGCGATCCTGTTCGGCACCGCGCTCACCAACGATTCGATCGCCGACTGCCTCGCCGCGCCGAAATACCGGCCGCTGTTCGTCGCGCTCGCCCGCGAAGTGGAGGAGGTCGGCGTCTCCTCCGGCGTGAAGCTGGAATCCTTCGACGGTTTCGATCCGGCGGCCTTCCTGCCCGGCGCCAGCGACGCTGCCGCCCATGCCTCGCTGGACGACCAGGTGACGCATAATCGCAAGTCGGCGAAGACCCATACCGGCATTTGGCGCGACCTCGCGGTGCGCAAGCGCCGGACCGAGGTCGATGCCCAGCTCGGGCCGATCGTCGAGACCGGCAAGGCGCAAGGCATCCCGACGCCGATCACGGCGCGGCTGGTCGAGCTGATCCATGACATCGAGGACGGCCGGCGGCCGCTCGCCTGGGAGACCCTCGACGAGCTCGCGAAGGTCCTGCCGCGATGAACATCTCGTTCGACGGCAAGCGGGTCATCGTCACCGGAGCGCGGCACGGCTTCGGCCGCGCCATCGCCAAAGCCTTCGCCGAGAACGGCGCGCAGGTCTTCGCCTGCGATGCGGTGGAGGAGGGGCTCAGTGAGACGGCGAAGCTCTGCGGCGGCCGGTGCGAGACCGCGCGGGTCGACGTGACGGACCGCGACGCCGTCGCTGCCTTCGTACGGGGAATCTCCGCCGGCCGGCCGATCGACGTTCTGGTCAACAATGCGGGCGGCGTGCTCGGCCAAGTCGGACGGCCGATCGAGGAGATCTCGCCGTTCGACTGGCAGCGAATCTTCGACGTCAACGTGACCGGCGCCTTCAACTGCGCGCAAGCCGTTGTCCCGGGCATGAAGGAGGTCAGCCGCGGCCGCATCGTCAACATCTCGAGCGGCGCCGGGCTCGGCATCAGCCTCACCGGCATCCAGGCCTATGCCTCAGCCAAGGCTGCGCAGATCGGCCTGACGCGGCAGCTGGCGCACGAGCTCGGGCCCTGGGCGATCACGGTCAACAACGTGGCGCCCGGCTTCGTCCGGTCCAACCCCACCACCGAGCGGCAGTGGGAATCCTACGGCGCCGAGGGGCAGAAGCGCCTCGTCGAATCGATCGCGCTGAAGCGGCTCGGCAGTCCGGCGGATATCGCCAACGCGGTGCTGTTCTTCGCCTCGGAACAGGCGAGCTGGATCACCGGCCAGGTGTTGAGCGTCGATGGGGGCAAGTAGGATGCGGCCGCTGGATTATGCCAAGGCGAACAAGGTCGCCATCCTCGAGGAGTTGATCGCCTTCGCGCGCATTCCCAGCGTCAGCACCGATCCCGCCTATGCGCAGGGCATCGCCGCCGGATCCGAATGGGTCGCCGATCGGATGCGGCGTGCGGGTTTGGAGAACGTGCAGATCAGTCCGACCAGCGGTCACCCCGTGGTCACTTGCGACTGGCTGCATGCCAAGGGCGCGCCGACGATCCTGATCTACGGCCATTACGACGTGCAGCCGCCCGATCCGTTGGAGAAGTGGAAGAGCAAGCCCTTCGAGCCCGAGGTGCGCGACAACCGGCTCTATGCCCGCGGCGTCTCGGACGACAAGGGTCCGATGCTGATTCCGATCAAGACCGCGGAAGCCTACTTGAAGACCGAGGGAAGGCTGCCGATCAACGTGAAGTTCGTGATCGAAGGCGACGAGGAGCGCGGCTCGGCCCCGCTCGGCGCCTTTGTCGCCGGGCGCGCCGAGGCGATGAAGGCCGACTTCGTGCTCTCCGCCGACGGCGCGATGTGGCGGCCGGACGAGCCTTCGATCACCGTGGCCAATCGCGGCCTGACGGCATTGGAGTTCACCGTCACCGGCGCCGCCAAGGATCTCCATTCCGGTCGCCACGGTGGGGGCATCCACAATCCGCTGGCGGCGATCGCGCGGCTCGCCGCGAGCTTGCATGACGACCAAGGGCGCGTGGCCGTCACCGGTTTCTATGACGACGTGCGGCCGCCCAGCAACCTCGCCCGCCGCTCACTGGCCGATCTGCCGTTCAGCGAAGAGAAGTATTTCGCGATGATCGGCGCGCCCGAGGGCTACGGCGAGCCGGGCTACTCGCTGCTGGAGCGGCAATGGCTGCGACCTACCTTGGAGCTCAACGGCCTGGGCGGCGGCTACCTCGGACCCGGCGGCAAGACCGTGATCCCGACCACGGCGACCGCGAAGATCACCTGCCGCCTGGTGCCGGACCAGGATCCGGCGAGGATCGCGGAGCTGATCTCGCGCCATCTGCGGGAGCATTGCCCGAAGGGTGTCACGCTGGAGATCGTGCCCGGGGATCACGGTTCCCGCGCCTACGCGGTGCCGGACGACCATCCGGGCCTCGCCCTCGCCGAGCGCGTGTTGGAGGAGGTCTACGCCAAGAAGAGCCTCCGCGTGCGCATGGGGGCCACGGTGCCGATCGGCCTCATCTTCCGCGACGCGATCGGCGCCGAGGTCGTGTTCTTCTCCTTCTCGACCGCCGACGAGGACTATCACGCGCCGAACGAGTTCTTCCGGCTGCAGCGCCTCGAAGACGGGATGAAGGCCTGGATCCGCTATTGGGAATTGCTCGGGCAGGAGGGCTTCCGCGCGGACTGACGCAGAGTCGATCGACCATAACAATCATCACCAACAAACCATCAGGGCAGGGAGATGAATCATGAAACGGTCGTTACACCACCTCGTACTCGCTTCCATTGCGGCCCTCGCACTCGGCGCTGCCGATCCGGCGCAGGCGCTCACCCGCGGCGGCAAGATGATCTATGCCCGCAATGCGGATTCGCTGTTCCTCGATCCGGTGCTGCTTGAGCGCAACGTCGACATCTGGATCCTCACCAATCTCTACGACACGCTGCTGGAGCCGGCCGCGGACGGCAAGACCATCGTCCCCGGCCTCGCGACCGGCTACGAGGTCTCGCCGGACGGTCTCACCTTCACCCTGAAGCTGCGCCAGGGCATCAAGTTCTCCGACGGCAGCCCGTTGACCGTCGATGATGTCAAATGGTCGCTCAACCGGGCGCGCGATCCCAACAACGGTGCCTGGAATTTCACTTTGTCTTCGGTCGACAGCATCGAGACCAAGGGCGAGGACACGATCATCCTGCACCTGAAGCATCCCGATCCGGCGTTGGCCCCGGCGCTGGCGATCTTCAACAGCTCGATCATGCCGAAGAAGGAGTTCGAGGCGGCCGCCGGCGCCACCGATGCCGACAAGGCCAAGGCCTTCGCCGAGCACCCGGTCGGCTCCGGCCCGTTCGTGCTCGATTCCTGGCAGCGCGGCACCGTGATGGTGCTGAAGCGCAACCCGAATTACTGGCAGCAGGGTGAGGACGGCAAGCCGTTGCCCTATCTCGACGAGCTCGATTTCCAGATCATCCCCGATGACGCCACCCGCATCCTGAAGCTGCAGGCCGGAGAGGTGGATGGTGCCGAGTTCATCCCGTATTCCCGCGTGGCCGAGCTCAAGGGCGATCCCAACATCGACATGGAGCTCTTCCCTTCGACCAAGGTGAACTATCTCACCCTCAACATCCGGCCGAAGCTGAAGGACGGCACCGACAATCCGCTCGGCGACACGAAGGTGCGGCAGGCGCTGAACTATGCGGTCGACAAGAACGCGCTCATCAAGGTCGTCACCTTCGACGTCGGCAAGCCGATGCAGTCCTACATGTCCTCATCGACCCCGCTGTTCCACGGCACCGATCCGCTCTACGGCTTCGACCTCGACAAGGCGAAGGCGCTGCTGAAGGAGGCGGGCAAGGACGGCGGCTTCTCCTTGACCGCCATGGCGCTCGCCGGCAGCGCCGACGATACGGCGACGCTCTCCACCATGCAGCAGATGTGGGCGCCGCTCGGCGTGAAATTGTCGATCGAGCAGGCCGACAACGCCACCATGGTGTCGCGCTACGACGCCGATGACTTCCAGATCCAGACCGGCTACTGGACCGACGACATCGCCGATCCCAGCGAGATCACCTCCTATTTCGCCTACTATGCGACCACGGAATCGCAGCACAGCGGCTACAACGATCCCGCGATCCAGGATCTCTTCATTCAGAGCGGCAAGGAGCCGGACAAGGCGAAGCGGGCCGAGATGTATGCCAAGCTCCAGGATATCTACAACGATGCGGCACCCATCGTTTACATGTTCGAATCGCCTTACACCGTGGCCTTGCGCAAATCGGTGCAGGGCTTCGAGCAGATCCCGCTCGGCAACAACATCTTCCTGCGGACCCATATCGAGAAATAGGCCGCCATGACGGATCCACTGTGACCGATCCGCTCTTCCTCTCGATTGCGGCGCTCGGCGCGGCCTATCGGAATCGAACGCTCTCGCCTGTCGCGGTGACGCGGCAGGCGCTGGAGCGGATCGCGCGTCTCGATGCCAGGCTCAACAGCTTCATCACCGTGCTCGAGGCGCGCAGTCTCGAGCGCGCGGAGGCGGCGGAGCACGAGCTCGCCGCCGGCCGCGACCGCGGCCCGCTGCACGGGGTCCCGATCGCGATCAAGGACCTCATGGACATGGCCGGCGTGCCCACCACCTTCGCCTCGCGCGCCGGCAGCCCGAAGCTGCCCGGCGCGGATGCACCGGTCATCCAGCGGCTGGAGGAGGCGGGCGCCGTCATCCTCGGCAAGACCAATCTGCTGGAATACGCCTACGGCGCTGTCCATCCCGATTTCGGCCAGACCAACAACCCCTGGGATCTGAACCGCACCTCGGGCGGCTCGAGCGGCGGCTCGGCGGCCGCCGTCGCCACCGGCTTCTGCTTTGCGGCGCTCGGCACCGATACCGGCGGCTCGATCCGGATCCCCGCGTCCTATTGCGGCGTCGTCGGCCTGAAACCGACCTTCAACCTCGTCGAACTTGTCGGCGTGCAGCCGCTTTCCTGGTCGCTGGACCATGTCGGTCCGATCGCGCGATCCTGCGCCGATGCCGCGCTCATGCTGCAAGGCATGACCGGACAGCGCTTTCCGGTCGCCGCCGCCAAATTGAAGGGTCTGCGCCTCGGCGTGATGCAGCATGACGGCGCCGAACGCTTCCTCGAGCCGGAGGTCAGCGCATGTTTCGCCGCGGTGCTCGATCGACTTCGAGCAGCCGGTGCGTCCGTCGAGCCGGTTTCGGTCGAAGGCATGAACGGCGCGGCCGAGGCGCTGCTGGCGTTGATCGAGCCGGAAGCGAGCCTCATCCACGAACGTCTCATCAAGATCGAGCCCGAGGAGTTCGGCCCGATCACGCGCCAGCAGATCGAAGCCGGTTTCAGCGTACCGGCCGTCGCCTATCTCCGCGCCCAGGCCGCGCAGAAAGCGCTGAAGGCGCGTTTTGCCGCGCTGTTCGCACGAGTAGATGCCGTCCTCTCGCCGGCGGTTCCATGGGTCGCGCCGGCCGAGGATCCTGCCCTGGAGGGCGAAGGCGGCGCGGGCGAGATGCTCTACAGCGCGGTCTACAACCTGACCGGCCTTCCGGCGCTGGTGCTACCCATGGGCATCGGCGCCGCCCAGATGCCGGTCGCGCTGCAACTGGTGATGGCGAGCGGGAGAGACGCGCAGCTGCTCTCGCTCGGCGCGGCGGTCGAGGTCGGGATTGCGCCCCTGGGGATGCCAACCCTAGTATCGGGCCTCTGATTGGCGAGATTCGCGGGATGCAGCAGCCGGAATACCTGGACGCGCTCCGCCGCATGTCGGCGCGCGTCGGGCGGAACATCGAACTGGTCCAGGCGGCCGGCGGCAATTCTTCGCTGAAGTGCAATGACCTGCTCTGGGTGAAGGCTTCCGGCACTTGGCTCGCCGATGCCGAGAAGGAAGCGATCTTCGTGCCGGTCTTGCTCTCCGGCGCCCGCGCGGCGCTGGCGTCTGGGAACGAGCGCATGCCGCTGGCGCCAGATCAGGGCGAGATCACGCTGCGCGCCTCGGTCGAGACCTCGCTCCACGCGCTGCTGCCGCATCCGGTCGTGCTGCATGTCCATGGGGTCAACTCCATCGCCTGGTCGGCGATCAGGGGCGCCGAGGCGGAGCTTGCCGGGCGCCTGCGCGGCCTCGCCTGGCGGCGGCTGGATTACATCCGTCCCGGCCTGCCGCTCGCGCAGGGCTTGAGCCAAATCACCGCCGAAGGTCCGGTGGACGTACTCATCCTCGGCAATCATGGCCTCGTTGTCGGCGCCGAGACCCCGGATGGCGCCGACGCGCTGGTCGCCGAGGTCGAGCGTCGCCTGGCGTTGCAGCCGCGCCCGGCGCCGGAGGGCGATCTCGCCGCGCTTCGGTCCCTCTGCGTCGGTACGGACTATCGCCTGCCGAAAGATCCACGCTGCCACTATCTCGCCACTGAACCGCACAACCTGGCGATCGCGACCAAGGGCTCGCTCTATCCCGATCATGTTGTGGTCCTCGGCCCTGCCTTGCCAAGGCTGGCACCGGGCGAGTCTCTCGCCGCCATGACGGCGCGCGTGAGAGCGGAAGGCGTTCCGCCACCGGTCGCGCTGCTCCTGCCGGGCCAGGGCGCCATCCTCCGTCGCGACGCGACCTCCGCTGCGGAACCCTTGCTGGTCTGCCTTGCGCTGGTCGTCAGCCGGATTCCGACCGATATCGAGATCACATATCTGCAGGCGGCGGAGGAGCAGGCGCTGCTCGATTGGGATGCGGAGCACTACCGCCGGCAGATGATGGCGGCGCGCTGACTATCCCGGCCGGTATTCGCGCGTCGCCTCGGGATCGTCGGTCGAGAAGGGCAGCGCCTTGAGCTCCGCCCAGAGCGCATCGGGAATTGGCCAATCCGCCCAGGCCAGGGTCTCCTTCACCCGTTCCGGCTTGCTGACGCCGCAGATGGTGGAGGTGACGCGCGGATCTCGCATCGAGAATTGCAATGCCGCGGCACCGGGCGGCACGCCGTGCTTGGCGCAGATCGCCTCCACGTGCCGCACGGGATCCAGCATCTCCGCCGACGCCTTCTGATAGACATAGCGGGGGAAGACGTCGGTGCCCTTGGCCAGCACGCCGCCGGCGTAAGGAGCCGCGTTCAGTACGGCGATGCCCTTGCTCACGGCGAGATCGATCATCGCCTCGGCATTGCGGTTGACCAGTGTGAACCGGTTGTGGGTGATGAGCGCGTCGAAATCCCAGTCGCGCAGCAGCGGCATCATCACGTCGACCTTGCCGGCGGCGAGCCCGACCGCTTCCGCGAGACCCTCCGCCTTCATCTCGAAGAGCTCGGGCAGGGCGCCGTCCGGGCCGGTGATTTCGCTGAGCGATGCTGAATGCTCGGGATCGTGCAGATGCAGCAGCTGGACCCGGTCGAGCCCGAGCGCCTCGAGACTCTCTTCGATCGAGCGACGAGCCTGCGACGCGTCGAACCGGTTGGTCTTCGGGTCGCGGTCGAGCTTGGTCGAGAGGACGAAGCCCTTCGGCAACCCGCCGCGCTCGCGAATCACGTCCCCGATCCGCTCCTCGCTGCGGCCGAAGCCGTAGATCCGCGACGTATCCAGGAAATTGATCGTGCTGTCGAAGATCGTGCGGACGGTCGCATGGGCGCGCTCGGCATCCACCGCATAGCCGTAAGTGTCCGGCATGTTCGACAGCGACGAGGTTCCGAAACAGATCTTCGAGACTTTCAGCTTCATTCTCTGCGGCTGTGCCATGATTCCCTCTGGTCCGACGCTGGGGCGCGCAGCATAGCGGACAGAGAAGCGCCGCGCGACGGAGAAGGGATCGGGCGGTGGAGCGCGCGTCTACTCGGCGGCGCGTCTGCGTCCCGGGGCCTCCGCCAGTTGGCGGCGGTACATCCAGGCATAGGGGCCGTCGCGCGTGAGCAGGTCGGCCGGCGAGCCGTCCTCGACGATGCGGCCGCGCTCCAGGACCACGATGCGGTCGAAAGAGGAGAGCGTCGAGAGGCGATGGGCGATGGCGATCACCGTGCGGTTCTTCACCAGCCGATCGAGCGCGTCCTGGATCGCCCGTTCGGATTCGCTGTCCAGCGACGAGGTCGCCTCGTCGAGCAGGATGATCGGCGCGTCGCGCAGGAAGGCGCGGGCGATCGCCAGGCGCTGGCGCTGGCCGCCGGAGAGCTTCAATCCCCGTTCGCCGACGATGGTGTCGAAGCCTTGCGGCAGCTGGCGGATGAACTCGGTGCAATGCGCGGCTTCCGCGGCGCGATAGACGTCCGCGTCGCCGGCCTCCGGATTGCCGTAGCGCAGGTTCTCCAGCACCGAGCGATGGAACAGGGAAATGTCCTGCTGCACGACGGCGATCGATTTCCGCAGACTTTCCTGGGTCACTTGCCGGATGTCCTGCTCGTCGATCAGGATTCGCCCGCCTTGCGGGTCATAGTGCCGCTGCCCCAGCGCGAGGATGGTGGATTTGCCGGCGCCGGACCTGCCGACGAGACCGAGCCGCTGGCCGGGCGGCACATGCAGATCGAACGCCTCCAGCACGCGCTCGCCATTGGGATAGGCAAATCCCACATGCTCGAAGGATACGGCGCCGCCGAGAGGGATCAGCGGCTGGGCGTGCGGTGCATCCGGCATCTCATGCGGAGACCCGAGCTCCCGGATCGCCTCCCCGAGCTTGGCGAATTGCTGAACCTGCTCGACCAGCGCCATGGCGAGATCGCGCGAGGCATGGAGAACGGTGAAGCCGAGCGTCGTCGTCAGCACCACGTCGCCGGTCGAGATCCGATGCTGGCGCCAGAGCTCGACCGACCAGACCAGCACGCCGGCGGAGACCAGGAACACGGAGACGGCGTGCAGCAGGCGAAGCCGTTCCAGGGAGCGCAGGCTGTCGCGCTGCGCCGACATTTCCTGCTCGATGCCGCGCCACAGCCGCTCCTGCTCGCGCCGTGCGGCGCCGAAAGCGCGGACCAGGCTCATATTGCTCACGACATCGGTCAGGTCGCCGCAGACGGCGGCGGCCTGGCCGGCGAACCGGGCGTGGAGATCGTTGCGATACGTGGCGAGCGTCCCGATGATCGCGCCGAGGACGAGGACGATCGCCAGCAGCACGGCGGTCATCTGCCAGTCCACCGCGCCCAGCAGCATGATCGCGCCGAGCACCGCCAAGGCGGGCGGAATGGTGTTCCAGGTCAGCGCGTTCTCGATCATCCAGGCGGTGTTCGCGGCGGTCGTGATCCTTCCGGCAAGCGCGCCGGGGAAGCGGTCGGTGAAGTAGCGGGTGCCGTGGCCGGAGAGATGGCGAAAGAGATCGAGGCGCAGGTCACCGCCCACGCCGACGAAGGCGTAGGTCGATACCCAGCCCGCCAGGCGCCAGAGCAGGTTATCGCCGGCGACCAGTCCCAGCAGCAGCGCGACCGCGCCCCAGAGCTCGAGATCCGACCGGTTGCGCTCGCTTAGGGCATCGACCAGGTATTTGACGCCGTATTGCGAGCCGATCGCGCAGACCACCGCGGCGATGACGGCGAGGAGCACGACGAGATGAGCCCAGAACCGGCGCCGCACGTAGTGCAGCAGGAATATGGCCGGCCCCCTCGTCGCATAGCGTGGGAGCGACATGATGAGGATCTCTCCGCCAGTCTTCTTGCGAACGTCTTCCGGCTGACTCTCCTCGGCGAGCAGACTCGCTTTCAGGCCAGCTTGAGCTGCGCCCGCCGGCGGCTGGCCATCAGGCGGCTGTAGATCTCGACGTAGTCCTCGGCCATCCGGCGCGCGGTGAAACGCTTCTCAAAGGTCCGTCGGACGCCTCGCCGGTCGAGCTGGCCCAGACGCGCGACGGCACGTGCCGCTTCGGCCTCGCTCTCGACGATGAAACCCGAGACGCCTTCATCGATGACCTCCGGGACCGAGCCGTTGCGCATGGCGATGACCGGGGTTCCGCAGGCCATTGCCTCGATCATGGCGAGGCCAAAGGGTTCGCGCCATACGATCGGAAACAGCAGACCGGCCGCGTTGCCGAGGAAGTCGCTCTTGCGCCGGTCGTCGATCTCGCCGAGGAACTCCACATGTGGCTGGGCAAGCAGGGGCTCGATTTCGCGCGCGAAATACTCCTGGTCGACCTTGTCGACCTTGGCCGCGATCTTGATCTTCATGCCCGCGCGGCCGGCGATGCGGATCGCCGCATCCGGCGCTTTCTCGGGCGAAATGCGGCCGATGAAGGCGAGATATCCGCCTTCGCCGGAGCCGGGCCGCAGCAGGTTGTCGGGCAGGCCGTGATAGACGGTGCGCACGTAGTTCGCCTGCGGCAGTGGCTCGCGCTGGCAGTCCGAGATCGAGACCACGGGCACCTCGGAGAAGACATCGTAGACGCGCTGCAGTTCCGGCAGATCGAGCCGCCCGTGCAGCGTCGCAAGATAGGGGACGTCGAGCCGTTGCAACGTGGGATAGCCGAGGTAGTCGATGTGGAGATGGATCAGGTCGAACTCGTCGGCCCGCTGTGCCAGCTCCTCGAGCAGCACCATATGCGGCGCCAGGTAGTCCCGCATGCCCGGTGCCAACCGCAACGCACAGGGCCAGCCCGGCACCAGCTTCGCCGTCGTGATGCTGTCACCGCTGGCGAACAATGTGACGTCGTGGCCGAGTGCCACCAACTCGTCGGTGAGATAGGCGACGATCCGTTCCGTTCCGCCGTACAATTTGGGCGGAACGGCCTCCATGAGTGACGAAACTTGGGCGATCTTCATCGGGACCCCTTAACGGCGGTTTTTGCAGCCCGGTAAACGCGGGCTCGCCGCGTTGGTTCGCGAGCCCCTTCTGCCCAGTCCAAAGCTCGCTTTGCCGGTTCTGGTTCCCGGAAATCTGAGAAGACAGGATTCTGAAGGGCAATTGCCGACTTTGGTTGGATACCGGTAGGCTGCGGCGTTCGCATCCTGCGTCAGCTTGTCACCCGTCGCCCGTCCCGCCCTCCAGATGTCGCGAGACGGTCATCTGCTCGCCGAGAATGCCGCGTGGTCGCAGCAGCAGAATTGTGGCCATGAGGACGCCGATTGCCACAATCTGCAGGGCCGCGGCACGGACCTGCTGCTCGGGCGGGAAGATCGTCGTCATGGCGGCGCCGGATAGGCTCCAAAGACCCCAGACCAGGATCGCGCCCACGAGCGCGCCGCGGTTGTTCCCGGAACCGCCGATGATCAGCATGGCCCAGACCTGGAAGGTGATCGCTGAGAGGTAGTTTTCCGGGGCGATGAAGCCGATGAAATGACCCTGGATTGCGCCGGCGAGGCCAATGATGGCGCTCCCCAGGACGAAGGCCTGAAGGCGGAAGCGCTTGGCGTTCTTGCCGAGGGAGAGGGCGGCGGTTTCGTCTTCGCGGATCGCCCGCAGCACGCGCCCCCAGGGGCTTCTCACCAGGCGTTCCAGCGCCAGGAAGACGAGCAAGGTCACCCCGCCGACCAGCGCCAGATTGGCGAGCTCGAAGGCAAGGGCGTGTTCGGCCAGGTTCGCGAACGGCCGCGGGATGAAGCCGATGCCGAAGGCGCCTCCGGTGAAGCTCTGGGCATTGAGCGCGAACAATTGGATCACGATCGCGATACCGAACGTCGTGATGGCGAGGTAATCGGCGCGCAGCCGGAGCGTGATCGCCCCAATGATCGCAGCGGCGAGCCCCGACGCGAGCATCGCCCCGATCCAGCCGATGAGGATCGGCAGGTCAAAGCCGCCGAAATGGTTTCCGCCGGGCGGCGTCGTCAGCATCGCCGAAGCATAGGCGCCGATCGCGGCGAAGCCGGCGATCCCGACGTTGAAGAGTCCGGTTTGCCCCCATTGCAGATTGAGGCCGAGGCACATCAGCGCATAGGAGAGCGCCGTGGTGAGGAAGAAGGCGAGATAGCCGAGAACGTCCAGCACCGGAGTTACCCCGCTGCCCGGCCGAAGAGACCGGTCGGCCGCAGCAGCAGCACGGCGATCAGCAGCAGGAAGGCGACGGCCGCGCGATATTCCGCGCCGACGAATTGCACGGCGCAGGATTCCGCGAGGCCGACGATCAATCCGCCGAGGACCGCACCGGGAACGCTGCCGATCCCGCCGAGGATCGCCGCGGCGAACATCGGCAGCAGCAGATCGAATCCCATGAAGGGACGGATCTGCACCGTGATTCCGGCGACGATTCCGGCGGCGCAGGCGAGCGCGCCGCCGATCAGCCAGGTGCGGCGGATCACGGCGGCGACGTCGATCCCGCCGACCGCGGCGAGCGACGGATTCTCGCTCACCGCCCGCATCGCGCGACCCAGCGTCGTGCGGGTGATGAGGAGATGCATGCCGAGCACCAGCACGGCGGTCAGGACCAGCATCAGCATCTGGTCCGGCGTCACGCGGACGCCGAGCCCGATCGGGATCGCGATCTGGATCTCGCGACTGAAATACGCAGGCTCGGAGGTGAACAGGAACTCGAGCAGGCTGCGCAGTGCCATCGAGGCGCCGAAGCTCGCCATCACCATTACGATCGCGTTGCCGTGTCGCCGCAAGCGGCTGAACAGCAGGAAATCGAGCGCCAGCGCCAGGAGGCCGGTGAACGTCATGGCGAATACGGCGGCGACGAGGATGACCCAGCCGATCGAGAACGGTCCGAGCGGTTGCACTTGGATGCCGAAGCCGAGACCGATCAGCCCGGCGATCACCAGGCAGGCATAGGCGCCCCAGGCGATGAACTCGCCGTGCACGAAATTGGCGAAACCGAGGATCGAGTAGGTGAGGGTGACACCGATCGCCCCCAACCCCACCATCGATCCGATCAGCAGGCCGTCGGCGATGAATTGCAGGCTCATGGTGCCGCCACCGGATCGCCGCCGAAATAGAGATGCGCGATGAGCGGGTCGTCACGCAGCAGCGGCGCCGGCCCCTCATGCCGGTTCCGGCCCTCCGCCAGGACATAGGCCCGGTCGGCGAGGGCGAGGGCGGTGCGCACGCTCTGCTCGACCAGCAGGATGGCGACGCCGGTTTCCCGAACCCGCTGCAGTGTCTCGAAGACGCCGCCGACGATCTTCGGCGACAGGCCGGCGGAGGGTTCGTCGAGCATCAGCACCTTGGGTTCGACCAGCAGTGTCCGCGCGATCGCCAGCATCTGGCGCTGACCGCCGGAAAGCCGCCCCGCGGCCAGCGACGTCTTCGCGGCAAGATCGGGGAACATGGCGTACATCGCGGCAACGCGCTCGGCGCGGCGGGTCTTCGGCAGGATGGCGGCGGCCAGCAGCAGGTTGTCCGCGATGGACATCGCCGCGAACACGTTCTCGGTCTGCGGCACGAATCCAAGCCCTAGGCGGATCAGCAGATGGGCGGGAAGGTTGGTGATGTCGCGCTCTTCGAGCCGTACTCTGCCTGACGTGACCGGAACCAACCCCGCCACCGCCTTGATCAGGGTCGATTTGCCGGCGCCGTTGGGCCCCAGCAGCGCGACGATCTCGCGCTCATGCAGCGTGAAGCCGGCGCCGTTCAGGATCGGCAGGTCCGGCTCGTAGCCGGCGACGATCGCCTCCGCGCTGAGGACGACGCGACCCTTCATGCCCGCGCCTGCTCCCCGGGTGTACCGCCGAGATAGGCCTCGATCACCCGAGGATCGCGAATCACCTCGCGCGGCGCGCCTTCGCAGAGCAGGCGGCCTTCGACCATCACCAGCGTCCGGCTGCAGAGCCGCGCCACGACGTCCATGTTGTGCTCGATGATCAGGAACGTCACGCCGGTGGCGTTGATGGCGTGGATGCGGTCGATGATGGTTTCCATCAGGCTCGGATTGACCCCGGCCGCCGGCTCGTCCAGCAGGATCAGCTTGGGATCCGCCATCAGGATGCGGGCGAGCTCCAGCAGCTTGCGCTGGCCGCCGGAAAGCACGCGCGCCGGCTCGCGCGCGAGCCTGGTCAAGGTCACGAAGTCGAGCAGCCGCATCGCCTTTTCGACATTGAGCCGCTCCTGGTCCCGCACCGCCGTGCCCGGCATCCAGTTCGGCAGGATCCGTTCGCCGATCTGGCCGCGCGCGGCGGTCAGCATGTTCTCGAGCACGCTCATCTGCGCGAAGAGCCGCGGTATCTGGAAGGTGCGGCCGAGCCCGAGGCCGAGGCGCTGATGCGCGGGAAGGTCGTCGATGCGAGTGCCCCGCAGCAGCACTTGGCCGGCGCTCGGATGGAGGCTGCCGGCGATCAGGTTGAACAGGGTCGTCTTGCCGGCACCGTTCGGACCGATCAGCCCGGCGACCTCGCCCTGCGCGACCTGGATGGAGACATTCGCAACCGCGGCAACGCCGCCGAACTGTTTCGAGACCGATCGGGTTTCCAGCATGCCTCAGCCATCTCGCTCAAGCGCAACGGTGCGGACAAGCCCTCTGGAGGGCAGGCTGCGCAATTGCGCTGGAAAGGGATTCTCCTCGAAGGCTGGGCTATTGCCTTAATGCGCTGATAAATATGAAAGATCAATAGCCGAGAGCGACCACGGGATGGTTCGACGCGCGGCTTCCGGTTAGGATCACGCCCCAAGGCGTGCGCCGGCCGGGCGTTGCCGGAGCCAAGCGGCGATAACTCAACGGGCTGAGCGATGAAGAAGATCCTGACCATCGGCGAGATCCTGGTCGAGATCATGGCGGTGGAACCCGGGTTGGGGTTCCGGGCGCCGATCAAGCTGGTCGGGCCGTTTCCCTCCGGCGCGCCCGCGATCTTCATCGACCAGGCGGCGCGCTTCGGTCAGCCTTGCGGGATCATCGGTTGCGTCGGCAAGGACGATTTCGGCACGGTCTGCGTCGAGCGCCTGAGGCGCGACGGTGTCGACGTCAGCGCCATCGGCGAGGATCCCGATCGCCCGACCGGCAGCGCCTTCGTGCGCTATCGGCCCGACGGCACCCGGGATTTCGTCTTCAACATCCGGCACAGTGCCTGCGCTTCGGTGGCTGCGACCCAGCGGACCGACGCAGCGATCACCGCCTGCGATCATCTGCACGTGATGGGCACGGCGCTGTTCTCCGATGCGATCGTTGAGCTCACCCTCGGCGCGATCAGGCAGCTGCGCCGGCGTGGCGGCACCGTCTCGTTCGATCCCAATATCCGGCGCGAGATGCTCGAACTTCCGGGTTTGCGCAAGGCACTCGACTTCGTTGCCAAGGAGGCCGATCTCTTCCTGCCGAGCGGGCCAGAGCTCTTCCTGTTCACCGATGCCGGATCCGAAGCGGACACCGTGAAGGCGCTGCTCGGCCGCGGCATGAAGGCGGTGGTGGTGAAGCGCGGGGTCCAGGGCGCCAGCTACTTCGACGTCCGAACCGAGATCTCGCTCCCGGCCCACCAGGTCGAGGAGATCGACCCCACCGGCGCCGGCGATTGTTTCGGCGCGACCTTCGTCAGCTGCTGGCTGCGCGGCATGCCGCCCAGGCAGGCGCTGGCCTATGCCAACGCGGCCGGCGCCCTCGCCGTGTGCAAGAAGGGGCCGATGGAGGGTACCTCGACGCAAGCCGAGATCGAGGCACTGATCGGCCGCCGCTCGACCTGATCTGCTCCGGCGCACGCCGCCCGAGCCCTTCGCCCCGCTTGAATCTTCGCCTGATTTCCCGCTTGATGGCCGCGGTCATCCAGTCGGGGCGGTCATGCCGATTTCCAGAGCCAAAGCAAGGTCGAAGGCTGCGGATCACAGCTTCGAGCTCTACGATCTCCGGGTCGAGGTGACGGCGCCTGCAGGCGGCAAGATCCATTGCGGGGCCAAGCCCGGCGACTATTTCGAATTGAAGGGCGAGATGCTGCATCTGCCGCCGGGCCAGGGTTTCTCGATCTATTCCCTCGGCGCGCTGCTGCCGCTGCTTGCCGCCAAGCAACGGCCGACCGACGCGAACGACTGGATGACCAGCGACGCCGAAGTCGCCTGTCCCGATCCCAATTGCTCGACCCGGTTCCGCATCACGCGGATCGGCAAGCGCCGTTTCCGCTATGCCGACACGACGGCCGTGCCGCTTCCGGCCACGAAGCGGCGGTGAGTTTCATGGAGCAGATCGAGCTTCGCCCGGGATACCGCATCTCACGCGTCATCCGCGGCGGATGGCAGCTCGCCGGCGGCCATGGCGCCGTGGCGCGGGACGAGGCGGTGGCCGACCTGGTGGCGTGTGCGGAAGCCGGCATCACCACCTTCGACTGCGCTGATATCTATACCGGCGTCGAGGAACTGATCGGCGCCGCCCGCCGCGCCTACGCGGATCGCCATGGCACCGCGGCATTGCGGGCGCTCAAGATCCACACCAAGTTCGTCCCCGACCTCGCGACCCTGCACGAGGTCGACCGCGTCTATGTCCGCACCATCATCGAGCGTTCGCTGCGCCGTCTCGGCCAGGAACGGCTCGATCTGGTGCAGTTCCACTGGTGGGATTACGCGGTGCCGGGCTGCATCAACACCGCCCTCTGGCTCGAGGAGCTGCGCCGCGAAGGCAAGATCGATCTCCTCGGCGGCACCAATTTCGACTCGCTGCATACCGAGAAGCTGGTCGCAGCCGGCGTGCCGGTGGTTGCCATGCAGGTGCAGTATTCGCTGCTGGACGCTCGACCGGAGCACAAGCTGGTCGAGGTCGCGCGGCGCCACGGCATCCAGCTTCTGGTCTACGGCACGGTCGCCGGCGGCTTCCTTACCGAGCGCTGGCTCGGCCAGCCGGAGCCCGCCGCCCCGCTCGAGAACCGCTCACTGACGAAATATAAGCTGATCATCGACGATTTCGGCGGCTGGGATCTCTTTCAGCAGCTGTTGCGGGCTCTGCGCGCGATCGGAGAGCGGCACGGCACCGACATCGCCACCGTTGCCAGCCGTGCCGTGCTCGACATGCCGCAGGTCGGCGCGGTCATCGTCGGCGGTCGCAACCGTGCCCATCTCGATGCCAACCTCCGGATCGCTGCGCTGCGGCTGACCGACCAGGACCGCCGGGAGATCGCCGCGGTTCTTGCCCAGCGCCAGGGCCCGGAGGGCGACACCTTCGACCTCGAGCGCGACCGCGTCGGCCGGCATGGCCGCATCATGAAATACAACCTCAGCCGCCAAGCCTCCTGACCGTGAAGACCCTGGCCGATCGTGCCGCGCAGGAAATCTTCGAGCTGCACGTCTTCTTCGGCGAATGGCTGCGACCCTCCGCCAAGGCGTTCGATCTCGGGAGGCTGGAGCAGGCGCTGGATCCGGATTTCCGGCTGATCGGCCCCGACGGCGGCATCCGCGACCGGGCCGCCGTCATCGGCTGGATCGGCGCCGCGCGCGGCAGCCGCGGCCCGGATTTCGCGATCGATGTCTCCGGTATCCGGCCAGTCTGGCAGTCGGCCGAGGCCATATTGCTGGAATATGTCGAGGCGCAGTATGGTCAAGGCCGGACGACACGGCGGCTCTCGACGGCGCTGCTCTGCCTTGCGCCCGCAGCGCCTTGCGGCGTCGTCTGGCGCCACCTGCAGGAAACCTGGCTGCAGGCGGCCGGCTGAAAAATCCGGGTCATAAGGGGGGCTCAAAGATGTTCGGGAGACGGATTCTGCTCGCCACCACGGCGGCGGGCGCATTGCTGGTCGGCGCCGGTGCGGCGCTGGCGGATTGCGACGTGACGGTCGGCGTGGTGATGGAGCTGACTGGCCCGGCCGGTCAATACGGCCAGGCCGGCGCCAAGTCGATCGAGATGGCGTTCCGCGACATCAACGACGCGGGCGGCGTCGATGGCGGCTGCAAGCTGGTCGCCGACACCCGGGATTCCCAGAGCCAGGGCAACGTCGCGGTCGATGCGGCGACCCAGCTCGTGCAGGTGAAGAAGGTGCCGGTCATCATCGGCGGCATCATCTCCTCGGTCTCCATCCCGATCCTGACTTCGGTGACGGCGCCGGCCCATGTGGTGCAGGTTTCGCCGGCCTCGTCCTCGCCGACGCTGACCGAGCTCGGCCGCCAAGGTAAGACCAACGGTGTCTTCTTCCGCATGATCACCTCCGACGCGCTGCAAGGCGTCGCCGCCGGCAAGTTCGCGGTGGACCAGGGCTTGAAGAAGCTCGCCATCATCCATGTGAACGACGATTTCGGCGTCAACATGGTGCAGGAGTTCTCCAAGGCCTACAAGGCGCTCGGCGGCGAGATCGTCTCCGACACGCCGTACAACGCCAAGCAGGCCAGCTACCAGGCCGAGGTCACCAAGGCGATGGAGGGCAATCCCGACGCGCTCTATCTGGTCGCCACGCCCGTCGATGGCGCCACGATCGCGCGGCAATGGATCAGCCAGGGCGGGCCGCAGAAGTTCCTGCTGAATGACGGCATGAACAGCGACGACTTCATCAACGCGGTCGGCGCCAAGTACCTGGAGAATGCCTACGGTACATCGTCGGGCACCGAGACGACGCCTTCCACCGACTATTTCAACGCCAACTACAAGGCCTTCTCCAACATCGATCCCGGCGCGCCGGCCGCGGTCCAGGCCTATGACGCCGGCGCCATCGTCGGCCTCGCCATCGCCCAGGCGGGCAAGCCGGATCCGGCCGCGATCCAGGATTCGATGCGCAAGGTGCTCGATCCCAACGGCACCGTCATCCATGCCGGCAAGGACGAGTTCGCCAAGGCGCTGCAGCTGATCAAGGACGGCAAGCCGATCAAGTACGAAGGCGTCATCGGCCCGGTCCAGTTCGACCAGTATGGCGACATCACCGGCCCGTTCCGGCTCTGGAAGATCACCAACGGCCAGGTGGCCACGGTCGGCCAGATGACGTCGGCCGATGTCGCCGCGATCAAGGCGAAGATGGGGAATTGAGCACCAAGCCCACTTTCCCCGATCGCGTGGAGATTGCGCCCGGGCTCAGCATCAGCCGGGTGGTGACGGGTCTCTGGCAGGTCGCCGACATGGAGCGCGGCGGCCGGCGTCTCGATCCGGATCGCGCGGCCGGCGTGCTCGCGGAATACGCGGCCGCCGGCTTCGACGCCTTCGACATGGCCGACCACTACGGCAGCGCCGAGGACATCGCCGGTCGCTACAACGAAGGCGTCGCCCGCGGCGCCTTCAAGCGAGCCGCGATCTTCACCAAGTGGTGTCCGCTGCCGGGCGAGATGACGGCGGAGGTGGTCCGCGCCGGCATCCGCCGCAGCATGGACCGGCTGAAGACGGAGACGATCGATCTCCTGCAACTCCACTGGTGGTCGTTCGAGCACCCGGCCTATCTCGACGCCATGCGCGAGCTCGGCGCGATCCAGGCGGCCGGCGGGATCCGCCATCTCGGCCTCACCAATTTCGATACCGACCATCTGCGCCTCCTGGTGAGGCACGGCCACCGGATCGCCACCAACCAGGTCTGCTTCTCGCTGCTCGACCGCCGCGCTTCCGAGGCCATGACGGAGTTCTGTCTCGCCCACGGCGTTAAGCTGCTGGCCTATGGGACATTGGCGGGCGGGCTCCTCAGCGAGAAATGGCTGGGCCGCCCGGAGCCGAAGGCGGACGAGATCGCCGACTGGAGCAAGATGAAGTACCGGCGGTTCGTCGCGCAGATCGGCGGCTGGAGCGTCTTCCAGCAGGTTCTCGATGCGACCGCACGGGTCGCGAAGAAGCATGGCGTCTCGATCGCCAACGTCGCGACGCGATGGGTGCTCGACCAGCCGGCGGTCGGCGCGATCATCATCGGCGCGCGGCTGGGCGAGCGGGAGCATCGCGGCGACAATCTGGCCCTCTTCTCTTTCGCGCTCGACGACGAGGACCGGCGCATCATCGATGCCGCGCTCGAGCGCACGCGCCGCATTCCCGGCGATTGCGGCCAGGAGTACCGGCGGCCGCCGTATCTCACCGCCTCGGGTGACCTCAGCCATCATTTGGCCGAGATGCCGAAGGCCTATCGGGCCGTTCCGGTGGTGGACCGGCCGCATCGGCTGCGGGTCGATACCGGCAGCGTCTGGGAATCGCTTTGCGGCTACAGCCGCGCCGTCCGCATCGGCGACCGCATCCTGGTGAGCGGCACGACGGCGACGCATGGCGCGGGCGAAATCGTCTGCAAGGGCGATCCCGGCGGCCAGGCCGTCTATATCCTCGACAAGATCGCCGGCAGCCTCTCCGCGCTGGGCGGCCGGCTGGAGGACGTCGTGCGGACCCGAATCTATCTTCGCGACGTCACGCAATGGGAGCCGGTGGCGCGCGTTCATGGCCGGTATTTCGGCGACATCCGGCCGGCCAACACCCTGGTCGAGGCCGAGCTGGTCGGTGACTATGATGTCGAGATCGAGGCCGAGGCCCTTCTCGGCTGACGCCTTCGCCGCCGGCGTGGAGGAACCACGAATCGTCGAAGCAGTAAGCCGGAGCGCCCGGGCCATTCGGCTTGATGGCTACCGGTCCCGCTGCCATCATGCCGCCGGCGATCCCCGCCTGCCCGCAATTCTCTGCAAACGGAGCCGCATTGAACGACGACACGAAGGCGCAGCCCCCTGCGCCGTCCCGCATCAGCATCGACGGCCTTGCCATAGATCAAGAGCTCTTTGCCTTCGTTGACCAGGAGGTGGTGCCGGGGACGGGGATTGACTCCCGGACCTTCTGGTCCGGTCTCGCCGCGATCATCCGCGACCTCGCGCCGCGCAGTCGCGAACTCCTCGCCTTCCGCGACCGGCTGCAGGCGCAGATCGATGGCTGGCATCGCCAGCGCGCCGGCCAGCCTCACGATGCCGAAGCGTATCGCAGGTTCCTCACCGAGATCGGCTATCTGGTGCCGGATCCCGGACCGGTGTCGATCGCGCCCGAGCATGTCGATGACGAGATCGCGAAGATCGCCGGGCCTCAGCTCGTGGTCCCGGTCTCCAACGCGCGCTATGCGCTGAACGCCGCGAACGCGCGCTGGGGCAGCCTCTACGACGCGCTCTACGGCACCGATGCCATTCCCTTCGAGGGCGGTGCGCCGGCCGGCGGCTATGACAAGGTGCGCGGCACCAAGGTGATCGCGCGGGCGAGGACCATCCTGGACGAGATCGCGCCGCTCGCCGGTGGCAGCCACGTGCAGGCGTCGGGCTATTCCGTGAAGAACGGCGCGCTGGTGGTTGCACAACAGAGCGGAGCTGCGACCCGGCTCCGCGATCCCGTAGTCTTCGCCGGCTATCAAGGTGCGCCGTCGGCGCCGTCGGCAATCCTGCTGCTGCATCACGGTCTCCATGTCGAGCTCCGCATCGACCGTGCCCATCCGATCGGCCGCGATGATCCCGCCGGCATCGCCGATGTGGTGCTCGAGGCGGCGCTGACCTCGATCATGGACATGGAGGACAGCGTCGCCGCGGTCGACGCCGCCGACAAGGTCGGCATCTACCGCAACTGGCTCGGCCTGATGAAAGGCGATCTGAGTGCCACCTTCGCCAAGGGTGGCCGCAGCGTGGAGCGCCATCTCGAGCCCGACCGCGACTATGTGAAGCCGGACGGGGGTACGCTGCGCCTGCCCGGCCGCGCCCTGATGCTGGTGCGCAACGTCGGGCTGCATATGATGACCGATGCCGTCCTGCTCGACGGCAGCGAGGTGCCGGAAGGCATTCTCGACGCCGCGATGACCGCGCTGATCGGGTTGCATGATCTCAACTCCGCACGCCCGCCGAGGAACAGCCGCGCAGGTTCGATCTATGTCGTGAAGCCGAAGCTGCATGGGCCGGACGAGGTGGCCTTCGCAATCGAGATCTTCGCCCGGGTCGAGGCGCTGGCCGGGCTTCCGCCGAAGACGATCAAGATCGGCATCATGGACGAGGAGCGCCGCACCACGGTCAACCTCGCCGCCTGCATCAAGGCCGCGGCCGATCGCGTCATCTTCATCAACACCGGATTCCTCGACCGCACCGGCGACGAGATCCACACGTCGATGGAGGCGGGGCCGGTGATCCGCAAGACCGACATGAAGGCCTCGGCCTGGATCAAGGCCTATGAGGACCACAACGTCGATGTCGGTCTCGCCGCCGGCTTCTCGGGCCGGGCGCAGATCGGCAAGGGCATGTGGGCGATGCCGGACCGGATGGCCGAGATGCTGGCGCAGAAGATCGGCCATCCGAAGGCCGGCGCCAACACCGCCTGGGTGCCGTCGCCGACCGCGGCGACGCTCCACGCGCTCCACTATCACCAGGTCGACGTGTTCGAACGGCAGGCGGAGCTCAAGTCCCGCGCGAAGGCGAAACTCGCCGACATGCTGACCCTTCCGCTGGCCCGGCAGAACTGGAATGCCGAGGAGGTGCAGCGCGAGCTCGACAACAACTGCCAGGGCATACTGGGCTATGTGGTGCGCTGGATCGACCAGGGCGTCGGCTGCTCCCGCGTGCCGGACATCGACGGCGTCGGGCTGATGGAGGACCGCGCCACCTTGCGCATCTCCAGCCAGCATGTCGCCAATTGGCTGCGCCACGGCATCGTCAGCGAGGCGCAGGTGCGCGCGACCCTGCGGCGCATGGCCGAGGTGGTCGATCGCCAGAACCGGGACGATGCCGCCTATCGCCCGATGGCGCCCAGCTTCGAAGGCTCCGCCTTCAAGGCGGCCGAGGAGCTGGTCTTCAAGGGCGCGGCGCAGCCCAACGGCTACACCGAGTTCATCCTCCACGCCCGCCGGCGCGAACGCAAAGCCATGCGCTGACGCCGCGGCGGAAGACGCGGTCACTGCGGGTTGGGCATTTCGTAAGCTGGCACTTTTACGACGTCCCGCCCGGATCAAGTGCGTCGGGGTGAGCTAAGCCGTTGACACATCTGCGCTAATCATGCCTGCGATGGCCCTATCGCATTGTCGATTCTGTATAGGTCCGGTCAAAGTCCGGTCGGGGTTGTGCTGGTTTCCGAAGCTTGGAGGCTCTCAGATCAATACCATTTTTGATAGGCTAAATCAATAGGCACATGCCTATTATTGCCTATCGCGTCGCGCAGCTGCCGTCATGGTCCAGCGAAAGCCGTCTCCCCCTGAGGGAGAGGGCTGGGTGAGGGGTCGACGGGTGCATCCTCCGAATCTCCACTACCGCTCCGCCGCGTTCAGCTCTTCCTTGCGCTTGGCGACGAAGGCGGCCAGCGCTTCGGTGATGGCGGGATCCATCGGCGGCTTCTGGTAGGTCTCCAGCACGTTGCGCCAGATCCCGGTCGCGCGTTGGGTCGCGTCCTGCGCGCCGGCGATCTCCCAGTTCTCGTAGTTCTGCCAGTTGGAGAGCAGCGGCTGGTAGAACGCGGTCTCGTAGCGCGCCAGCGTGTGCGCGGCGCCGAAGAAATGGCCGCCGGTCGGCACGTCGCGGATCGCCTCCAGCCCCTCGGCGATCTCCTGGGCGTTGACCGGCACGGGCGCGATGGTCATCGCCATCATCTGCAGCATCTCGACGTCGAGGATCACCTTCTCGAAGGAGGCGGTGAGCCCGCCCTCCATCCAGCCTGCACCGTGATAGACGAAGTTGGCATGGCCCATCACCGCCGACCAGATCGACATCTGCGATTCATAGGCGGCCTGCGCGTCGACCACGTTGCTGGCGCTGGAATTGCTGGCGCGATAGGGCAGCTTGTAGAGCCGTGCCAGCTGTCCCGCGGCGATCGTCGCCCGCGCGTTCTCCGGCGTGCCGAAGGCCGGAGCGCCGCTGCGCATATCGACGTTCGAGGTGAAGGCGCCGTAGACCACGGGCGCGCCGGGTCGCGTCAGTTGGGTGAGGGTGATGCCGGAAAGCGCCTCGGCGTTCTGCTGGGTCAGCGCCGCGGCGAGCGTCACCGGGGTCATCGCGCCCATCAGGGTGAAGGGGGTGACCACGACCGCCTGGCCGTTCTCCGACATTGCCATCAGCCCGTCGCTCATCGCCTCGTCGAAGCGGCGCGGCGAGTTGACCGAGATGATGGTGAGCACGCAGGGATCGTCGATGATATCCTCGCGCGTCTTGCCGCGCGAGATCGCCATGACATCGATGCCATCGAGCGCGCGATTGCGGCCGATTGCGCTGCAGTGATAGACCCGATCGGAATAGGTGACGTTGGCGTTGTAGCAATCGAGATGCC